>JBBQSE010000032.1:0-32277 GCA_038214195.1 Planctomycetales bacterium
ACCCAAAACTAAAATCCCAATGGTATTCAAAAATGCCTTTTTTTGAATCTTTTTCTTGACCCAATTTAAGACCGTCGCTCATCCGGCCTGTCGGCCACCTTCTCCCCCTTGCCAGGGTGTCGATTTGGTGTGTTTTACCAACCCGAATCGCCAGCGAGGTGGCATTTCACCAATGTTTTTGAAGCCCGAAGCGTCAGCGAGGGATTGTTCCTTACTTGTTCCCTCGCTTACGCTTCGGGCTACAACTGAACCCAAAGTGGCGCTGTCCAACGAAGTGCATTAACCGCACCACAACAGCCATGCCTCGCAGTGAGTGCCGCTCAGGCGGGGGGCTGGCGGGGCTGTTCCAGGGTTTCGATGAGGAAGAGAATTTCGGCGGCCATTGTGAAGCGCAAGTCCGGGGCGTCGGCGAGGGTGCGGTCGTGGCTGTCGGCGACGATGGCCTGGAGGGCGTGGATGAAGGTATGAAAATGAGCGGCCTTCTCCTCTGCGGCGAGTTGTTCGAGGAGAGTCGCCGCGTCGGTCGAGTTGTCGGCGAATAGGGACTGGGTCACGGCGAGGCTGATGCGGCCATCCGGGTAGTGGTTCTCACCGCCGGCCTGTCGGTAGGCGAGGTAGCTGGCGATCGCCTTGTCCTGCGCCTCCGCAGCGTCGGCGGGGTTGTCGGCGTCCGTCTCGATGTCGGCCGGGATGCCCCAGGACTACCACGGCTCAGATGCGTGGCCGGGCAGAGTTTTTAATTCGAGCGCCAGCCGGATTTCCTGCCGCGCTTCGTCCAAACCACATAATCGGCCCAGGGCGCGTGCAACATCACTCCGCGCGATGCCTTCCATGCGCCCATTGCCCGTTTCGACATACTTGACTGCTGCTTGCCGATAAAAGGCCGCAGCGTCCCCAGGGCGTTTTCGAACATCGTTATACAAATTCCCGAGTTGTCCAAGCGTGTTCGCCTGCCCGGCGACATCTCCGAGCCGCACCTTGATCGCGAGCGATTTCCCGTAGGCATCCTCCGCCGCTTCCGGCTGGCCCGCCTCTTGATACGCCATGCCGGTCTGATGCCAGAACACGGCGACGGTGCCCGGCTCGTCCAACTGCGTGAACCGCTCGCGCGCTTCTGCATACGCCGCCAGCGCCTCAGGGTAGCGGCGCTGATCCAGGCGGACGGTCCCAAGCTGGCCTTTACCGACGGCGACATCCCGGTCAGCACCGCGTTGCTCGTCACGTCGGATGCCCTCTTCGTAGGCCGCCGCCGCTTCGTCGAGCTGACCCCGGTTGCGAGGACAGTCACCTTGTTCCGCGAAGCAAACGGACGCCATCCGTTCTGCGGCCTTGGCCGCTGCTGTGCGCGGGTCTCCTGACCCCGCATCGCGATCCAATGCTGCTGTGCGCGGGTCTCCTGACCCCGAACTGGGCACCGACCGCAGGTCTCCCACCATCGCAGCCTCGTCGCCCGCTTCGGGAGACCTGCGGTCGTCGGTTTCGGCGAGGTCAGGAGACCTGCGCCGAACGCCCGCGAAGGTCTCGAAACGCTGGCGGGCCTCGTCCAGCAGCGGCAAGGCCTGTTCCGAGCCGCCAGCCGTCCGCAACACGCGGGCCAGGGTGATGTGGCCCATCGCCAAATCGAAATCGACGCCGGGATACGCCGGGATACGCCGGGATACGCCTGCTCGCCTGCCGTCCGGGCACGCTGGAGCAACTGCTGCGCGCCGTCGAACGCCTCGCGCAACTGTCCGCTGGCCTCCTGTTGCTCGATGCGGGTTCGCGTCGCCTCGAACCTCGCGTGATTCCAGGCGTCGCCGAGCGCCGCCGCAACCGTGTCGCGCACCTGCCCCACGCGCGCCAGCAGCTGCGGCTTGCCGAGCGATTGCAGCAGACTGTAGAGTGAAGTGGCCAGGTCAATTGTTGCCTCCGCATCCCCCGCGAGCTGCACGAGGTCGAGCAGCGCAAAGAGGTTCGGCAATTCCAGCACCGTCCTTGTCGCCGCGACTTCGGCGCTCTGGCTCTGCTGTTGATTGAGGATACCGACATACCCGCGCATCGCCCCGACCCAGCGGGCCGTAAGCGCGTCGATTGTAACCCGACGCGTAAGCGAGGGATCTGATCGTTCGGCCTCATCCGCCGTGTTCCCCTCGCTGACGCTTTTTGAAGTTGCGCTATTCTTGAGCGAGGCAAAAAACTGATCTTGCGTTGAAAGCGGATCCAGCCCATGAAGAGTTCATTGTATTCTCACCCTGCACAGGAAGGATCCGCAATAATCGTTGTCTCTGAATCGGCTGCCGCACTCAAGGGATTCATCGCGAATACCGGGTTGAACGAGCTGGCGCGGACGATGCTGCTGCGAGTCGTCCTTGCGTTCATCATGCATCGAGGACGAATGAGCTGCTCAGCCGCCGCCGGGAGTATCGCCGCTGAGTCGATTCATCGCGGTGAACTGACACGATTCATGGCGCGACCTCGTTGGCAACAGCACAACTTCAACAACCCGCTGATGCAGCTCCTGCTCGCGAGAGAAAGCAACCGAGGCAAGTTCGTCTTTGCAATCGATGCGACGCTGGTCAGCCAGGCAGGCAAGAAAACGAAAAATACATTCAGCACCGGCAATCGTGGGCGCAATCCGGCCAGGAAACGCCGCTACAACCAGAAGAAGGTGGGCTACAAGACGGTCCATAGTTTTACATTCGGCCTCTTGATCACACCGTCTGGCATCCGGATTCCGATGGAGATTCCGCACTACACGAAGGAATACTGCCAGGAGCACGGCATCGAACATGCGACCACTGCCGATTCCGCCGCACAGTTGATTCGTACGTTGCCGCTGCCTGCCGACGCCGAAGTGATCGTGCTTGGCGATACAGCTTATGACGCGCAAGTTGTGCGCGAAACGTGCGAAGAGAAAGGATACACCTGGATCGTTCCGGCGAACCCGGAACGAGTCTACGAAGGACCGAAGGGCAATCGCCCGAAATTGCGTTCTCGTTTGAAGGATTGGACGAGTCTGTCGCTGAAGACCATCAGGCTTCGAGCGTCCACAGGGAAGTATGCGTCTTATCGACGTCTCTCACGGTGTTGAAGATTACTGGGGCGTGTTGGGCCGAAAATGAAACCTCGCGTATACCACGCCTATCAGGAGAAGCTTGAAGTCCGCAGCGTAGGCTGCGTACAGCTTGTTTTTTCGACAATGAAACCAGACCTGGAAAAAGCGACACCAGACGACGTGAAAATCCTGATGACCAATGCCGTGGACCTGAGTGTGAGTGAGGTGATCGAGTTGTACTCGTTGAGGTGGCTGATTGAAGTCGATATCCGCTCGATCAAGTCGACCATGCAGATGGACATCCTGCGTTGCAAGACGCCAGAGATGGTTCACAAAGAGATTTGGACTCACCTGCTGGCGTACAACCTGCTCCGCACAGTCATGGCTATCGCCGCCAGCGAAAACGACATCGAACCTCGCGAGGTGAGTTTCAAAGGAGCCAAGCACGCCTTAACGGCCTTCGCTCCGAAGATTGAAGCGGCCCGGCCAGAGAATCGCGCGGCGTTGATCGACGCGATGCTGACGACCATTGCTTACCACCGTGTCGGCGACCGTCCTGGACGCTGGGAACCACGGGCACGCAAACGACGACCGAAGCCGGCCGCCCGACTCACGCAACCTCGACACATTGCCAAGCTGCCGCACAACCGTTCGAAATGGTCCTAGCGCAGGAGGACCACGGTCCTTGGTTCTGATCACTTTTTATGTTTCTGCCGAGTGGACAGCGTTGCCCTCGTCCAGAGTATGATCATCTCACGGCTTTGCTGCTGACCGAGCGGTGTCAAAGCTGCGCCGCACGAACTGCAACTCCATCATATGCACCGCAGCCTTGTGACGTCGCTCAGGAACCAGAACGACATCGAGACCGCCGAAGCTTAAGCTAGTGCCATTCGTCGCCCAGACCGACGCAGTTTCGCGGAATCCAGTTTCCTGCGTCGATCCGGCACGCTGAAGCAGTTCTGCGGAATCCGGTTTCCTGTATGGGTTCAATCATCCAAAATTTCCTTCTCGTTGTATCCGCGTGACGGTTCCACGCTGACGAATTGGTTTCCTCGTAGTGCTGCTCGCTCAGGCTGGTTCATGGATTGAGCGAGAGGCGTCTGATAGTTGTGGAACGTTTTTTTTCCGGGATAAACCCCAAATGGCGAATCGCCTGCCGCTACAGGTCGTGGCCGCAGTACGACAGATTGAAACTCTTGTTGCAGAGCGGGAAGTCTGAAATTTGCTGTATCCGCAACGACATCGCGAGGCCCATCCAGTTGTGGAATGAGGGATCGACAATCTTGTAACGTGCGAATTTCCCCTGCGCATTCGTCAGTGCGCAATGGCAAATTTCGCCGCGCCAGCCTTCCACCAGTGAGACCGCCAAATGATTGGGTTGAAGTGGTCCAGACTCTGTGCAGATCGGGCCAGGTGGAAGTATTGCGAGTTGGTTCTGAATGAACGCCACTGATTCCTGGATTTCCAGCCAGCGAACCCAGGCGCGAGCGAAGCAGTCACCGGTTTTCCAAGTCGAAATGGGTGGCGTGGCAATGCGAAAGATTCCGGTTTGAAAATTCTGGCGAATATCACGCTCGATGCCGCTTGCGCGAGCGGCAGGGCCGACGAGTCCTCCGGCAACTCAAACAGAGTCCTGGAATTCCACTCACAGCAGCGATCACGATCTCCACGAGGACCAATTGCTCACTCATAAAATCCGCAATCCCAGCATCTGTGTGGATGCAATTTGCATCGGGTCAGCTGCTGAGATATCAGCAGCTGACCACAGGAACGCTGGCGATCGGAACCTTTACGACCGAATCAGTGACCGGCCGTCGGCGTGCTGCCCGCAGCACCAACAAACGAAGTAATCCTCGCGACTTCGACTGTCTCAACACAAAACGTCAGGTGATTCTGCGGGACAATATCGGTTCGCAGGTAATCAATCACTTGTTCGCAGACAGAGACTGGCATAATAACCTCGACACGCGTTTGGTTCTGAGGCTTGGCATCGTGGTCGGTCAACAGGCGTCGACCAGCCCCCAAACACGGCATTTCGGTATATCCTGTTGCGCCCATACGAACCATTTCTCTAATCAGATTCGTCATCAGTTCCGGTGCGCCAGTCAGCGTCAATCGACGAACCGGGGTCAGGCCGCGTTTTCTCGCGGAATGGGTGCTTGCTGAAAACGCCCGCAATTCGTCCAGCCCCCTCAGTTCCAGTTTCAATCCTTCCTGTTCGAAGTCACGAGTCATTTCTTCCAGCTTTTCCATCACGCTGGCATCGACAAGCGTTGCGCCTGAGAGATCCAGAATCAGATTTCTATGCTGTACCAGTCCGATATCTTCTATCTGTCGCTTGAAAGGAATCCAGTTACTGAACACAGCAGATTCACGGGCAGTGATCATACTCGTATTTTCATCCACATCTTCTACTTCGACGTAAGCCTTGAAGAATGACCGCAGTGGCACTCCGTTCGCCAGGTGCAAAATCATCTTCAGCACAATGCCCGCCGCAACACCAATGAGGAGGTCCGTCCACAGCACTACAACTAAGGTCACAACAAACAGCAGCAATTGTTCCTTGCCGATGCGGTACACGTTGCGAAACTCATTGGGGTGCGCGAGGCGTGTTCCGGTGTAGACGAGCATCGCGGCGAGTGCTGCAAGGGGGATTCGGTGCAGAATGGTGGGAATCAGCCCAACACACAGAAGCAGAAAAACTCCGTGCCACAGGTCAGCAAAGCGAGTCTTCGCGCCGTTGTCGATGTTCGCCCGACTACGCACAATTTCGGAGATCATCGGCAGTCCGCCGACCATCGACGCCGCCAGGTTAGCAACGCCGACGGCGAGTACGTCACGATTCATACTGGATTTGCGCTTGTAGGGGTCCAGAAGATCGACCGCCTTTGCACTCAGGAGGGATTCCAGACTTCCGATCAGGAAGAACATGAGAATCCACTTCCAGGCCTTGAACTGATTCAGCACGGTAAAGTCAGGAGTCTGGATCTCTTTGAACATGCCAAATACCTCAGTCGGCATTTTGACAAGATACTGCTCGCTTAATTTGTAATCTGAATGAAAGATCTTGTATTCATGCGCCGTGCTCAGATTTAAGTACATTCCCAGTGGCATGGAGACCAGCAGCACAATCATGTGCGCGGGAACAGGTTTCAGGAAACTCACCCGACTGCGTACCATCGGCCATAGGAACATAATCGCCAGACTTAGCACGCCAATTAGCGCGATCGCCGGGTTGGCGTGCTTCACGAACTCCGGAATCTGCGCGAGCAGGGATAACGGTCCGCCCTTGACACCCGTGACACCCAGAGCGACCGGGATTTGTTTGGCGATAATGATGACCCCAATCGCCGCCAGCATTCCATGCACAACTGTGCCCGGGAAAAACTCGCCCAGGATCCCGGCCCGAAAGAGGCCAAACAGAATCTGCATGATGGCGGCAACGACACCAACGGCCAGCGCCGCCTTATAGGCGAAGACGGCCATGTCAGTGCCAGAGGGCATTTCATTGAGTTTGAATTCTTCAACGCAGCCCAGGACGATCACAATCAGACCAGCCGCCGGCCCCTTGATGGTCATTTCAGAATTGCTGATGAAGGTCGTCAGGAACGCTCCGATAATGGCAGTGAAAATTCCGGCCAATGGAGGAAATCCCGATGCCAGTGCGATACCGACGCATAAGGGCAACGCGATCAGAAAGACGAGCAGCCCCGAGATCATGTCGTCCTTCATGTACTTGAAGAATCCCGGGACATTGCCACGTGGAACTTCGTTCGTAGCGCTCATTTTGTCTTGCTCCGACATTGTTAGAACTGTTGGTAATTTGCCGTGTTTGTGTGCGTAGTAGTTGCAGTGAACTCAGATGGATTTTGGAGGCGGCGGTCGAAATCTCTAATCAGGCGGCCGGATCACCTCGCACCTGATTTGCAGGCTGCAGCGATGCGCCAGCCTCGGGAGTCTCGTGGATCACTTCTTCCCTGACAGGCTCGTTCGATTTTTCTTCTTCGCTTCCCGTCGGCAGCGAATCCTGTACCGCTTCGTCTTCCATCAAAAGCTGGGCGTCATCATCCGGTTCGATAACTTCTTCAGGATGAGCCCGGAGTTTCAGCAGGGTCTGGGCAGCATGATGTCGCGAGGCGACGCCGGGCTGTGGCCACAGTCCACCCCCGATCACCAGAAAGGTCAATACCAGCACGGCAAAACGTTCCGACGAAAGCGACCGCAGCACTGCGAGGGTTTGAAATCGACGACCGGTGAAGATGCGGAAGTAGGCCCGCATGATGGCGATGCCGTTTAATGTTGCCGCCAGCAAGACCGCGAGTCCGACAAATGGAAAGACGCCCACGGCACCTTCAATCAGCAGTTCCATCCCCACAAAGCCGATGGTTCCGGGGAAGCCGATGGACGCCAGTCCTGTGAGTAAAAACAAACCGGCCAGCGTTGGCGTGTGTTCATACATCCCGTTAAATCGGTCCAGCGTGACCCGCCCAATGCGGGCTTCGACGGATCGCAGTGTCAGTGCAAATCCCCCCAGTGAAATGCCGACGGAAATCCAAACGCAGAGTGCTCCTGTGAGACCGATTGTCGTGACGATTTCGAGGCCGGAAAGAACCAGCGACGCATGGCTGAGAAACAGGTAGCAGAAGAAGCGTCGGGCATCGATCTGCACGGTCGCCATCCCGGCGGCATAGACCGCTGTGACCAGCGACAGAACAGCAATACTCTGCATCGCCCACGATGGAGCGAACGGAAGCACAAGGTGCATGACCGCGTACGCGCCGGTCATGGGTGCCACGAACAGGATCGCCGTGCCAAACGTCGCATGTTCGAAAAGGTCGGTCATCCAGCAATGTACGGGCACAACTCCTGCGCGCAGTAGAACGGCCATTGTCAGCAGGATCGTCGGCAGCCAGTCGCCGCTCTTCGGCCCGGCGGTGTCATCGATCAGGCTCCACCCTGTGATCAGCAGTGCGATAAACAGTCCCATATGCAGCGTGAAGACACGCGTCGATGCCCCGCGACGATAGATTTCGATCCACGGCGGAACACAGGCCAGCGACAACAGCGCGATGATCATCCACGGACTGTGGCAGCTGAGTGTCGCCAGCACGATTGCTTGTGAAATCAGCGTCATTCCGAAGGAAAAACGCCCGAGCTTCGTTCTGAGCGTGGACACGATCGTCATCAGATACAGCAACGCTGTTAGTGGCAATAACGGGGCGCTCAATTCATCAACGACAAAATAGTCATGACGAAAGATCCACTGGATCATGTCCCAGTGGTCGTGGGCCTGAAATGTGTTCATGCTGCTGAAGTCGTACCATTCACCCACTGTAAACAGCAGCGTGACGGAACTGACGAACACCGCGATTCGCTGGGAAGCCAGATGTGTTGGCATCACAGCACACACGAGTGCGCCGAACAGAGGCAGCAGGATTGAACATTCCAGCCAGGGGAAATGCAGTTCGGGAATCATGGCGTTTCTCCCGGAGTATTATCTGTTGGTGGCGCGACTGCGCCGTTGCCGGCAATCAGGGTCGTCCATTTTCGTTCCATGCGGTCAGACCACTTGAAAATCCAGACAAAGGGACGAACTACGAAATCATCCAGCATGGAATCGAGATAGCCTCGCTCCCAGGAAAAACGATACAATCGGGCTCGCATTTCAGGCGACAGCCAGCGAACCCAGATGGAACGGGAATCCGGAAGACGGTCCCCCAGCGCGTTTTCCAGGAGGTTGTAATCCTTCAGCAGCGAAGGGGCTCGAACCAGTTGCAGTGTACGCACACACGCATGACCGATGATGTGAACCAAAGGAATGTAAAACGAGATGAAACCCAATCCGCCCAAACCGATTTCCATCACGATGATGCTGACCTGAACCAGGGACGCATAGGACAGCGCGCTCTTCACATCGGCCTGAACCCGCGTGGCCATCGCGGCGAAGACCATTGTCACAAAACCAAGTGCCACCACCATGACGCATAAGACAGGCGACAGTTCGAGCACTGGACTGACACGCAGCAGCAGGAACGCTCCAAGATGGACCGACAACGCCCCATAGAAGACAGCGCTGGACGGCGTCGGACCTTCCATGGCTCTCGGCAGCCATCCCGAGAACGGCACCAGCGCGGATTTGCCTGCCGCCGCGAATAGCAGCAGAGAGCCGATCAGCAACGCCTGGTTTTGCGTGATTGTCGCATGGCCACCCGGCCAGTCTCCCTGCCCCATCAGTCTTTCGAAGTCTCCTGAGCCCGACAGATGGTGCAGCGTGAGGGCCGCGATCAGAAACGCGGCATCCGCAATGCGGTAAATGGACCAGACTCGAAGACCATTCTGCACGGGTGCCGGACGATCGTGATAAAACGCCACCAGCAGAGCAGATGACAGGCCGACCATTTCCCAACCGAGGAAGAGGGTTTCAATGGTGCCAGCGAGGGAGGAAATCACCATGCCAAATTGAAAGACGGCGTAGTACACAAAGAAGCGATGGTAGCCCTCTTCCCGATGCAGGTAACGAACCGCAAATGCGCCGATCACACCGCACAGGACAAACGACATGATGGCAAACGGAATACTGAGACGGTCAAATACGAATTTCACGCGGAAATGAAAATGGTCCCCGTGCGCTTCTGCGGCATCCTCTGCGGCGTCTACTGCACTTCCTTCATTTGTTTCCGGTGGATGCGTTTGTGGAGCATGAACCGCCGCCGAGTGACTCTCGGAGTTTTCCAGCGCCACCCAGTCACCCAGTTCCAGCGGCACATTGCGGACATTCATCGTCAGCATGTAGGCCAGCATGCACAGACATGCGACGAGGCCAACCGCGCTGGAACCTTTGGCATATCGCGCAGTAGTTCGTTCCGACAATTCGATTCGAAACAGAGTCGCCAGCCCGAACGCCGCCAGCAGGACCGAGGGGCTGAGGAGAATCATCAGGCCAAAGAGGTTAACCAGCATGGGAATAGCTTATTGAAAAATGTTAAACTAACTGATGTCGCAGTAATTGTCCGAATTCCGGCCCGATAACATCGCGCTGCCGAGATGGAGTCACCTCTGTTCCGAACTCTGACGAGTTCGGCTACTTCGCGATTCAGACATCAAAAGACGCTAATCACCGCTTTTGCCTTGAATCATTGCAAACGGCAAATTGTCGCGCCAGCCGCGGTACCATTCGAGCGAGCTGTCCACGGTTGGAAGCTCTGTCGTAGCTGGCTGATAATCGACAAATTTTCCATCGACAAATCGCTGGATACGATTTGAATTTGGATCGAGGACCGCCAGTTGGGACCAGTTGTTGCGGCAGATGTTGGCGACGTTTTGATTGTTTTTCATAATGCTCAGCATCGCCTCGGGCGTGGATTCAATCACAAAGAGGATTCGCACGGGCTCGTGAATATCGACGCTCTGCCACGGCAGACCGGGCCGCAAGTCGCTCGCAGCGCCGTCCATCACACCGAGTAGCGAAGTCACGTTGTGGGGTAATTTTGTACCCGCACCGAAGCCCCGCGTGTCCAGCACCGACAGCGTGTAGAGCATGTTAATGCCGCTACAAACCGGGATCACAGCCGCGAGAATTCTCGCAAGAATCATCGACTCCTCCGTGTCCTGACTGGCATCGTACGACATCAAAAACGCTCGCCGGTCCAGATACAGGCCGCGAATACGACTACGTCGACCCACAAAGCAGACCGAGTTGGTCGAATTTCCGTACTCAGGTCGAGTCTGAGACAGATCTTCCGCACGGTCGGCGGCCGCCTGCAATGCCTCCGCCGGAGACAAATTTAGGGAAACGGTTTCGAATCGGCGACAGCGTTCGTGGGCATTACGTTCGGCTACTTTTTCGAAAATATCAATCGCCTTGCGAAGGTCCCGCATATGCCGAGCCGGCAATAGCTCCAGATCAAAGAACTTGACGCTGTCCGTCGCGGTGTTGTGGAGGCCGCCGAGGAAGTGAGTTTCCTCCGGAATCACAATGCCACGTTCATTAAGAGTTCGACGCACACGCGGATCATTCAGAATGGAGGCCACTGCTCGCGCATTCGCGCCACCGGGGGCTCCTGCACAGGCCCCACAGTGATAAGCGGATTCGTGAGGGTTGTTTAAACAATCCGAACCGTGGCCCAGGAAGATCACCAGCCGGGCAAATCCTGAAGTCAGGCCGATGTCGCGCAGACATCGTTCGCCCATGGTGATCATTTCGGTCAGCGTGAATCCAATTCCGTCTTCGCTCGAACTCGCTGGTGTTCCTTCCGGACGTTCCAGCCGCAGGCGAGTCACCGGTGGAGGTGCCATCAGTCCCCGCGCGGTCTTGTGCATCTTTGCGGTCAGTCGGGGAAACATAATTCGTCCGACCAGAGGTGCCGTAAACAGCGGCCCGAGCAGCGCCGTCAGGACAGCGCCGGAAATTGATCCGCGGGTGCCCGTATTGAAACTATGCGTCGCTGTTCCAAGAAATCTTCGCGCACGGGCTCGCTGCCGATCCGAATCCGCCAGAGAATACACGACATCTTCGACGATCCACTGCTGTGGTTTAATGACGACCGGACACAGGGCTGCGAAGTGCGCATCCGCCGCGCCACGGTAATACATCGGAACATTATAAAAACCGGCGTTGGCAAATGTCTCCACATCAGGGGCCACTTCCTCGATATGACGCCGATAGGATTCCTCACGGGCATCAATGCAGCATGACACCTGCAGCAGTGGCTGCGCTGGCTTGCTTAACGGCAGACTGGCACGCACTGAAATCGCATCAAGCGACCGACGCTCGAGCTGCCGTTCGAAGGCCAGATGAAACACACGTCGTCGTTCAAAGGCATCAAACGCCTCTACGGCCTGAACAAGTTCCTGCCAGTCGCGCACTGGCAATTCGGCGATCACTTGCGGGGTCCAGCCATGAAGCTGAGCTAGCTGCAAAATTGGGTAAGCACGCTGATCGACAGTCACAGTCTTCTGTGTCTGAGGCAAATGTGCCACGAGAATTTGACGCAGACCGTCGAGAGTGCCGTGATAATTCAGCTCATTTTTAGCGGTCCACGCCAGCGCGTGCCGTTCGAGGATCATTTGCACGGCCAGATACTCGATCAGTGTCCCGTGTCGTGACGGGAGGAAGACCCGATCCGGGCGGTCTTCCGTTTGCCAGATCATCCCCGCCCAGCCGCGGAGCGCCAGCAGCGATGCTCGCAGAAAGTTTTCTTTCTCCTCAGGCACGACACCAAGCAGGGACAGCGACTCTTCGAGCGACTCAAGCGGCGTCATGCCGCTCTGCTCGATCCTTTGCAGGTCGGCACGAAGCGGCTGGATCCATCGCCGGGAAAAATATCCGCCCGATTTCATCAGCGATACAAACGCATTAAAAAAACCATGTCCGCGGTTCGGCAATTTCCAGTGGGCGTACCCCTGATCAAGAAACGCCGAACAAAATCGTACCAGGATTTCATGCACCAGCGTATCGCTGTCCTCGCGTGTGGCGTTGAGCAACAAATCCCGATGGCGAATCGGTAACGGCTGAGCGTTTCCGCCATTCGGTGTCGATTGCATGCGACCTCGCGTGATAGCCCACAGCAGCCTCAGGCAGACTGTTTCCCACGCGGCTTCGTCCAGAGAACCGTAGGTCGTCCGCGACACCTGCGACATCGCGTCCTGCACAACGCTGAGTAGTTCTTCCGGGGACACCGATTTTGGTGCGGTCGAAGAAAGTGGAAACTTAGTTGTTACCCATTCCCGAGTCGCATGGAACAGACGCTCGCGCATCGTGTGAGAAATTTCGCTGCGAAATCGGAGAAGCGCGTCGGTTTCGGCAATCTCCCATTTGAGTTCGTGTTCCGTACCTGGAGTAATTGAATGCTGCAACATGCTCAGACGCAGACTGGAGCACCGCAACAGCCCCGCCAGCAGATGTTCGTCAGCGAATCCTGGTTCTTCGCCAAGAATTTCATTCAGGTCGTCGATCGTAATCCGCCCCCGCGCCATTTTTTCGCGATACGATCCTTCGGGAAGAAACGGCTCGCAACCAAATATGTCTTTCACCTGCCGCAATGCTTCAATGAATGGCTGGTCTTCCATTCCCTGCAGAGGATTCAGAAAGGCGAACGCTGTAATCGGCCCCTGAAGAGGCAGCAGTTCCGCCAAACGCCGCACAAGTTTTTCAGTGATTTCTTGCGCGGCACCAGCTGACAGCGCTTGAGTTGCGGGTTGTGTTGTCGTTGTCATATGTTTTGCTTCAAACGTTTCCCGGTTCGTCTATTTCGAGCCAACGGCTGGCCGATTGGGCCAGGGTACCTGGTAGAGAACGATTCCTGTCAACAGCCTGACCGCTCAAACAGTCCCATCGGGAATGCGAGTCTGACGGCAGGAAGAATTTGCAACAGTTGCGTCATGGCTGGAGTGTGTTAGGGTGTTTTCGATGTGTCAAGCTGTAGGAGTGGGAGCCTTGCAGGTGCATGTGTTCGGCAAGCTGGAAAAGCTCAGTCTTGTCTCAGAGTGCTATAGCACCCTGCGTGCCAAAATGTTGCGAAACTGGATTCTGCAGCGGATATTGTTCACACTTGGGCCATTGAGGACTGCCAGAAGACGCAATTCAGGGGAAGTACGATGTACCCGGTTCGTAATCAGAAATTGTTTTTCGCGGTGATCATTTTGCTGCTCAGCGCAAACGCGGTTCGCCTTCGGGCGCAGGAAATAACACTCAAGGGCCACGCCGGGGCCGTGATGATGGCAGCGTTCGCGTCAGACAACAGTCGCGTCGTCACAGCCAGCAGCGACCAGACCGCCAAACTCTGGGACGTCGAGACTGCTGGCGAATTGCAGTCATTCGCCCAGCATACGGGGCCTCTGTATTGCCTGGCTGTGAGTGCCGATGGTCGCACGCTTGTGACCGGTGCTCAGGACAATACGTTGCGAATTTGGGATCTGCCGCTCAGTCATCCCGTCCGAAAAATTACGGAGCCTGGCCCTGCGATAACGGATATTGTCTTCAGTCCTGACGGTAAATCGTTACTCGCCGGTGCGGTCGATCACGGAGTTCGACTGTTTGATTTTTCGGCTGGGACACCAGCGGTTGCATTGCCTGCCGCTGCTCTGAGGACAGGTCACGCAGGCGAAGTTCTGGCGGCCGCTTATCGAAATGACGGGACAATGTTTGCAACAGCGGACGCAACCGGCCAGGTTCTTATCTGGAGTCCGGATCTTGAGCAGCCACTTGCGGGTCTCAGGGGACATACGGGCAAAGTGACGGCGATTGTGATGCCGAATTCTGATCAGAGGTTGGCGACAGCCGGAGATGACGGCCTCATTCGCGTATGGACGCTGCCTCAAACTGCGCCGAAGCAATTGCTGGCCTCCGATGCTGCTGGCCGTAGAATCGCAGTGATTCCTGGACAACAAATTGCCATGTATTTGCTGGCAAATGGAAACTGTCAGCTCATCAACCTGCAGACCAGCGAAGTTCAGCGTGAATTCCTTCAGACTGAGGGAGAAACGACTCAAATCGCCGTGTCGCCGAACCAGGCATGGTTTGCACGGGCTCGTACCAACGGACAAGCCCAACTGATTAGTCTTAGCGATGGCAATATCATTGGCGCTGTCGGTGGCCACGACGGCGCCATTAACGATGTGGTTGCCTGCCAGGATGGTCAACGATTTATCACTGTGGGCAAGGACGGAACAACGCGGCTCTGGAAACAGCCCCTGGCTGCCGCTCCGATGGCAGGACATACCGGGATTGTGCGCCGTTTGACCAACGCCCGAGGCGGAACGTGGTTACTGACGATTTCCGATGACATGACGACGCGACGCTGGAATGCTGCGGGTGACTTGGTCGCGCAATTCGCCAACCACACGCAGCCACTGAGCGCCGTTGCGATTCGAGACGACGACGCTTTCTTTGCCACCGGCGACGCGGAAGGCACCGTCTGGGTTTGGGACGCTGCCAGCGGTGCGGCTCAGGGTGTCGTCACGGCGCACACCGGAGCGATCACCGCAGTGGAATTTTCCGCCGACCGATCAAGCCTGATCACGGCGGGGGCAGACGGCACGATTCGCAGCTGGACATTACCGCTACCGGCCACAAAACCTGCCGATGGGGAAGAGCCGCCGAAGTCCGCATGGGAATTCAAGAGTCCCGACAGGACTGCCGTCACACAGCTGGCGCGACTGTCTCCGGAGGAAGGACTGCTGGCCATCACGACTGAAGGCACTTCAATTTTCCGACTGGAATGGGACGGAACGGCACGGAATGGTATCCCCTCGCCGGGCGGAGTGTTGAAGGGTCTCGATGTTGCCGCCAGCCAGGCCGCGTTCCTCACGACAGGCGACGCAGGACAAATTTACGTCTTCGAACCAAACGGCACGCTGCAAAAATCTCTGCCACCGATCACTGGCCTGACGTCAGCGCGACTGAATCGCGATGGCACGATGGCCGTTGTCTGCACGGCGCAGCCATTTGTGCAGATTGTGAACATTGCCAGCGGGCGAGTTCAGGAGCAGCTTGCAACCCCATTCGCCGTCACCGATGCCGAATGGGCTGGAGAAGATCAACGCTCAATCGTCGGCATTGGAGCAGGCAGCGACGCGGTCCTGATGCAGAGTTCGCTGCTTAAGCTGTGGGAAGGAATTCCGGGCGGTGCGACCTCTGTGATCGTGTCGCCTGATCAGCAATCTGTTTTCTGCGGGGGTGCGGATGGCTCCATCCGCCAGTGGAATCTGGCCGACGCGAATCTTGCCAGCGTCGATCCGATCAGAATGTTCGAAGGACATTCCGGCACCGTGACAGAGTTGGCGGTCTCGCCAAACGGGCAGGTCTTATGCTCTACCAGCGCCGACAAAACGCTCTGCATCTGGAATATCGCAGACGGGGCCATCATCCATACTCTGACGCATCCACAGTCTGTGCTGTCTGCTTCTATTTCTCCCGATTCTACCCGCGCGGTCACCGGCTCGACCGATGGAATCGAACGTCTGTGGGATCTAAAAACCGGCAACCTGCTGGAATCGTTTGCGAACCATGCTTCCGATTCTCCAGTCCACAGCGTGCGCTATCTAAGTGACGGCCAAACCATCGTTTCCACGGGTGACGACAAATCGCTCATGTCAGCGCGGCCAGCGATCACGCTCGCGGTGGCCGTTCACGCCGGACCTATTCGCAGCATGGTGCCTTACACAACCGGTGCCCAGGTCATTTCTGTCGGCGATGATGCTAAGGTTCTGCTGACAAACCTGACGAATGGCAACAAGGATCGCGAGTTCATCGTCGGTGAACAAAAACCAACCGTAGTCTCCGCGCGAGTTGATGGGCAGCGGGTCGCGGCAGGTTGTGAATCAGGCGAAGTCCTCGTCTGGAACGCAAACGACGGGACCAAAACTCTGCTGAGTCTCAACGTAAAATCTGCCGTGAGATCTCTGGCGTGGAGCCCGGACAATCGCAAGCTCGCGGTCGCGACCACAGACAATATTGTGCATGTGTTCGCTCCATCAGTGCAGGGTGTTCAGCCTGCCGTGGAATTGACGCTCCACCAGCAGTTTCCTGTTTTCAGTCCGGTCAATGATCTGTTGTTCTCCACGGACAGTCGCTCCGTGTGGACGGCCCTTGCTGATGGACAGATTGAAGAATGGGCGTATGCCGGCCCCGAACAACGGCGGCAGTTCAATCACGGCGGACCGGTGTACGGAGTGGCCGTCACGCATGATGGTTCCACTGTTGTCTCGTGCAGTACCGATCAAACAGTTCGCGTCTGGGATACGACAACAGGCCAGCAAAAGTTTCAACTTAACGGCCATGTCGGACCCGTTCACGCGGTGGCAATGAGTCCTGATGAAACATTCGCGGTGTCGTCCGGAGCGGACGGCACTCTGCGATTGTGGGACATCGTTGGCGGTCGGCAGCTCAAACAACTGATCACGTATGATGCAACGATGTATTCCATCGCCGTCCATCCGCAGGGCGCTCTGATCGCCGCCGCTGGAGCCGACCGAAAAGTTCATCTGCTCGACATGATTTCCGGCACCGAACAAAAAACGATGACCGGCCATACGGATTACCTGCACAGCGTTGCATTCCGTCCCGACGGATTGCAATTGATGTCGTATGGATATGCCGGACAATTGCGACTCTGGAAAACAGCCGACGGGACGCTGGAGTCGGAAACCCGCATTGGCCGTGTTGGCAATTCAGCCCAGTTTTCGCCGGACGGAAAACGTATCGTCACCGCGAATGGTGATGCAACGGCAACAGTTTTCCCCTCCAACGCATTCCCGAAGTGAATTTTCAAGCAGCATCTGTGGCTCCCCCCGCAGTTGATCATTAGGCGAGCGGCGGAAAACGATTTACCACCAGAAGCCCGGCTTCTTCGAGAAGCCGGGCTTCTTTCCGGATATAACACCATCTGCCGCTCGCCTTATCGCCGCGTTATCGACGTCTGGGTTGCCGACGGCAGCGTGTTTTCGCTAGATTCCGTCAAAGCGGGCGAACTGCCGGTTCTGGCAAAGTATCGCGGCTAACACAATTCACAAAGGGCAGGAGGCCGTTCTCAAATGACAACCTCACACGGTCGAAGAATTCAAAGTCGTCGCGCGCTGGCGATTATGGCGTGGGTCTCCCTTGTGATTATCGCCGTAATGCTGTGGTACGGTCAGGAAAAAAACATCATCCGAATCCAGGCTTGGGAACCAGCCGCGTTACTGCTCTCAGCGTACTCGGCATTCCTCGCGATCTTCGGCTGGCTGTTATTCGCCCCGGAACGGAAATCGGCCGAAGAATCACCAGCGCTGTTTTTCTCCGGCATGTTGACACTCATTCCGCCATGCTTCATCGCCTATCATCTGATGCCTCCTTCTTCTCCCATTCGAGGCTGGTTGACGCTGGGTATTTTTGTATTTGGATTGATCGCAATCCTCAGCCCTCTGCCGGACGAAGTATTCGCAGTCCCGCGCGATCGCAAGTCCTATCTGCAGCCACTCACGGATTGTTACCTTTCAGTTCTGGACGTCGATGAGCCGCAACTTGAACTTCAAAGCCTGGTTCCCAGGAGCTACCACACGCTGACAGAGAATGCACTGCGGGAACGACAAACTCCGTCCGATACCGGTGGTGGCGTTCGCGATCCGTGGACCGACCCGTTTTATGGTACCGGCCGTCAGTTGAGCGAAGTGGGAGGGGCACGCCGTGCGAAATCCTCTACAAGTCGAACACAGATCTCCGATGTAAGATCAGATCTTGCTTCGCCGCAGGATTTGACTCGTCACCAGGCAAGTGAAGAATCTCGCGAAGCAGGGAACCGCGTAGATCGAGACCTATCGCGGAATCCTTTACCGAATTCCGATCCTCCGTTTGTCCCGCGAACGGCAAATCTTTCGCCTCAGGTGCCATCCCGGCCAATGACCGAGGATCAGGACGACCTGAGATCGCGGGCTGCTCTGAATCCGCATGAGCAACGGCCTGCCGCGTTCCCTGTTCCTCCATTGCCGCAGACGACGTTGCCATCGAGCACGGGAAGACCCGACACGACTCGACCTCCAATGACGGCGCGTTCCGCCTTCGCTCCGCGCGAATCGCGAACACCGAACTATCAGCCATCCGTTCCGGCAGCAGACCAAGATTTAACAAGAACTGACCGCTCGGCGAGTACCGGCGTGCCGACTACCCGCCGACCGCTGACTGATCCCTGCGAAAAAACAAAACCCGCTGTCGGCTTTCAGTCGCCACCAGCGTCGCGAGTGCTGCCATCGCGACCAGCACCGACAGTCCCCGATCCCACCTCGGGGCTTGCGCCGCCCGGCTCCGTTCCGTCCCTCGCATCTGCGGCAACCTACGACGATGCGCTGAAGTCCGCCGTCTCAGAATTTCGCTCGCTAACCAATTCTCCGACATCAAATCCGGCGTCAAATCCGGCGTCACAGCCGGGTACATCTGCTGGACTTGACTCAACGTCAGCAGCGCTGCGTGTCGCGTCACCGTCGGTATCGCCGCTGCGTGAACTGGACCGCCGAATGAAGGAACTGGAGGCCGACGACGAACTGGATGACGAACCTCAATCGGTCACAGGTGTCCGCTACGACTCAGCACACACTTCACAGGTTCAATCCGGAACATCTTCGCGACTGAACGATGTCCGAATGGAACGAATCAAAGATGAGTTCGGCGGCGAAATGATTGACGGCACGATTCAGGTCTTCTTTGAAGTTGGCCAGAAGCGAGCTCATCTGCACGTCCCATTTTCTCCTCCACTTCCCGGCGTGCCGGAAGTCGAATGCGAACCCATCGGCGACGATTCGGTTCGATTAAAGGTGGGCGTCCGGCAGCCCTACGGTATTCGCATCGAAGCCAGACGATCTGACGCAGCCCAGGCCCTAAATACTGAGATTGGGTTCGCGGCCGTCTATACTCCAGCTGCCCGCAAAGCCTGAGCATCTGACGGAGTCGTTGACCTGCATTAATCCAGAGTCGCCTGTTCTCCGGTCCTGAGAATATCGAGAATTTCCGCCGGCGATTCAGCGGTGCGGAGGCGTTCAGGAATGAACTCACTTTCGTCCAGCAATGTCGCGATAATGGCCTGCAGTCGCTGATGGACGCGCGGCTGGCCTGTCGGTGTCAACAACACGAACAACAGATGAGCCCGCTCGGTTGTGCCGCGATACGGGATGCCCTGTTCAGAACGAATCACCAGCACGATCGCCTTCTGGAGACCCGGCAGTCGAGCGTGTGGCATGCCCAGATGCCGACCCAGATACGTTTCGATCAGTCGTTCACGTTCCTCGACACCGCGAATGATCAGGTCGGCCGCGATCGGCAACGATTCCCGCTTCATCCGCGACAGTGCGATGCGCACTGCTTCGATCGTGCTGTCGGCTTCGATTTGCAGATGCACGCGGTCCTCGAGCAGAGCTTCTGACAGGTGGATCGGTTCTTCGTCTTCGAATTCGTCTCGAATCGTACCGACAATTTCTTCGATCACATCTTCCAGCGTCAAATAACCGGTCCAGACGCCCTTCGCATCTTTGACGATCGCGGCGTGAATGCGTTTCTTCTGCATCTCCGCCAGAACCGATTCCAGCAGCGCTGTTTCACTGACCGTGAGCAATGGTCGCAGGAGTGGCTTCAGGTTTCCGTTTTGCTCGCCCGCAAACAATACGTCCTTGATATGCACGCTGCCAATCGGAATGGCACCGTCGTTATCCAGGAGCGGGTAGCGGCTAAATCGATAACGCCGCGCGATCTGCAGATTGTCTTCCCAGGAATTCTGAAGACTCATGCAGCGGACCTGCGAACGCGGGCGCATCGCATCCCGCACGACAAGTTCACCCAGGTCAAAAACGTTTTCCAGGAACAGCAGGCGACGGAATGTCATTGTTCCGGTGGACTGTGCCTGATTGAGCAGGATCCGAAGTTCGTCTTCGCTGTGGATTTCATGATGTTTGGAAGTGCTGAGTTTCATCAGTCTGAGCAGCACGTTGGCCGAACCGTTCAGGACCCACAGTGGAACGATAAACAACGTGCGGACGACGCGCAACGGAGCTGCTGTCAGCAGTGATGAACGATCAGTACGACGGATCGCCATCGACTTCGGAATCAACTCGCCGAGCAGCGTGTGCAGATAACTGGCAATCAGCAGACTCATCGCGGCGGCAACCACGTGCGTCGTTAAAAACGTCTGGCTGCTTTCTTCCGGGAAGATTGTGAGCAACCTGAGCAACGGCTCGATGAGCCGTGCGAGGGCGGGTTCCGCAACGAACCCCAGCCCGATGGATGTAAATGTGATCCCCACCTGGCAGACAGACAGGTATTCGTCGAGTTTATCCTGCACATGTTTTGCGGCGGCGGCACCGCGGACGCCATCATCCATCAACTCGCGAATTCTGGAAGGCCTCATCTTGACGGCTGCAAATTCAGCCAGAACGAAAAACCCATTGATCAGAATGAGCAGAATCGCCAGGAACAAATAAAGAATCACCATTTCCGCATGTGCCTCGTGATGGAAAACTCGAAACCGCCGCACAGTCTAGGCATTGCTGGTTCCAGATACCAACCCCTGAGAAAACCTGACTCGTTTTCAACATAACAGAGGCCTTCGCGTGCAATTGGCATAACGAATGCTTAAACATTTCGGGAGGGCGTAAACGACTGCAAACGCCTACAGGTGCCGCTCAACGGGGCACATGTGCTCACAAAATCAGCAGCCGAAACCTGATCTTTCGGTTGCCGGGACAAAGCGGGGAGTGATTGAGTTTGCCAGTGTCTGGCAGCACCCGTTGAGTTCCTTGCAGGGATGCGGCTTCCGTCGCGGGAAGTTGAGCAGGCTGGACAGAATATCGCGGCACGCAGGTGCTGACATCGATGGCAGTGAATGTCCGGCAACATCGCGAATCAATTTGTTTTCCGGGAGGATGAACAGGTAATGTCGAAATCAAAGTTGGAGTACATTTGGCTTGACGGCAGCAAACCCACGCAAGGGCTGCGCGCCAAAACAAAAATCGTCAAGGATTTTGGTGGCACCCTGGAAGAATGCCCAGTGTGGTGCTTCGATGGAAGTTCCACAAATCAGGCACCGGGAGGTTCATCGGACTGCCTGTTGCAGCCAGTTGCCATTTTTACCGATCCCGGTCGAATGGATGGCTTTCTGGTGATGACGGAGGTGCTGAATCCGGACAATTCCGTCCATGAATCCAACGGCCGCGCGATGATCGAAGATGATGATGACGATTTCTGGTTTGGTTTCGAACAGGAGTATTTCCTGTGGGAACGCGAAACCAACTTGCCAATCGGATTCCCGATTGGTGGATACCCAGCTCCTCAGGGCCCGTACTACTGCTCTGTGGGCGCGAAAAATGCCTTTGGTCGCGAAATGGTCGAAGAGCACCTGGACACCTGTCTTCAGGCTGGGCTCAACGTCGAAGGCATCAACGCGGAAGTCGCCACCGGACAGTGGGAATTTCAGGTGTTCGCCAAAGGTGCCAAACGCGCTGGAGACGAAACCTGGGTTGCACGATATCTGCTCGAACGCATTGGCGAAAAGTACAACATCTCAATCAACTGGCACTGCAAGCCACTCGGTGACACCGATTGGAACGGGTCCGGTATGCACGCCAACTTTTCAAACACCCTGCTTCGCACCTGTGGCAGCAAGGAGACTTATGAAAAGGTTTGCAAAGCCTTCGAGCCCCGCATAAAGGAACATATCGCCGTTTACGGCGCCGATAACGACAAACGTCTGACCGGTAAGCATGAAACTCAGACGATCGATAAGTTCAGCTTCGGTGTCTCCGACCGCGGTGCTTCGATCCGCATCCCGGTGGCAACCGTCCAAAACGGATGGAAGGGATGGCTCGAAGATCGCCGACCTGCATCCAACGCGGACCCATACAAGGTGGCTGCGGAAATCATTAAGACGGTCAGGAATATCAAAGCGTAATAGAAGCCAGTCATCCCAGACGTTGCGACTCGTTCAACACGTGGACGGGTGGCTGGATTGGGAGTCACTGCTGATCGCTGGGAGTCATCCCTCGATCAATCCTCCCGGGCTGTCCAGTGGTAACACTGGACAGCCTTTTTTTGTCGGACAATTGTTCGACTCTGTGCTACAGGCTTGCCGGATCCATCAGTTCCACCGCATTGCCGGCAGAATCGCTGATGTAGATCGATCGCGTCCCATCCCGATGAGCCTTCAATTCGCCGAATTCAGCCGCTCGCGGCGTGGCAAACGCAATGTGTGGTGGATGCTGATTGGGCAGCACGAGCGCCAGATGCAGATTGGCAAACTTTAAGAACGCCCAGGTGTCATCCTGATAAGCGATTTCACACCGAAAAGTGCTCCGATACCACTCGACTGCGGTCGCAATGTTATCAACAGAGATGGCAATATGATGAAGTGAATCGAGTTGTTCGGACATCGAGATTTGGCCTGCGCAAGTTTTGAGAATTGTAGCCCAACCGGTCCCCGGTCAGGAGCACTCCATTATACGCAAATCGAGCCCCAGGATTCGAGCCCCGTCTCAAGTCGTCGTTTCGGCAACAGTCTCGTCACCGTCCATTGTCTCTTTGCTTTGCTGCACGCTCTTCAAAAATCCCTCCAACTCCGCACCCAATTGCTGCATGTAAGTCGCATCGGGCAATGCACCGGGGCTGGAAACAGAGGCATAGGCTTCAAGTCGATCGATCGTAAATGCAAGCATCGCCCTGAGCCGCGGCAGATCGCGTTCGACGGCCTGCGTCAGCTGAGCAGCCCGGCCGCGATATTCATCCGCCTCATGCGTTGCTTCGCCGTACCAGCGTTTTACATTGGGCACTTGTTTCTGAGCAAACTCCGTGTCGTTTTTTGCTTTTTCCAAATCCTTAACTTCTTCGATGCAGGACGGACGAAAGTCCCCAAATTTTCGCATCCGACACTGGTGCAGCCTTACTCGGGCTTCCGCCGCTTCCCGCATACAGTTTTCAATTTCACGTTTCCAGAATCCGGGACGGTCGCGTTCCAGCCAAAACAGAATCTGCCGCAGCTGGGCATCCATCATCGTCAGACACAGCCTCGCCTCATCTTGAAACTTTGCAACCGCAGCCGCAAACAGGCGAATGGCATCGATTGAACTGACGTTTGCAGATTCAGACATGAACCAGACCTCTCAAAGTGAACGCGATCTATTCAAACGGAATTCTTCGGCGATGTTCCGATGGCAATCGCCCTGACTTCGAAACTTTGAATGGAATAATTGTACGTGTTCTGCAAGCTTCAGCAAACCGGGGCACTTCGCGCTTCCTGGCGTCGATCGAAGAGCCCATTGTTAGTCAGAAGTGAAAGCAAGGTTCGACGAAATCCTGGGTTAGTTGCAACATCTTTATTGGGGCGATTAAGATTCCTGCCCCATATGACATTGAGGCGACACGTGGAACGTGTCGCCTTGTATTGTGCGCTGATACCGTCCGCGTCCAACGTTAATGCCCGTAAAACCACCAATCGCTGAATCCCGGATTGACCACTGAATCGAATGGCCAAAAAAACATCGAAAAAAGAAACCACAGGGGCCAACCTTGGGTTTGAAGCGAAATTGTGGCTGGCGGCCGATAAGCTGCGGAACAACATGGACGCGGCGGAATACAAGCATGTCGTCCTGGGCCTGATCTTCCTCAAATACATCAGCGACACTTTTGACGAGCACCACGTCAAGCTGATCGAAGGCACGGGCGACTACGCTGGCGCGAATCCTGAGGACAAGGATGAATACCTTGCCGCGAATGTGTTCTGGGTGCCCATGGAAGCCCGCTGGACTCAGCTTCAGGCCAAAGCCAAGCTCCCCAGCATCGGCAAGGATGTTGACGACGCCATGGTCGCTCTGGAACGCGACAACCCGCGACTCAAGGGTGCTCTCAATAAGAACTACGGTCGAGCAGATCTCGACAAACACCGCCTGGGAGAACTCATCGATCTGATTGGTTCGATCGAACTGGCCACTTCAGCTCCCTCGCCCCTCGAAGGGGAGAGGGCCGGGGTGAGGGGTTCATCTGATCGGAGCTTCGACCTGCTGGGCCGCGTGTTCGAATACTTCCTGACACAGTTCGCCAGTGCGGAAGGCAAGAACGGCGGGCAGTTCTACACTCCATCGTGCGTCGTCCGGGTGCTGGTCGAAATGCTGGCTCCGTACAAAGGCCGCATTTATGACCCCTGCTGCGGTTCAGGCGGAATGTTTGTGCAGTCAGAGAGATTCGTCGAAGCCCACGGCGGGAAGCTGGGAGACATCAGCATCTATGGCCAAGAGAGTAACCCAACGACTCGCCGCCTGGCGATCATGAACCTGGCACTGCGCGGCATTGAAGCCGACTTCGGTGCGGAGAACGCCGACACTTTCCGCCGCGACCTGCATCCTGATCTGCGAGCCGACTACGTGCTGGCGAATCCGCCGTTTAATGATTCTGACTGGTTCCGCAAAGACGACGACGTCCGCTGGCAGTACGGAGTTCCTCCAAAGGGCAACGCCAACTTTGCGTGGGTGCAGCACTTCATCCATCATCTCGCACCGCATGGCATGGCGGGTTTTGTGCTGGCGAATGGGAGTATGTCTTCGAACCAATCTGGTGAAGGTGAGATTCGTAAAGCACTGATCGAAGCCGACCTTGTGGACTGCATGGTGGCCATGCCGGGACAATTATTCTACAGCACTCAGATACCGGTGTGTCTGTGGTTCCTCACCAAGACGAAGAAGGCGAGCCCCGGACGTCAGTCCGGGGGTAAACTCCGCGATCGACGTGGCGAAACGCTGTTCATCGACGCCCGCAAAATGGGAACCCTGATCGACCGTGTCCACCGTGAACTCACAGACGTGGACATCGACAAAATCACCAGCACCTACCACGCTTGGCGGGGCGATGCCCAAGTCGTAAATCGAAAATCAAAAATCGCAAATTACTCCGACATCCCCGGCTTCTGCAAATCTGCCACCACCGCTGAAATCGCCGCACATGGTCACGTGCTGACACCAGGCCGCTACGTGGGTGCGGAAGAAGTCGAAGACGATGGTGAACCCTTCGAGGAAAAAATGCCACGCCTCGTCGCCGAACTGCACGCCCAGTTCGCCGAGTCCGCGAAACTGGAGCAGGCCATTAGAACCAATCTGAAGGGGCTTGGTTATGACTGACGGCTATCCGGTTTGTCGGTTGGGTGCAGTAGCATCAGTTCAAGGCGGATTCGCGTTCAAAAGCGGCGATTTCACCGAAACAGGTGTGCCCGTCCTGAAGATCAAAAACGTTCGACTGCGTGAAGTGGACACGACTGAACCCGCCTACGTTGATCAGTCAGTGGCTAAAGACACAGCACGTTACTTCTGCAAGACTGGAGACCTTCTCATCTCGATGACTGGTTCTGGACCGCAGGCACCAAACTCGGTTGTTGGCAGAGTCGCCCGTTTCACTGGACCAAGCGACAGATACCTCATCAACCAACGAGTGGGACGCTTCATGAACAAAGCGCCGGAAAAACTCGACCAGCGCTATCTGTTCTACGTTCTCGCGCAGGAAGAGACACTTTGGAAACTCGTGTCCGTTGCGACCGGCAGCGCCAATCAAGCGAACATCAGCGGTTCACAAATCGAGAGCCTCGAACTTCCGCTCCCACCCCTCGCCGAGCAAAAAGCCATCGCGGCGGTGCTTGGGGCGTTGGACGACAAGATCGAGTTGAACCGGCGGATGAACGCGACGCTGGAGGCGATGGCGCGGGCGCTGTTCCAGAGCTGGTTCGTGGATTTCGACCCAGTCCGCGCCAAACTCGACGGCAGACAGCCGGTGGGCATGGATGAGGCGACGGCGGCTTTGTTCTCAGACCAGTTTGAACAGAATCCTGAAGGAGCTGTTCCAAAAGGTTGGGCACACAAACGCTGGGGTGATATTGCTACGTTGGAATACGGAAAGAGCATTCGCGACTACCGCGAAAGCACAGGTAGGTATCGGGTTTTTGGGACGAATGGTCCTATTGGTTTCCATGATGCATCGCTTTGCGATGGCCCCGGTATCGTGATTGGGAGAAAAGGAGCTTATCGTGGGGTGCATTACTCGCCGGAACCATTCTTCGCGATCGATACCGCTTTCTACCTGAAGCCCACGGAGCCACTGGATCTCAAATGGGCGTATTACGAGCTGTTACGGTTTGACATCAACAACATGGATTCGGGCTCAGCGATTCCGTCAACCAGCCGCGACGACTTCTACGGAATTCCAGTTGTTCTTCCTCCCGCCGCGATTCAAGATCGCTTCGGGAAAATTGTTGATGATTGGTTTGCCAAGGTCTTCGCAAACAACCACCAATCCCGTACCCTCGCCACCCTGCGCGACACGCTGCTTCCGAAGCTGCTGAGCGGGGAGTTGAGCGTGAGGAATGCTGAACGCTTGATCGTGGCCGAAACATGACCATCACACCGCCCCGAAATCCAACTTTGCTCCTCACAGGCCAGCTCAAGTCTGCAGTTCGCCTGCTGGACGGCATGTTTTTTCACTCCCGATCCGATGGAGGCTACCGTGAAGTTTGAAGCCTATTGCGACGAAAGCAACCCAGAGATTCTGGGGGCCAACAATACCCAGACAAAATATCTACTGATCGGAAGTGTTTGGTTGCAGTCCGAAGATCGGAGTCAGGTCAAAGATGGCATTTACGAGCTTCGAAACAAACACAAAATCGGCAGTGAGTTCAAGTGGAATCGCATCTCTCCGTCTCGCGTGGACTTCTATGCGGACTTGATCGAGTTCTTTTTTGATCAGGGAGAACGGTTACGTTTTCGCTGCATTGTTGTAGATCGTGACAAAGTCGATCTTACTCGGTTTCACACGAATGATCAGGAACTGGGGTTCTATAAGTTCTACTACCAGATGCTGCATCACTGGGTTCTGGACTTCAATGAATACGCTTTCTTTCTGGATACAAAGAAGAATCGATGTCCGCTGCGATTAGCGACATTGAAGAAATGCCTGGACGCATCAAACCTTTCGTCTGTTGTCGCGAACGTTCAGGCAATAGAGTCAAAGCAATCAGTGTTGATTCAACTGGCTGATGTCCTGACAGGGGTGGTATCAAGACGACTGAACAGGTCTTCCAATGGGTCGCGAGCAAGAGATTCAATCGTTGAGGCAGTCGAGCATCGACTTGGGCATCCTATCAGTCCGACAGGGCGATCTGAAAACAAGTTCAACGTTTTCAAGATCAATCTTGCGGGAGGATGGTAGGCAATGGACTATCCACCTTTTCTGGAAGGACTGACAGAAGACGAATACCGACAACGCTTTGTGGCGAAATATTGTCAGCAGACAATTCAGACATTTGATGGCATCGAAGTCAGGTTCCAGAAAAGAGATTTCGAGCATGCTTTCTTTGAATCGTCGTCACCCAGCAAGAAAGACGATTTGTTTTCCTCTGAGAGATCGAAACGTATCGAGTGGGTTGCGATCGCTCTTGGTGATCCGTCGGCTGACATTCGTGTCGGTTACGACAGAATGAAGCGTCAGCCAGCAAAGGATCGAAGAGTTGCGATCGTTAAGGGTAACTTTGTTGTCATCATTCGATTGACGGGCGATGACAAGGCAGAGTTCATCACTTGTTTCGTGGCAGATTCAAGATCACTGGGGCTGATCAGGAAGAGCTCAAAGTGGCCCAGAAGACCTCCACCACAACCCGCCCCGCCTGATCTGGCGGAGGGCGCATAAAAAAACCGCTGATTCGCCAGGCGGGTTCAGCGGAGACCTTTATAGGTTCACTGCCTCTGGCAGAGAACTACAACAACTATCGACCTTTGGGTCCAAAAAGTCAATTTGAATCGTCAATGCTTATTCAAAATCGGAGAAATTTGTGCAAATTCATTGCAAAAAGCCATCTCGATCATGAATGCCTTCATCTTCGAATGCAGCAGTAACACATACCTCGACTGCGTTGAAAAGAACCTCTTTGGTTCCAACAAGCCCTGGCCGCTAGAGATCAAGACGGGCGACTACTGTCTGTTGCATCATTACGAAATCGGCGGGCTGCTGGGGCTGTGGCAGGCGACTTGCGATGGGGGGAAGAATCTGGTGCCGAAGGTCTGGGGCAAATTCAACTTATCCCGAACCCTCGGCACCCTGCGCGACACGCTGCTGCCGAAGCTGCTGAGCGGGGAGTTGAGCGTCACTCAGGCCACCGCAGACAGGGGGACCAACGGATGACCTCCCGCACCTTCCTCTTCGAGTGCAACAGCAACACATACCTGGATTGTGTCGAGCAGAACGTGTTCGGCTCCAACCAGCCGTGGCCGCTGGAGATCCAACCCGACCACCGTTCAGAAATGAGCGGCAAGGCATTGCTGCCGAAGTTGCTGAGCGGGGAGTTGAGCGTGGGGGCGGCGAAGGGGCAAAGGGACGTGGCGGGTTCCACCTGAAGTGAGTTGACACCATGAGCCAGCAAAATCAATTCCTTCTCTACACCGCACCGGACGGGGCGGTGAAGGTGGATGTCTTCCTGAACGAAGAGACGGTCTGGTTGACGCAGAAGGCGTTGGCGGAACTCTTCGGCGTTCAGGTGCCAGCCATCAACAAACACCTCAAAAACATCTTCGAATCCGGCGAATTGGTGGAGGTTTCAGTTGTTTCCATTTTGGAAACAGCTGCCGCCGACGGGAAAAACTACCAGACCCGCTACTACAACCTGGATGCCATCATCGCCGTGGGTTACCGGGTCAACAGCTACCAGGCGACGCAATTCCGCATCTGGGCGACGAAGACGCTGCGAGAATTCATCATCAAAGGTTTCGTGCTGGACGATGAGCGGCTGAAACAGGGGAAGAAAGTCTTCGGCAAGGATTACTTCGACGAACTCCTCGAGCGTATCCGGGAAATCCGCGCTAGCGAGCGGCGGTTTTATCAGAAGATCACCGACATCTATGCGCTCTCGATCGACTACCGGGGCGATGCGCCGATCACGCAGGAATTTTTCGCTACGGTGCAGAACAAGCTCCACTGGGCCATCACGGGACAGACGGCGGCAGAGCTAATTTACAGTGCCGCGGATGCCGCAAAGATTCACATGGGCCTGACGACGTGGAAGCGCGCACCGGACGGGAAGATTTTGAAGTCCGATGTGTCTGTGGCGAAGAACTACCTGAATGAGGCGCACGTGAAGGAGTTGAACCGCATTGTTTCGGCCTACCTCGATCTCGCGGAAAACCGTGCCCAGCGAGGCACGCTGATGAAGATGGTCGACTGGGTGGGTTTTCTGCACAGCTTTCTGGAGCTGTCGAACTATCCGATCCTGACAGACAAAGGTAAAGTCAGTGCTCTTGAGGCCAGGCTGAAAGCGGAGACCGAATTTGAGGTCTACCGCCAGCGACAGGACGCGGAATACCTCTCGGACTTCGACAAGGAGATCAAACGGCTGGAGGGAAAGACGGAATGAGGTCATTCAAAAATGCCATGATCGAAGCTGCCGTGAGGCGAGTGAAGTTTGAAATCGGAAGATGGAACTTCCGAAACCCATTTCCGATCTCACGTTTCACGCGTCACACTTCCCCACCCGTCACCCTCGCCACCCTGCGCGAAACGCTGCTGCCGAAGCTGCTGAGCGGGGAGTTGAGCGTAGCGGATGCACAACGTGCGATGGAGAATTCCTAGTGGCTGAATCATTCAACATTTACCTCGACGAAAGCTGCCATCTGGAAAACGACGGCATCAAAGTCATGACACTTGGGGCCGTCTGGTGTCCGCAGGAAAAGTCACGAGAAATCTCGAAGCGAGTTCGTGATATCCAGCAGCAACATAAACTGGCTGAAAATTTCGAGATCAAGTGGACAAAAGTTTCTCCGGCGAAGTTGGCGTTCTATCAAGCCGTTGTTGACTACTTTTTGGACGATGACGATCTCCATTTTCGAGCCATCGTGATTCCCGACAAGAAGCTGCTTGACCACGGTCGATTCAGCCAGAGTCATGACGATTGGTATTACAAGATGTGCTTCACATTGCTTGAGCCCATCGTCGATCCGACTCAACATTACGCGATCTACATGGACATCAAAGACACTCGAAGCGAAACAAAGCGGAGCAAGCTGGAGGAAGTGCTGCGAAATGCAAAATACGATGGTTCCGGGAACATCGTACGTCGTGTTCAGCAAATTCGATCGCATGAGTCAGAGTTGATGCAACTTGCGGACATTCTGATAGGTGCCGTGACGTATGCGAATCGTGGTCTCGCAACAGGTGCAGCGAAGCTTGCATTGGTCCACCGAATTCAGCAACGGACAAACCTCACACTGACTCGGTCCACATGGCTCAGGGAGCCGAAGTTCAATCTTCTTTGCTGGAAGTCCCGGGAGCAGTCTCATGAGTGAAGTTGCCTCATGGCTGCCTTCACTCATTCTGCTCAATGACTACGATGGTGATTGGGCGCGCTACGTCAGTGCGATCTATCAACGATTCGAAGAAGATCTGCTGACCAACCAACCCAAATACGAAGGCAAATGGGTGCGGTGTCGGCGAGATCCCATCTACGACGGAAAATACGCTGGATTCTGGCACTGCGTTTCTGAAGGGCGTGACGAAGACAATCGAACACCAGACCTTCGCCGATGTGAACGTATCGGATGGGTCAGAGCGGTGATTGTGAACGCGGATTCGTCACGCGAGATTGATTCGTGGAAGAACAAACGTCAGGGTGAGATCCGAAATCTGCTATGGTTTCGGGAGGAGTACCTGGTGATTCTTGCAGAACGAACTCGAAAGCGAGATGGCTTCCAGTACTTGCAGTTGATCACTGCGTATCAGACACCGGAGGAATCCCGAAAGAGAAAACTCAGAGCCGAACGCGATTCCAGCAGCCCATAAACGGCTGAAGCCGCCCTTCACGGACGGCTTCGGTACTCTTTCTACACATGGCAGATGAGTTGGCTTCAGTATCGAACAGGTGACGACAAAATGCAAGTGAGACATTGAAAATGGTGCGTCTTGGGGCATTCGAAGAATCGATTGCGGCAGTTGGAGCAAGATTTCGGGCACAGTTTAGTTATTCAAAATCGGCAAATCCTGCCGTTTTAAAAAATACGAGTGAAGGCGAACGACGAATGGAAAATCAAACCTTCATCTTCGAATGCAGCAGTTCACCTATCAGGACTGCGTTGAAAAGGATCTTTTCGGTTCCGACCAGGCATGGCGACTGAACAATCCGGGCTGATCATGATTGTCTGCCACACCGATACCCGCAAAAGTAATAGGACCACAACATGACCGGCCAAATCTATCTCCTCGGCGAAGACTCCCAACTACTGGAGATGCGTGAAACTCCTTATGACTCTGAATCATTGCTGCAGGAGTTGCTGGCAAAGTATCCGAACTTGCTGGCCGGAGAGCAAATGGATCTGGCTGAGCCTCGCCGCTGGATTTTGATTTCTCGTGAATTCGGGGTGCCCGGCGAATTGGAAGGGGCCAACCGCTGGTCGCTGGATCATCTGTTCATTGACCAGGATGGCGTCCCGACTCTCGTGGAAGTCAAACGCAGTTCTGATACTCGGATTCGCCGAGAGGTTGTCGGTCAGCTGCTTGATTATGCCGCGAATGCCGTCAGCTATTGGTCTGTTGACGAAATTCGTAGTCGATTCCAGGCACAGTGCGAGGACGAAGGGATACCGTCAGATGACAGACTGCTGGAATTCCTGGGCGCTGAGGCTGACGTCGATTCCTTCTGGGAGCGGGTGAAGACCAATCTCCAGGCAGGACGGATACGGATGGTGTTCGTCGCAGATGTCATTCCTTCAGAACTTCGATG
>JBBQSE010000033.1:0-32106 GCA_038214195.1 Planctomycetales bacterium
TTGGCACAGTTGGCGTTGGCACAGTTGGCGTTGGCACAGTTGGCGTTGGCACAGTTGGCGTTGGCACAGTTGGCGTTGGCACGGTCGGCGTTGGCACGGTCGGCGTTGGCACAGTTGGCGTTGGCACAGTTGGCGTTGGCACTGTTGGCGTTGGCACTGTTGGCGTGGTGACTGGCAGTTTCATCGGCTCAACGGGCTTTGCTGTAGATTCCTGAACGGCATCTTTGGGCGATTCGTTAGGCTTTACTATTGGCCCGGTAAATTCTTTCGGTGCGCCGTTTGAATCGACTCCGGATGACTCAAGTACTGGAGACTTCACCGCGTCTGGATGTCCAGCGGAGGCGTCTACTGTTTTGAGTTCCTTGCTGTTGGAAATCGTATGGGTCTTCGGTGCCCCCTGAGCGATATTCGGGGCCGGTTTTGCGACGCGGTCTAGATAGATACTCAGCCCGCTGGTGGCATGGTACAGTGGAGAGCAGCTGACGAAAGACTTGCGATTCGCCATCAGATCGTTGGATGTGGCTTCAATCGCGCGACGGACCCAGGGATCATTCAATTCCCGTGACGGCAGCGCCATCATCAGGAATTCGAGCAAATGGCCGCTGCTGGCCATGCGTTTGTCGAATGCTGGCTTGTATTCCCGTCCGCGAAAGTAGTTGGACGACAGTGTGCCGTCAGAATTCTGCTGCATTCGTGCTGTCTGAATGTAGCGGCGGATCTTCTGTTCGGCTTCCAGCCAGACTCCGACCAGTGGCTTGCCACTGCGGAGGTATACGTTTCTGGCGTGCGCGAGCGCAAACAGGCCGTGCGTTCCGCCGCAGGGAGCTCCGTTCAACGATTTGCCAACTTCAGTTTTCACCAGTCGTTCGATACTCCATTTTTCGCCCCGCGAATTCATCCATTCAGCGTCCGGCGGCAGGTAACGACTCAGCGCCCAAAGCGTCCACGTCACTTCTTCCTTGTCGTTCACAGTCAGTTTGGCATAGTTAAGCATGTCTCGCATTGAGACCGGACCCTGCGGCGTTTGAAACTGCGTCTCGAGCGGAATGCCACTCATCGACAGAATCGCCACGAACTGGTTGATATGTCCTTCAAACGCATAGGCTTTGTTGTACGGATGGCCGCGACCGACGGTCATCATTTGGTACGCCTGATTGCCGCCCCGGCCGGTGAATACCTGCACCTGAGTCTTCTCAAACCAGCTTTCGCGTTCAAACAACGGACCGCTCTGGATCCATTCCAGGCAATTAACCGGCTTGCCGTCGTGTCGAATCAGAAAATCCTGACGCAGGGCCAGCATACCGTGCATGATTTGCCACGGCGTATGTTCCGCAGTCGATAACAGGCGACGTCGCTGAGCCTCGCGTGTCTCGTAGACAAGCTTGACCAGCGGATCCGTTGACTGCAGGATATCGGGGGGCACCGGCCGCATCACGGCGTTTGATGAGTGTTCCTCGAGGGTGACCTGCGGCTCATCGATCGGTGAATTAAGTTCGTTATCGATGACCGGAACCTGACCTGGCGACAGTTTTATCTGACCGTCCGCCGTACCTTCACGCACCAGTCCCAGCAGAGCGACAATCGGCAAGAGTCGCCGGAGACCGGTGTGGAATTTCACAATCGTCATTGGGATGACTCCCACGCCTTGATGCCGCAACTTACGATAGTCCGTGCGCGGAAGAATCCGACGCCCCCGAAGCTTGTTTTCGACACGACGGCGGGTGCGCTTAAATCCATCGCAGCAGGCGGGTTCGGAATTCTGTTTCCTTTGAACACTTTAGATGATCCTCGCACGCCGCTGCAGATTGATTAAAATCCCAGGTCGCACGCCGTTTTCTCCTTAAAGCTTCCGTACCTCCGCCTCCGGAGCCGCCATGCCCAATCTTTCAACGATTCTTGCCAGCGGTTCTCACTATCGCCGGGAACTGCTGGGCAGAATCCTGACTTCGTTTGAATGTGTTGTTCCCGATGTCGATGAAAGAGTCATTCAGGCAACCATGCCTGCGCCGGATGCGCTGGTACGCCGCCTCGCATTTGAAAAGGCAAGCAGGGTCCACAGGCAGTTTCCACAGACGCTGGTCATCGGATCAGATCAGCTTGTCGATCTGGACGGAGAAATTCTCGGCAAACCGGAGACTGCGGAAAATGCCGTTGCTCAGTTACAACGAATGTCAGGCAAGTGGCATCGACTGTTGACCGCTGTGTGTCTGATCACTTCTGACAGCACGCTGGAATTCACAAATGAAACTCGGCTGAAAATGCGAATCCTGTCAACCGCTGAACTTCGCTACTATGTCGATCGCGATAAGCCCCTGGATTGTGCGGGAAGCTACATGATCGAACGCGCTGGCATCGGGTTGTTTGAAGAAATCGTTACGGACGACTTCACCGCGATTATGGGCCTGCCCCTGATTCGACTCACCAGCGAACTGCGATCACTGGGAATTATTGGGTGATGCTCCATAGAATACCCACGTTCTCTGTTCGGACGGACGTAATTGTCCGGCAACCCGTCAAAGCGTTGCCCCGAACCAAACGCATCGTCTTCCCACATTCTCGCTATTCAAGTTGCCCTTCATGCCTTCATCGCAATTGTCGGAATTCAGAGTTTCGAACGATGTAAAAGAGAATTCTGACGAGCTAAGGCAGCGGCTTGAAGACGACGGCTACCTGTTCTTTCGTCGTCTGCTCGACCCGCAGCGATTGCTCAACCTGCGCCGGGAAATGTTGACCGTGATGCAGGCTGGCGGCTGGCTGATCGCAGGCACCGACCCGATCGATGGCATCGCCGATCCCGCAGCCCGCAGCACTGAAGGAGATCCGGAATACACGGATGTCTATCACCGCGTCTACCGACTGCAGTCGTTTCATGAAATCGCCCACTGCCGCGAAGTCATGGATGTGCTGGAAAGCATTCGAGGCTGTCAAATGATTCCTCAGCCTCAAAAGGTCGCGCGGCTTTGGTTCCCGAAGTTCACCGAGCACACGACGCCCATTCACCAGGACTTCGTCCACTTTCAGGGAACCTTCGACAACCTGACCTGCTGGAGTCCTGTTGGTGACTGCCCGCGAGAACTTGGCGGACTCGCGGTGTTGCGTGGATCACACAAGGTTGGCCGAGTCCTCGATCACCATTTTTCACTGGGCGCGGGAAGCCTGCATGTGGACCCAACCATACATGATGAACTGAAAGCGGAATGGCTGACAACGGATTACAAAGTCGGCGACACGCTTATGTTCCCTGCGCTCACCATCCATAAAGCGCTCCCGAATGTCACCGAAGATCGCCTGCGTGTTTCGCTCGACAATCGTTATCAGCGAGTCAGCGACCCGATTGCCGAGCATATGCTCAACCCGCACCTGAGCTCCATGAGTCGCCTGACCTGGGACGACATTTACGCCGACTGGACCAGCGACGAATTTCAGTACTACTGGAAGCCGTTCAATCTTTCAGTCCTGCCGAAGATCACAAAATACCTCGACCAGGCCTTCAGCGAAGCTCTGCAACTGGCAGCCAACGGCGACGAACGCGCGAAACTTCATCTGCGCCGCATCGCGCAGCGTGACCCCGCTTCGGAACAGGGAAAAATGGCGGCTACCGCTTTAGCTGCCGACCATTAAACTGGTTCTGCCCCAAATGGTGTGCGTCGGTCAGGCAGAGAATGTCTTTTGGGAAAATCCTAACCCGGCACGCCATCGACGACAGGTGCCTTCAGGATGTCAGTCACCACCTTTGCCGGGCGGTTCGCCGTGATCATCTGAGGCTGGCCGTTGTGGTGATAGATCACCTGAGTATGATCCAATCCGAACAGTGACATCAGTGTTGCCTGGTAATCGTTCGGTGTAACGACGTTCTCGACGGCCCGGTGACCAAATTCGTCGGTTGCCCCATACGTCATTCCTCCCTTGATACCGCCACCGGCCAGCCAAATACTGAATCCCTGGCCGTTGTGATCACGTCCCGCCGCAGCAGGATCGCCCTGTACCTGAGTGACGGGCAAACGTCCGATTTCTCCGCCCCAGTGGACGATCGTGGAATCCAGCATGCCTCGCTGTTTCAGGTCTTCAACTAAGGCTGCAGCAGGCTGATCCACTCGACGGCAAACCGCTGGCAGCGCTGTCCGAATGCCACTGTGATTATCCCACGGTTGCCCTCCGAGAAAGAGCTGAATAAACCGAACCCCGCGCTCCACCAGACGGCGAGCGATCAAACAGCGTGTGCCGTATTCGCGCGTAGCGTCGTTGTCGAGTCCATACAGAGTCTGTGTTGCTTTTGTCTCCTGACTTATGTCCAGCGCCTCGGTCGCCGCACTTTGCATTCTGGCGGCGAGTTCATAGCTGGCGATACGTGCTTCCAGGTCAGGATCGCCGCCGTTCTCAGCAAGATGTCTGGCGTTCAGCTTTTGCAGAAAGGCCAGGTTCTGCTCCTGCAATGTTCCCTGAAGATAAGAGGGCGCGGCGAGATTCAGGATTCGCGGCTCCTTTGGACGCAGCACGGTGCCCTGAAACAGCGGTGGCATGAAGCCATTCGACCAGTTGTTGGCTCCATCAACCGGAGGACCGCCGGGATCCGTCATCACCATGTAAGCTGGAAGATCCTGCGTTTCCGAGCCCAGCGCATACAACAGCCACGAAGCGAAATGAGGCCGCCCCAGGACTGCTGGAATCCCGCCATGAAAATAACGGATCGACACTTCATGCCCGTTGGCTCCGGTATGCATGCTGCGGATTAAACAAATATCATCGACGATGCTCGCCGTGTGAGGCAACAATTCGGAAATCTCCGTGCCGCATTGACCATGCCGACGAAATTTGAATGGACTTCCCAGCAACTTCTTGCTGGCCTCGTTGACGAAACTGAACTGCACATCGCCCGAATAATCTGAGCCCGAGTGTTTCGTGAGTTCCGGCTTTGGGTCCGTGAGGTCCATGTGAGAGGGACCTCCGTGTTGAAACAGCGAAATCATCGCCCTCGCCTGCGGTGGATTTCCCGGTACACGAGGTTTCAGATCAGTCACTGGTTTCTGCCGAATCACCGGCGGTACCGCGCGAGCCGCATCCTGCCGCATCAGCCAGGCCAGCGCTACCGAGCCAAGACCCATTGCGTTGTGCTGGAGAAACGATCTGCGTGAAAAGGGAATCGATGACTCCGCAGGATGGGTCTCCAGACCCGTCCCATCTTCGCACTCATTTTCGACGGGCCTGGAGACCCGTCCTACGGTGTTGTTACCTGACATAAAGAAACTCGTTGGAAGTCAACAACGCCTGACAAAGATCCGTCAGGGCCTGCTGAGACTCCGTTGTATTGGCGGGAAGATGATCGCGGTGGGCCTGAAGGTATCCAATTTGATCGGAAAGAAACGACATTGCACTCACAAGCTCGTCCGGGGAAGGTTCTCGACAATACGCCATTTTCCATGCCTGTACTACCTGTCCCGCAAGAACGCCAGGCGGTTCCGGTGGTCCATGAAATTCGGCTTTCGAATCGAAAGTCTTCACTCCGCCATCCGGCACCGTCATGCTGATTACTACTGGCCACTGGTACGAGTCCGAAGTGTGGGCTCCGATACAGTCTACGATGAAGTCGATCGTATCACCCGCTTCAACCACAGTGGAGCCAACCGGACACTCGACTTGAGTATTGAAGCACGTCCATTCTCCCAGCAGTCCACTGCGACTGCTGACCACGCGGCCCCGAACGCCGTCTCCGTTCGGACTGCCATGAGCGAGCGAACCGGAGATCGTGAGCATTCCGGATTGAGACACCGTCCATCGGCGGATCACAGCGCGGCCCTGAACATCGGGATGTCCGCCGGTTGCGTGAAGCAGGACATAGCCGAGCTCAGGATCGGGCAATGCGGCTCCGGCCTGCCATTGTGATCCCGTAAAATGAGCCAACGCAGTAAACGTCGCCGTTCGCTTCGTCGCGGCGTCAAAGTCACCGTAACCGTACAGCCACGCTTCGTTCGGTGGCAGTGGCAGCGGCGGGAGGCTCGTCAGCTGATCTGCGGGAATTGGAACAGCCTCGGTTCGGCATCGTTCGGCCAGCTTCGCCGCATGATTCAAAATCGACAGCGAATTCATCATCATCAACGACTGCGTGGCCACGGTGGAGACCGAGCGTCGTTCGCAATTCACGTCCATCACCGGAGCGTCAAAGGTCTGCAGCATCGCGACGGGCTGAGTCCGGCGAACCTTGATGTACAGACTTCGCCGAGTCTCATTGTCGTCTATCACCACTTGCCCGGCGTCGTCTTCCGTGATTGCAGCCGGAGCACCGAACTGCTGAGGATTCAGTCGTCCAGTCGCCGCCAACATGCGATCGCGCACAAGCTCTGCGTCGAGACGCATAATGACCTGACGTGAGTAGAATCGATTGTCAGGATCCAGGTCGCGATGCATTGCCGTCCGCAGCGAAGATTGCCGCCAGGCCGCCGAGGACAGAATCAAGCGATGCAAATGCTTCACGCTCCAGCCATGCTCGATGAAATCCCGAGCCAGCCAGTCGAGCAGTTCCGGATGAGTCGGCGGGACACCAAGGCGACCAAAATCCGCTGGTGTTGGAACAAGTCCCTTGCCGAAGTGATGCATCCAGATCCGATTGACGATCACCCGAGCGACCAGCGGATTGTCAGAGTTCGTCAGCCACTTCGCGAACGCCAGTCGGCGACCGGATGTGGGCAGCAACGGATCGTCAGTCGCAAATTCGAGTCGCTGATCTTCCGGACACGCAACGGTCAGGGGCGCTGGCGGGACAGCCGCTTTCGGCTGCTCAAAACTGCCTCGGAAAAACAGCGGCGTTTCCGGCAAATGGTTCGGGGGTTCTGTCAGCACCGCCAGAAACTCCTCCGGCGGTCGCTTTGCCTGTGTCTCCGTGATTCGAGCATCGTATTTCTTCAGATCCTCTGCGGCGTCCGGCAGATACTGATAGAGCACACCCGGAGAAATATTGACGCTTGGATATTTGTCCAGCAGACCTTTTTGTTCCTCCGTTCTCTGCCCTGCTTCCGTTTCGTAGGCAGTACGCAACGAAGCTCGCAATGGCTCTTCATACTTCTGAAGCTCCTTTTCAAGAGCCTGAGCCATGTATTCCTTCTGCTTCGCCGCACGCTCGACGCCGATCGCACCGGCCTCCTCCGCGACTTCGCCGGCCTTTTGCCTGTCGGCTGCTGTGTACAAAGAAATCAGTCGCTGAGCAGGTGGTTTCCACTGCTGCCAATCGAGAGCCGGCGCGAAGACCGCCCGCATGGCGTAGTAGTCCGTCTGCGGAATCGGATCATAGCGATGATCGTGGCATTGAGCGCAGCCAACGGACAGCCCCATTAAAGACGTGCTGACAATCTTGATCGTATCGGCAATCACCTGATTGCGAGCCGTGGGATTATCTTCTCCGCTCCCGGTTCCATCCGCCGCCATTCGCAGGTATCCAGTGGCTGTGAGCAACTCGGTTTGCTCCGCAGTGAGATCGCCCTGCTGTGGCCCGGTAAGTTCATCTCCGGCAAGTTGTTCCGTAATGAAACGATCAAAGGGTTTGTCGGAATTGAAGGACCGAACAACGTAGTCCCGATACTTCCACGCCCATGGGCGTTCAGGATCGCTCACCGTGTAACCATCGGAATCCGCATAGCCCGCCACATCCAGCCAGTGCCTTGCCCAGCGCTCACCATAGTTCGGCGATGACAGCAGAGATTCGATCAACTTCGCATACCAATCCCCGGAAGGGTCAGTCAGCCACTGCTGGAGCACGTCGGACGTCGGCGGCAATCCGGTCAGATCAAAATGTGTTCGCAGAATCAGCGTGTGGCGATCCGCTTCGTCGGCAAACCTTAGTCCCTCCGGCATTTCTGCCAGCAGGAAGGCATCAATCGGCGTGCGAATGGAGCTTCGCTGATCCTCCCTCACCGATGGTTCGGTGGGATGACCGAGCGGCTGAAAAGACCAGAACGCACGCTCTTCGGGACTCACACCCAGTCCCGGCGGAATATTATCCGGCTCCGGTCGAAGTGTCTTTGCGCCGGAAGCAATCCACTGAGTCAGCGTCTCTTGTTCCTTCGCCGTGATTTTGCTGTCGCCCGGAGGCATTTCCCCCGCAACGACACGAGTCAGGATCAGACTGTTTTCCACATTCCCCGGAATGATCGCCGGTCCCGATTCGCCACCTGTCTGAATCAGCCGCACTTGCCGGAGATCCAGTCCGCCCTGTAGATCTTCCGTCGCCCCATGACAGTCAAAACAATGCGCGCGGAGGATCGGACGAATATCGCGTTCGTACGCCAATCCTTCTTCCGCCGACGCTTTGTCTGCAAACGCAAAGTGTGCGACGAAAGTGATACTGATGAACAGCCTGACTGCGGAAGTGTGAGAGATCAAAATCATTCAAAAGGTTCCATCGCTCAAATTCATCAGTTCGCGAGACAAGGGACTTTGTAACAGACTGTCTCTTCAACAGTTTCACAACGCTGGGACAGCAATTCGATAAAGATCGAACTTCCCGGATCGTTCACTAACGATAATCAGACTGTTTCCATTCAAATCCCAGACCAGAAAATCGTCCTGCTCCGGATTGTTCGTCAGCCGTACCAGACCGGTGCCGTCGGATTGCATCACGTAAATTTCGTAGTTGCCATCGCGGTTACTGGTAAATGCGATCCGCTTTCCGTCGGGCGAAAATCGAGGCCGCAGATCCTGTTTCGGGCTATTCGTCAATCGGCGTGGATTTGCGCCCGAGGTGTCGGCGATGTAAATTTCGTAGTCATTGTCGCGACTGGAACTGAAAAGCAACCTGCGACCATCTGGCGACACATTCGGCCAGTTATTGACGCCTTCGGAATCAATGACCAGCTTCCGATCTCCGCCTTTCAGGTCGAACGAATAAATCTGCTGTCGCCCATCTTCGGGGTAGCTCAGCAGAATCCGCGAATTGTCCGGCATGAACGTCGGGCTGTGCATCCCGGAAAATCCACCGCCCGGCGGGACCTCACCAACCTGAGTCAGAGTCGGATCCTGGACAACCAGTGCCAGACTCAGATTGCCGCGATTTTGAACGAATGCAATATGACTGCCGGTAAGCGAGACTGCGGGTTCGAATTCCGAACGCGTCTCGGACGGATGAAACGGAGTGACTGTTCCGTCAACCAGTGACAATTTCATGATCCTCAACCGGGTCGGCTTTTCCAGGACAACGTAGAGTAACTCAGTTCCGTCAGGCTTCAGAAACACAGGGTCCCGCTTGGCGCGTCCATCGGTGGTCAATCGTACTGATTCAGATGCGTCAGCACGGGCTGGCAGAGATCCTGGACCGGGCAGCATTGCGGCGGCAAACGCTCCGAGCATTGCCTGAAGCATGAATCGACATCGATGCAATCTCATGTCTGTTTCCGCAGGTTGGATGAGTAGATGAATAATGCGACAGTCGGCAGGGCTTCAAGACCGCTGCTTCAATCTCTAAACCCAAAGCTAAATAAATGCAGTGTGCCACCCAGAAATGTGCAACCCGTTAAGGCTTCGGCACCGTGAGCCAGTATTCACCAACTGGCGAATTGTCGTCGGTGCTGAATTGGACGGGCAGCGTCCTTTCGGATTCCATTGCTTGCGCGACGATGCGAATTGGCCCCTGGAAAAACTCAGCCGTTGTGCCGCTGATCTTGAGCTTGATAGACTTGGATGAATCGCCGTCTTTTTCGGATCGCGGGCATTCAAATACCACGCCTTCCGGCAGACCCTCAACGCGAATGTCAATGGGTTCCGTGAATCCATGCCTTCGATTGATGGTGATTGGGATCTCCAGCGGCGTATCCGGCTTCAGCACGCCGGTGGTTGACTCGATGGTCGACTCAAACGACGGTTTTGTCTCATCGCAAGTGAGGACAAAAAAATGGCGATCGCTGAACTGCTGGAAGCGGTCTCGTATGACGACGCGATATCGTCCGTCGGCGGGCATTGTCAAATGCAGTTCGGCGTCGTGATTGTCGCCGCTGATGTCGTCCGCTTCCTTGATTACTTTGCCTTCGGCATCGGTAACTGCAAGGACCGGATCGAGCAGCGATCCAAGGCGATTCGCAACAACTGTAAGGCTGAGTTTCTGTCCTTTTGCAGCGTCAAATGCAAACTCGACGTCGCTGGCGGACGTAACACGCCCTGTCACGGCGACAGGAATCGAAAGTACTCGATCGGCGGCGAGCTGTGATTCAACCATTGATGTCAGATTGACGTGGGGGACTGGGAACGGCAAGCCATACGGACCAGTCAAGACCGACTCATCGTGTTGAATCACGACCGTCGGCGTCTCAATATTCCAGCCGAAGACCGTCAGTGGTGTTTCGTGATCCTGCTCAAATCGCAACGCGGGTTCCGTATGTTCCACAACGCTCGCTGTGGTCAGAGTCAGTCGGTAGAGGTAATCCGCCCCACCCGCGAAGGCGATGGTACTGTTTGGGGCGGCCGGAAAGGCAAACGTGCGAACATACCACTTTCCGTCGGCCGGGGCCGTGTACGCCACACGCGGGTCAAAGCTGATGTCATCGTCGTTTTGAGCGACGACGGTTCCATGCTCGTCGAGGATCTGTAAGACGGCGTCCATCGGTGAATTGAGGATCTTATTCGCCTGCATGGCAGCAACCAGAGTTTGGCCCTTGCTGAGTGTCACAGAATACGTATCGACCTCGCCTGACTTTTCGAGAACTCCGTTCACGGTCACAGAGGGCAGTTCCACGGGATTGGCTTCGGACAGTTTCGCGTTGGGTTCCGTCTCTGTGGTCTCCGGAATGAGGCCGACGATGAATGGTTTCAGTTCGGTCGTTCCGGTTGGGTTGCAGAATCTGAGCCAGTGGACTCCAGGCCGAGCGGTTTCGCTGATGGCAATACTCACCGCATCTCGCGCTTCGTTCAGGACAAAAACCAACGCCTCGTTTTCGCTGATGACGCGAAAGTCGCCATCGCCAGGTTTGCCGACAAGCTTTGCTTCCACCGTCGTGCCGCGCTGGCCGCCGGACGGAATCAGACGTGTGATGTTCGGCGGATCGGCGAACAAACTGGGACTTAGCAGGCAGCACGTCAACGCACTGACAAAAGATGCGAACGATAAATGTCGCATAGGTCAGATCAGCTCCGCGATCGGAGTCGGGTCGCTTACCAGGTGCGTCGGTCGGCCTTCCGGCGTGTAAACCACTTTGCCAGGATCAATTCCAAGCTTGTGGTAGATCGTCGCGACAAAATTCTCCGGCGAGAGGACTCGATCCACAGCCGAGAAGCCCTTGCGATCAGTGGCACCGACGACTGTCCCGCCTGGAGTGCCACCACCAGCCATCAGCACCGACATCGCATTCGCCCAGTGATCGCGACCTGGAGTGGACTGCCCGGACAGAGTCGAGATCTTCGGCGTGCGTCCGAATTCGCCCAGAGCCACGACCAGCGTGCTCTCCAGCAGTCCTCGTTCCTTGAGATCCTGAATGAGTGTCGCGACCGAGTTGTCCCAATCCGGCAGGCGCTTTCGGCATGAATTGAAGATGTCACTGTGATGATCCCAGCCGCCGTCATAAACCGTTACAAATGGAACGCCAGCCTCCACCAGTCGCCGCGCCAGCAGGCAACGCTGGCCAAATCCGTTGCGACCATAGCGTGTGCGGGTTTCGACGGATTCCTGTTCGATATCAAACGCCTGTTGCGCCTCGGATGACGTGACCAGCGAGTGTCCCTGCTGAAAGTATTCATCAAAGGCCAGCAACGGATCGCCCGCCGCTTCGTCGTTGATCCGCACCATGCGATCGATCTTCGCCCGCAATTCTGTCCGAGACCCAAATCGCAGATCCGTCAGATCACGCGGCAGGGCGACGTCGCGGACTTTGAACTTATCGCGATTCGGATCATCTCCCACCACAAACGGCGCGTATTTCGCGCCAAGAAAACTTGGGCCACCGGATCGGGACATTTGAGGCATGCTAAAGTACGGCGGCAACCCGTTGTCGCGGCCGAGTTCTTTAGCGACGACCGATCCCATGCTCGGATGAAAGCTGACGAACGCTCCGCAGCCGACAGGAATTCGCGGCGGGGCTCCGGTCATCATGTAGTGATTCCCGGCACCGTGATTCCCCTGATCATGTCGGATGGATCGGATCATCGCGTAGTCGTTCAGACTCGCGGCCAGCTTGACCATGTGTTCTGAATAAGCGACACCCGGTACTGATGTTGCGATGTCGGAGAACTCGCCTCGATACTCCAGCGGCGCGTCAGGTTTTGGATCAAATGTCTCGAAATGTGTGGGACCGCCATCCATCCAAATCAAAATGCAGCGCGACGCTTTGCCAACCGGTGTCGTTCCGGAATGCCGCGATTCGGCGACGGCTTTCAGACTGTCCACAAAACCCGCGCCCAGCAATGCGCCCACGCCGAGTTGCAGCGAATCACGTCGCGTGAATCCATCGCATCGTTTTCGATTGTTCATAGTTTACTCAATTTTGAAACACGAACTCTGCCGAATTCAGCATGGCCCACATCAGGTCTTCAATCACCTGCTGCCGCACCGCGCCTTCGGCAGCAAGTTGTTCTGTCACTAGAGTCGTCTCTTCTGGTGCAGGATCGCGTCCGAAGACGAGTCGATACAACTCCAAGCTGATCTCAGCGGCGGACTTTTCGGACTCCGCGAGAGTATGGACTGTTCCGGCTTTGTCACCAATGTCGCGGAACAATTTCTCCGAGTTCATTAAATGCAGACTCTGCACGACCGTCGAATCCAGCGTCCGCTCGCAGGGCGGATCGAGATTGGGGTCGGGACGACCGAACGTGTCGAGAAACAAAGAATCCGAACGTGTTGTCCAGAGCTGCTTTGCCGACGAACCCGGTGGCATGGCCTCGAACTGCGGAGGGACTCCGGTCACCTGACCTACCGCATCCAGCAGCACTTCCGCTCGCAGCCGATGCCGATAGTGCCGCGAGTAATTGCGAGTGTCGGCCACGTTGGTCTCATTCGGCAGCGAACTAAGTTGGTACACATGCGACGCGGTGATCACGCGAATCAATTCGGTCAGGGAGTCGCCGGACTCGCGGAAGTATTCTCCCAGCGCCTTCAGCAGCGGCACGTTCGTCGCTGGATTTGTTGCGCGGAGATCATCCACCGGCTCGACCAGTCCTCGCGTCATCAGATCCGCCCAGACGCGGTTTGCCATAACTTCGCCAAACAAATGGTTGTCCCGCGATGTGATCCAGTCAGCAAGTGCTTCACGAGGATCGTCGCTGTTCGCCTTGTTTGGCGCGGTTCCAAAGAGCGGACTTGGCTCCATCACGGCCCCGGTCACTGGATGTGAGACGCTGCCATTCTTCCCGGCAAAGAAGAATTCCTCCGACCCTGAAATCGGAGGCGACACGCCGGTCCCCTTGCGATCGATCTTCGCAAAGTACGCCGCGAAACTGTAGAAGTCATCCTGCCCCCAAACCTCAAACGGGTGATGATGGCACTTGGCACATTCCAGACGCACCCCGACAAACAAGCGACTGACAAGGGTTGCGACCTCATCCGGCGATCGGCGGTCACGATACAATGTCACGGCCCCGTTCTGAAAGGTGCTGCCTTTCGCTGTGACCAGTTCGCGAACAAACTGATTCCATGGTTTTCGATCGTGAAACGACTGCCGAATCCAGTGGTCGTAATTGAACACCGTCTTGATGCCCACGCGATAAGGATTTGGTCGCAGCAGGTCGGCCCACTTGTTGGCCCAGTGATCTGCGAAGTCCGGTTCTTTCAGCAGTCGATCCACCACAAGCGATCGTTTGTCGGGTGAGGAATCTGCCAGAAATTCGGTAATCTCAGACGGCGTCGGAATTCGTCCCGAAATGTCGGTCGTCACGCGTCGCAGATACGTCGCATCGTCGCATACAGGAGACGGCGTGATATTTAGCCGCTGCAGTTTTTTCCAGACCAGCTCGTCAATGAAGTTATTGACGGGCAACGCTGCATAGACGTCCGCAGCGATCGTTTCCGGTCGAGGAATCGTGACTTCGCAGACGGCAATCTGTCCCATGAATCGAGCCATGATAGCCGCATCGCCCGTGAAACGTCCGGCGGTCACGAGGCCATTCTCATCGACAGCCGCAATCGGCGCTTCGTTGGATTGAAATGCCGCCAGTCGAGTGACTTCCCGAACTGTTCCGTCCGAAAATGATGCCGTGACCGACAGCTGTTGAATTTGCTCCGCAGCCAGCACGACCGCAGCCGGTGTCACCGCGATCGACGTCAGTGTAGGCGCATTCGGAGCTTTTCGCGGCATACCCTGCCGGACCCAATTGAGGATCGTCTGATACTCCGGACCGCCTTCCTGAATCCGACGACCACCACCGTGCGGAACCGTGCCAGCGGGCTTGGCCAGCAGCAGACTACTCTCAGGAGCCGCCGGAAAAACCCGCCGACTGCGACCTTCTTTCGTGATCGCATCAAAGTCCTGTTGCGGATCAAACCCCAGCATCGACAGCTGAAATCCGCCCTGACCACGCGCCTTTCCATGACACGGCCCGCCGTTGCATCCGAACCGCGTAAAGATCGGCTGCAGATCATTTTCAAAGTCTACAACCGGAATCTGGACATCATCATCGGCGTGGAGCGACGGTGTCAGCATTGCGCACAGAGCCATCGCAAAAATCGCTGACGCGGTTACGTGACGAAAATATGTGATTTGTCGATCTGGCACGGTAAGATTCACCGGCAAGGAGGGAAATATGAGGCGGGATGAGTGCGGGACTGTCTTCGGAGACTGCTCAGCGTAACAAATTGCAATGGGACTTGTCACGCAGAATCGTGCAACGCGGCGGTTCGAAGGTGCTTCCGCTCGTCGGTAGTGCCGCGTGAACTTCGATTTGAGTCGGCGCAACAGCAGAACGCGGCCTGGGTTGTCAACTACGGGAAAACGTGCAGCATCAACCCACACGACGCTGTATACCGATTGGATGGACATTCACAGGGATTGATTGTTGCGAACTCTCGTTCACTTGACGGCATGTCGCCGCATTGTGGCACCGCCCGATAGGTTTGCGACGGAGGAGAAGCCGTGTTGTTTCAGAATTCGCTGAGCCACGTGGCCGCGGAGGCCGACTCCACAACTGACGACTGTGGGTTTTGACGCATCCAGTTCGTGCAATCGGTCCCGGAGTTCATCCAGCGGAATCGCGATGAACGACGGGCATCCTGTGAGCGGCGATTTTGCGATCTCTGCAGACGTCCGCACATCGACGACCTGATATCCGGTAAGGTCGGCATCGGGATCGATCAGATCTCCGAGTCCATCCAGTTGGTTGCAGGCGGCAAACGCGGCAAGATGAATCGGATCCTTGGCGGATCCATACGGCGGCGCATACGCCAGATCGAGTCCCGCGAGATCGCGCACGGTGGCTTTGAACGCCATCGCCGTGGCAATCATGTCGATGCGTTTGTCGATGCCATCTTTGCCGATCGCCTGTGCTCCCAGCACACGACCATCGTCCTGGGCATAGATCAGTTTCAGTGTCACCGGTGTTGCTCCCGGAAAGTAACCGGCGTGCTGCCCGGCGACGATCGTAACGCAGCGGAACTTCAGGCCCGCTCGGGTGGCCGCCTTCGCGGAAAGTCCCGTCATTCCGGCGGCATAATCGAAGACACGAACGATGGCGGTCCCCATCACCGCCGCACTGGGCGACGCACTTCCCGTGGCTGCATGTTGTCCGGCGAGACGTCCCGCGCGATTCGCGGGGCCCGCTAACGGAACACGCATCGATTGTCCCAGCGGTTCGCACAGATATTCGGCCGCATCTCCGACTGCATAGATGTCCGGATCAGACGTTTGGCAATGCGAGTTTGTCGCGATGCCGCCGGACTTGCCAATTTCCAGCCCTGCTTCGATCGCCAGCTGCGTATTGGGACGAACTCCCATTCCCAGAATGATCAGTGACCCGGCCAGCGTCATTCCATTGAGCAACTCGACGCCGGTGGCATTTCCTGCGGCATCTTGGGTAATCCCGCGAATGCCGCTTCCCAGTTCCAGTGTCACGCCCCGCGCGACCAAATCGTCCTGCAGCGGCGCAACCATTTCCGGGTCCATGGGAGGAAGAACCTGAGCCTGCAATTCCGCGAGCGAGACGGTGAAATCTCGAGCCACGAGTTGCTCAACCATTTCCAGACCGATGAATCCGGCACCGATCACCACCGCCTTTCGCGCGGCGGGCGGAGCGTGATCCACTGCGGCGCGGATGCGGTCCATGTCGGCGATGTTGCGAAGTGTGAAGACTCCTTTGGCGTCAGTGCCGTCCATCGTCGGCACAAAGGGCGACGCGCCAGGGGCGAGAATGAGCTTGTCATACGACAGTTCGTATTCAGAACCATCATCGTGATTCCTGACGATGACGAGTTTCGTGTTGCGATCGATTCGAATGGCTTCACTCTTCGTACGCACATCAAGCCGAAAACGTCGTTCGAGGAATTCTTTGGTGGCGACCAGCAGTTTGCCGCGATCCGGGATTTCGCCGCCAATATGATACGGCATCCCGCAGTTGGCGAAGGACACGAATTCGTCCTTTTCCAGCAGGACGATCTCCGCATGTTCATTGCATCTTCGAGCCCTCGTCGCCGCTGATGCTCCGCCAGCAACTCCGCCCACGATGACGATCTTTAGTTTTTGCCTGGTCATTTGCTCTTTCGTCCGGAATCTTTCCCATCGGTACATGGCTCTCCGTCGCAACAGCGCGGATCAAAACCTGCGGGAGTTTGCGGAAAACACGAGTCCGCGTCTACCGTACTGCCAAAAGTGATTCCCGACGACAATGAGTTTTCTCGTCGATCGTGTCGTGGTCGTTGACAATGTCGGATCTGTCGCCAGGCGCTGACGGCTCGCTCTATTTCAAGGATAAGGTCGCTTCGGGCTGGGAGTGTTTTGTCACAGCCAAAAATTAGGGTTTTGAGTAGTGGACGAGGCAACGAGTCCTGCCTGTGTCGGCTCAATCGGACTCGTTGCCTTGTCCACTACCCGAAAAGGAGGCTGTGACAGAGTACTAGCCGAAGGCGTCGGCTTTCTGGGAATTCGCCTCCGCCTTCGGCTCGCCGTTAAACGAATTGTGCTCGATAACTTGTGCATGGGTGCTTATACGGCGAATCCGACATCGACGCGCACCCCCTGGTCCGGGAATATTTTGCCGAGCAGTTGCGGACGAAGTCGCCGGAGGCGTTTTGTGAGGCTCATTCGCGGTTGTTTGATCATTTGTGCGAGTCGACCGGATACGCTGGCCGGTTTGCAGCCGCTGTATCAGGCGGTGACGCATGGCTGCCTTGCGGGACGACAGCAGGAAGCGTGTGTCGATGTTTATCGCGACCGCATCAAACGTGGGGCCGAAGCGTATAGCAGCAAGAAGCTCGGCGCGTTTGGTGCGAACCTGGGAGCGGTGGCGACGTTTTTTGACCAGCCGTGGAGCCGTCTGTCGCCGAACCTGAGCGAACCGGAACAGTCTTGGCTGCTGTCCGAAGCCGCCTTCCGCCTCCGCGCCCTCGGCCGACTGACCGAAGCCGTTGAGCCGATGCGGGTTTCAGGTGAGATGGACGTTAAATCGGAAGAATGGAAGGGCGCGGCGATCAGCTACAGCAACCTGAACGAGTTGGAGTTGACGCTGGGGATGCTGGACGCCGCAGTCGCCGACGGTCGCCGTGCGGTCGAATACGCCGACCGCAGGGAGGATGCGTTTCAGAAAATAGTAAACCGAACCGCCGCCGCCGCATTACATCAGCGGGGCGAGCTCGATTCGCCGCAGCATCGCGAAGCGCGGGATCTGTTCGTCCAGGCCGAGCAGATGCAGGCCGAACGCCAGCCACAGTTCCCGCTCCTCTACTCGCTGCAGGGCTTCAAATACGTTGATCTGATCCTCGCCCCCGCCGAACGCGCCACATGGCAGTGCATCCTCCATCAGCCGCCGGGCGCTAGCCCCCGGTTCCGCGATTCGTTCGCCGATAACAACACGGATGCGCCAGGGCAGGAACCGGACGCTAGCGCGTGGCGGCTGATGGCGGACGAAAAGAAGGCCGTTCTCGCCGCTTGCGATGAAGCCACGCGACGGGCAACGCAAACGCTCGAATGGGCAACGAGGAATAAACTTTCGCTGCTTACGATCGCTCTCGACCACCTCTCCCTGGCTCGCGCATCGCTTTATCGAGCGATCCTGGAATCCGAGCCGCACGCCGTGCGCGCCTCTGAACCTGTGAGCGGCAAGGCGCTAGCCGCCGGTGATACCCCCGAAAACGCTGCCGAAAACCGGCGGCTAGCGCCTGGCCGCTCACAAGACAAACCGCCCGACGCCGACACTTCGCTCTGGGATGTCGCCACCAGCGAACTCCACCAAGCCCTCAACGGCCTGCGAAAAGCGGGCGACGTTGAGTTTGTGGTTCGAGCCCGCCTCACCGCCGCGATGCTGGAAAGCCTGCGTGGCGGCGACGGGATCGACCGAGCCCTCGCTCATCTCGACGAAGCCCAGCAAATCGCCACCCGCGGCCCCATGCCGCTGTACCTGGCGGATATTCATCTGACGCGAGCACGCGTTGCTGGAAGATTGAGGGGTGAAGTGGGAAGTTTGAAAATAGATGCCAAAGCGGAACTCGTAGAAGCACGTCGCCTGATTGAAAAACACCACTACCACCGCCGACTTCCGGAACTTCGCGACGCGGAAGCTGCGCTCCTTTGAAATCACTTTCTGCGTCACAGGCACCGTGACTGGATCTGATGAGTTGGACAGCGCCACGTTAATCAGTAGCCCGAAGTGTTAGTGAGGGATCAGGTCAAGGATGACGGAAAGGGTCAGGAGTCTTTTTCGGAGAGTTGCTTGTTGAAAAATACTGAGGTTTCCGTCCGAAAAAGACTCCCGACCCTCTGCTCACAACAATCAAACGACAGTATTTGGGACAGTCGAACTACTATCAGAGACAGTTGTTTCCGCATCAATGTCAGGGCGAGATATTGAACTTGCGGGGATCGCTTTGATGGCATTCGGGAACTTTATTGACGTCATGTTGACTCAGTGTTTAGTTGTTTTGATGACAGCTGTGTGAGAGGGATGGCTGTTGCACGGATCTCGTAACTACTTTGCATTACATGTCTTAAGTCATGTGCAGAGTGTTTGGCACGATTTGTGTTATTTAGGGAAGCCATCACGCCATGGTATGGCGGAACACAATCAATCAAGATGAAAGGTGATGGCAATGAATACAAATTTGACACGCAGTTTAAGTCTGTTCGGCCTTATGTTGACAACCTCTGTCACAACTCAAGCCAATGACATTGTCGATTTTCTGCGAGCCATCAATGGCAATTCCGGGCACCGCCCCGCTCCAGTGGCAGCCCAGCCGGTGGGACAGTTCGCGCAAGGCTACGGCCAGGGGCACGGACAACGCGGAGGTCAAGGTTATGGTCAGGGGCCGGGGGCCAATCCTGGCTTCGATCGCTCCGGTCACGGCGAACATCAGCATGTCGCATCGAACGCGGGGCCTGGATTCAATCGACCTCCCGTCGGCAATGTAAATCTTCGACCAGGTCAATACATCGCTCCGCCTTCACGCAATGGACTGCAGGTCAACCTGCGATTTGCCTCCAATACCGGATCGAATCAGGGATATGGACCGCCCGCTTACATTCCCGCACAACTTCCGCCGCAGCCTCAATTACAACAGTTGCCTCCTGTGCAGCAGTACCCACCTCAGCAATACCCTGTGCAGCAGTTCCCTGCGGTTCAGAATTATCCGGTTTCGCAGGGTTACCCTGGCGTCGTTCCCGCACCGTTTGAACTGGGACAATTTGTGAATTGTCAGGTCCCGTTGGCCACGTGCGTTCGAGTTGAACACGAATGCAATATCGCCCCCAACGCGATTCCTGTGGTTGTCGCTGTCCGCGATCCCCACATGTGTGACCACGATGTTCAGGAACGCCTGGTGTTTGTACAGATCTTTGTCCCGCCCTGCCCGGTGCAGAATGTGCGGGTGTCACGATGTCGCACAAAGATTAGTCTGGATTTCGGTCGATACGAGGTCGATATCAAGTCCGCCAATGGGATCATCGTGGTTGACTACGACAACTAACGGACGACGGCAACTTTTCCTGTTGCCAATACCGCGAACGAATTCTCCACTCGCCTCCGCCGGGATCATTCCCGACGGAGGCGTTTTTCGTGAAGCAATCCGGCGGAACGACTTGGACTCGAATGCCATGCCTAAAGTCGCTATGCTGCGCTCGCGCAAGATGGCACGTTCGTATTGAAGCCAATTCCGGTGAATCAACATCTCCTCCATGCGACTCCCTGATTCCTCACATCGGCGAACACCCCTTCGGTTTAACATCACACCGATGATCGACGTCGTGTTTCTGCTGATTATCTTCTTCCTTGTTGCCAGCTATTTTATTCGCAGTGACCAGTCGCGCAAAGTCGATCTGCCAGTCGCCTCGAAAGGCCAGTCGGACGACGCCTCTTCACCGCATCGTCTGACAGTCACCATCGAGCCCGACGGACATCTGTCTGTGGGCGGCGTCCCGATGTCTGAGAAGCAGATCCTGACGCGGATTGAAGAACTCAACCAGATTCCGCCCGCCGACGGGAGACAGCCCGAAGTACGAATTCGCTCCGACCGCAACGCCCACTTCGGATCAATACGCACTCTGATTGAGCACTGTGCGGCTCATGGAATTCGCAGCATCCGCTTTGCCGTGACACTGCCTCAGGACTGAACGGTGCTCCGGAATCGTCACACAATATGAAAATCCCATCGCGGCCAAATCGAACGAACTTACCCGACGGCGACAGCATGACGCCGATGATCGACGTTGTCTTTCTGCTGTTGGTTTTCTTCATCTGCGCATCCGTCGGCAGCACGGCGGATAAGCTGCTGCCCGCAGAGTTGAATGGAGACAGTACGTCGTCACTCGAACCTGTTCCTCCGGTGGAACCAGACGAGTGGCAGCATCCGGCCGTGCAGATTCGAATTGAACCTTCGCAAGCCGGCGACAATCCGATCGCCGTCTTTCTGGACGAACAGCCGCTGCCCGGCATCGAAATTCTTGCGCAGAGACTCACCCGCCTCTCCGCCGCCGATCCATCGACACGCATCATTCTAAACATCAACGACGAGGTGGAGGTGCAGCAGTTTATTTTGATCTACGACCTTTGCCAGAAGCTGAAGTTTGAGAACGTTTCGTTCGCGGTTCGCGGCGCGCCTCCCACGAAGTAAACGATGAAACCAGAACACAGCAACAGGCTGGCAATCCGCAGCTCATCCGACCTGTCGGCCACCGTCTCCCAGTTCTCGGGGAAGAATGGACGATGTCTCCACAATCTCAGGCATTCAGACACATGATTCAATCCACTCTCACAAAACTGACTGGCAAATGACTGGCACAACTGTCGTTCATGATCGGACACCAAGACTTGCTCTGACGCTCGGCGGAGGCGGCGCGCGGGCAGCCTATCAGGTCGGAGTGCTCCGCGCGATCGCCCGCAGATACCCGGATCTGAGCGTTCCGTTGCTGACAGGCGTCTCGGCTGGTGCGATCAATATTTCGTACCTCGCCAATCACACCGGATCATTTCGCGAACAGATTGATTCGTTGACTGAGCTTTGGCAGCGACTGCGGCTGGAAGACGTGTTCGCCACGAGTGGCTCATCTCTGCTGTGGCGCGCCATCCGGGTTGGAATCCGGCTGGCTCTCGGGCTTCCTCCAGGAATGAAGAGCGTTCACGGTATGGTTGATACGCAACCGCTGCGTGCTTTTCTTCACGACACTTTGAAACCTGTGGAGGGCTGCTTGCCAGGCATTCGGGAAAATATCAGTCGGGGGCGACTGGAAGCTGTCGCGCTGACGGCGCTTTCCTACGGAACGGGAGACACTGTAACATTTCATCAGGGCAGGTCCATGGCGAGTTGGGATCAGCTGCGACGACGGGGTGTCGAGACCCCGCTGAATGTCGAACACGTGATGGCATCGGCCGCGTTGCCACTCTTTTTTCCACCCGTTCAAATTGACGGTGACTGGTACGGCGACGGTGGTATCCGACTCGTCAATCCGCTGGCTCCGGCACTGCATTTGGGAGCTGACCGCATCCTGGCGATTTCAAACCATTACGGTGGCGTAAGTCGCAAGAACAGTCTGGAGAACGAGTCTCCGTCGCCAGCAACAGTGCTGTCAGCGCTCTACAACGCGGTCTTTCTTGATCAGCTCGATCAGGACGTACTGGAAATGGAGATGATTAACGAACTGGTCCGCGAGCTGCCGCCCGAAAAGCGATGCGGGCGGCGGGAAGTCCGGCTGCTCACGATCCGACCGTCGGAAGATGTTGGCGCGATCGCCCATGAACTCAGGGACGATCTGCCATCAACTCTCAGTGAATTGATGGGCCGACTGGGCACTCGTGAAATTCGAAGTCAGGACTTCCTCGCCACCGTCCTGTTTCAAACGACATTTATTGAACGGCTGATGGAACTGGGCGAACGCGATGGCGAATCGTACATGCCGCAATTGCGGGCATTCTTCGAGGACTGATAAAATCTGCGATCCAGAGCGGACGTCGCAAACATATTCACAGAGACGTGATGTCTTCCAAACTGCGTGTTGAACATTCGGTCAAGCGTTCGGCGGCGATTCTGTGATCAGCGACAGCCAGTTTTCCTGTTTCGTGAGAGGCGATTCACGCCAGCGACACCTATACTCGGTCCCATCCTGGTCTCGTGCATTTCAGCAGATTCGGCGGGTTTGCCGGTGAAATCCTGGCAAATCCTGAGACCAACAGTCTCTGCTCGCGCAAAATTCATGATGTCGGACACACTGGCGCTTCCATCGTTTGCCGGATGCCCTAGAGTTTCGCCAGTTGCGATCCGCTTCGGTACAGTCCTTGCGGACACGTTCGCTGAATTCCACGGAACTCATTTGCATGGCATTCCCAAAACCCTTCTTTCGCTGGCGACCGCACCCTTGGCATGGACTTGAGGTAGGACCAGATCCTCCGCATCTGGTGCATGCATTCATCGAGATTTCTCCGTTTGACCTGGTCAAGTACGAAGTTGATAAGGTGACCGGCTATTTGCGTGTCGATCGACCGCAGCGAACATCGTCGCAGCCGCCCGCGCTGTACGGCTTTGTGCCGCGTACGTTTTGCGGAACGCGAGTGGCCGAGCTGATGCCCAAGGCTCGAAAAGGCGACGGCGACCCGCTGGATATCTGCGTGCTGAGTGAGCGACCGATCACCAAGTCCGAAGTCATCGTCACCGTTCGTGTTATTGGCGGCCTGCCGATGCTGGACGGCGGAGAGGCAGATGACAAGATCATCGGCGTACTGGCTCAGGATATGATCTGGTCCCATGTGGAAGACCTGGATGAGCTTCCGCAGGCTCTGGTACAGCGACTGCGACATTACTTCACGACGTACAAAGTCATGCCAGGTGAAACGACGCAGCAGGTTTCCATAGATCACATCTACGACCGCGCACACGCAGAGAAAGTCATTCTGGCCGCGATGGCGGACTATGACGACGAATTCGGGGGCTCATGACTCGACTCGTCGTTCAGAACTGAGAACGACGGGTTTCCCCGTTCAGGAGTCCCGCAATTCCTCTTCGCGACGATTGGCTTTAAACAATCCGTTCTGAACGGGAATCAGGCACTTCAGGATTGAGGACAAGACTTCCGAGGGCGAACCGTTGGCATCAACTTCATTGATGATTGCCGGATCATACTGCTGCAGCACTTGCGCCGTGACTTCCCTGTAAATATCAAAGCGACGGCGAATAATGACCTCGTTTGCATCGTCAGTGCGGTTCTCTCGAATCGCACGGCGGCGAATCCGGTGGATCATGTCCTCTTCGTCCGAGCATTTCAAAAAAATGACTCGATCGATCTCCAGATGCTCCTGAATCATCTCGACCTGCCGTACGTTGCGCGGCATCCCGTCCAAAATCAGCAGGTCTTCCCGAGGTTTGAACCATGAAAGAGAGATATACGCTTCAAGCGCCTTCCGCCAGATCTTGATCGTCAGTTCGTCCGGGACCAGTTCTCCTCGCGAAATATGGTTGTAAACTTCACGACCGTTGGGAGAACCGATATCGATGGAACGAAAAACGTCGCCGACCGAAAGATGAAAAAATCCCGGAATATGCGCCAGAATCTTGCCTTGAGTCCCTTTTCCCACGCCGGGGGGGCCAAAAAGGGGAACGCAGCGGTATCGCAATTTCGTTGCCATTCAAAAGAATCCTCAGACAGACGTTGCCCGTCATCCGATAGTTTTCGCCCTTCTTGTGCGAGATAACGGAGCAGGAATTTCACCTGCCTATCGGCTGCGGAACTCACGAAGTATTAGCTTTCCCCTGAATGCTTACCACTGGTCAGCAAAAAAAGTGAGTTTGCGATCCGCTGTCTTAGGGAAGTCCGATGCGGGCGTTCCTGCCAGTCGAGCTAATTTTCAAGTTCCATGGCCGTAAGTCTGCGACAACGAGCCGACGTCAAGGCATAATTCTTGCATCCAATGCGGGAGGATTGTGAAAACCATGCGCCAATGCCTGGACTCTCCGCAACATGTTGCCGCAGTGCTGAAATTCGTGTCATCTGTGTATCCAATTCGTGCGAAAGCTTATGGACGTGAATGAATCTTCCGGGAATTTTGATGAACTTCTCACGTCCGCCGGGACTCCCCGTCATCCGGCGTTGTCGGGCGGACTGGCCTCCCTGTCCCCGGAAGTGCTTGCGGAACGTCAGCGTCATGCCGAGGAGGAATTGCTGGAAAAGGGCATCACTTTCGCCGTTTACGGACACAATGATGGCAATGAAAAAGTCTGGCCATTTGATGTTGTGCCGCGTCCCGTCGCGTGGGATGAATGGATAACCATTGAAGCCGGCCTCAAACAGCGGATTCGAGCGTTGAATCTGTTTCTGGATGATGTCTACGGCGACGGCAGGATCATGAAAGATGGAGTCGTCCCTGAAGAACTTGTGAAGACGGCTAAAACCTATCGCCCCGAGTGCCAGGGATTTCGACCTCCGGGCGGTGTCTGGACGCATGTCGTCGGGACTGACCTTGTGCGGAATCATGATGGAACCCTCTATGTACTGGAAGACAACCTCCGCTGTCCTTCCGGAGTAAGTTACGTCCTTGAAAATCGCGAAATCATGAAACGCGTGCTGCCGGAAGCATTTTACGGCTCCATCGTTGCATCCATCGAAGACTATCCGGAACGTCTGCTGGAGACTCTGCTCAAGACCGCCCCTCCCCATGTTTCGACCCCGACCGCCGTAGTGCTGACTCCCGGCGTCTATAATTCAGCGTATTTTGAACACTCCTTCCTTGCCCAGCAGATGGGCGTGGAACTTGTCAGCGGCAGTGACCTGTTTGTCGATGAAGAAAATATGGTCTGGATGAAGACGACCCGCGGCCCGCAGCGAGTGGATGTGATCTACCGCCGCATCGACGACGACTTTATCGATCCGGAGTGCTTCCGAGCTGACAGTATGCTGGGCGTGCCTGGCCTGATGCGTGCATATCGCGCTGGAAACGTAACGCTCGCCAATGCCCCCGGAACAGGTGTCGCCGACGACAAAGCCGTTTATCAGTTTGTCCCGGCGATCATCCGTTACTACTTGAGCGAAGATGCGATCCTGCAGAATGTTCCGACGTACCTGTGTTCCGTCAAAGCGGACTTTGACTATGTGCTGCAACATCTGCACGAATTGGTCGTCAAGCCGACAAACGAATCGGGAGGTTATGGCATTCTGATGGGGCCTCAGGCGTCACAAGAAGAACGTGACACGTGTGCAGCCGCCATCCGCAAGGATCCTCGCAACTATATCGCTCAGCCAATGCTGACACTTTCAACGGTTCCTACCGTCATCAATCAAACGCTGGCTCCTCGACATGTGGATCTTCGTCCGTTCATCCTGTTCGGCGAAGATATCTTTGTGTTGCCCGGTGGCCTGACTCGTGTCGCCCTCAAAGAGGGCTCAATGATCGTGAATTCGTCGCAGGGCGGCGGCAGCAAAGATACGTGGGTGCTGCTTGGGAATTCGTGAGAACCTGGAATTCCCTGGCTTCTGAATCATTCAACAAAGAGAGTTCTTTATGTTGTGCCGCGTTGCTGAATCATTGTACTGGATGAGTCGTTATCTGGAGCGGGCGGAAAACCAGGCGAGATTTATAGACGTCACATCGACGATCGCGCTCGGATATCGCGGCAGTGAAGAGGTGCTGTGGTCTTCCTTGCTGCATGCAGGCAGTGATGTGGAAGACTTCGAAAAATCGTACGCCGCCCCTACCCAGGAAAACGTAATTCGGTATTTGCTGTTTGATCGGCAAAACATGAATTCCGTGGTGAACTGCCTCACCGCCGCCCGTGAAAACGCCCGGTCGGTTCGCGAGAATCTGACGACGCCGATGTGGGAGGCCGTCAATCGTTTTTATCTTCGCATGCGTTCGGCTGCGGTAAACCCTGATCAAGTTCTGAACCAGCCGCACAAGTTTCTGGAACAGATCAAGCGATCCGCCCATCAGGTGCTCGGGGTGACTCGAGCAACATGGTCCCGAGGCGAAGCCTGGCACTTTTCCAGCCTGGGGTATCACCTGGAGCGGGCGGACAAGACGTCCAGAATTCTCGACGTGAAGTACTTCATTCTGCTCCCCGATCCAATGCATGTCGGGTCACAGGTTGACGTCGTCCAGTGGGCTGCTCTGCTGGAATCAACCAGCGCCTTGCAAATGTACCGCCGGGAATACGGTCGAATCGAACCGTCCAATGTCGTGGATTTTCTGATTTTGGATACGCGATTCCCGCGCTCGCTGCGATTCTGTGTCAGAGACGCCGAAAAGAGCGTACGAGCCATTTCAGGAACTCCCGTCCACTCGTTCAGTAATCCTGCCGAGCAACTGCTGGGACAGATGAACGCAAAACTTAACTTCGCCCAGGCCAGAGAGATCATTGGCGGCGGATTGCACCAGTTCGTGGATAACTTTCAGTCACAACTCAACAGCGTCGGTGCTGCGGTCGCCGAAAGCTTCTTCCAGATCAATCCCGACCTGCCCCGCAGAATGCAGCCTCTGCAAACACAATCACAGTTCAATCGATAGTGATATCTGTGCTAATCGCTGTTTCAGATAAATAGCCGCGATCAGATGACTGCTGACGGGAATCTGAATAGACTGCCGAGATTGAAAACGAATACGAATCGGGTACGTCGTTTTCTGTCCACGGGACGGGCCTCCAGGCTCTTCCAGTCATTCTTCGATATCACGACGGGCCTGGAGAACTGTCTTACGGTGACGCGATGAGTCGGTGGGTGCTTTGGATCGTTACTGGCATGGCCGCGAGTTGGCTTGGAGTTGATGCGGCGTTCGGCCAGGAGTCCGCAGCGGCAAGCAATTACCCGGAGCATACGGTGACCGTTGTCTGTCCGTGGTCTCCGGGTGGCGGGACGGATCGGGTCTCGCGTTTTTGGGCGGGTGCATTGGAGAAGGAGTTCGGTCAGCCGTTTGTGGTCGTCAACCGCACTGGCGGTGCCGGGGCGGTTGGGCATTTTGCGAGCGCGCACGCAAAGCCGAATGGCCTCACGATTGGAATGATCACCTTCGAGCTATCCACCATGCATCGCATGCGGATCTCGCGGCTGACGTATGAAGACTACGAATGCCTGCTGCAGGTCAACGCCGATCCTGCCGCCATCATTGTTCGCAACGACGCTCCCTGGCAGACACTCGGCGAGCTACTGGACGATGTTCGAGCGAGGCCGGGTGAGCTGCGAATGTCTGGAACAGCGACCGGTGGAGCGTGGGATTTGGCTCGTGCGGGTTTGTTGCAGGCCGCCGGAATGCCAATTGATTCTGTCGTCTGGGTACCGCATCCAGGTGCCGCTCCGTCGTTGTTGGAATTGATGGGTGGGCATCTCGATGCCGTCTGCTGCAGTGTACCGGAAGTCGCCTCGCAACTGGAGAATGAGCAAGTGCGGGTGCTGGCGGTGATGGCAAACGAACGGATGGAGAATTATCCCGATCTGCCAACTGCAAAGGAACAGGGTATCGACTGGATTGCCGTGGGCTGGCGAGGGCTCGCGTTGCCGAAAGGCACTCCACCGGACATCGTCAAGCTGCTTTCAGATCGTTGTGAAAAGATTGCCGCGTCGAATGACTATCGCGAGTTTATGCAGAAGAATGGTTTCGGGATTACAATTCGCACGACAACCGACTTCACTGAGTTTCTGCGGGAACAGCATGCCCAGTGGAAATCGGTGGTGGAAGCCGCCGGATATGACAAAGGCCTGACCAGCAACAACGATCCCGGTCCGCACGCGCTGCCGTGGGCGCTGGTGATTGGTTTGATTGCGGTCGGGGGTTGGGAATTCGCACGCGGCACTCATCCCGTGGCCGAACCTGCAAAAGAGCAAGGTTCGCTTTTGAGGTTGTTGTTGGTTTGTATCGCGCTGGTTGGTTACATCGTCGCCGTGACGTGGCTGGGATTTGCTGTGAGCACATTTGGCTTCGTGGCGATGACAACGTGGAAACTCGGAGCCAGGCCGTGGGCTGCTCTGCTGGCGGCTGGCGTGATTCTGGCGATCGTGTGGCTGCTGTTTGTGGTTGCTTTTCAAGTACAATTGCCGCAGGGAGTTTTGGGGCTTCCGTTTTAACAGCGGCGTTGCCCCACGGGACCATCGCCGGACCCGTGAGAGTGCGGTTCACAAGTCTCACAACGTCGCACATCAAGTCGGATCAGAAGGCTCACGACTTCTGCGATAAGCAATACATTATTCCTCTGGAACAACCTCTGGTGCTCACCGATCTATTCACTGTCAACGTCCTCATCCCCTGGCTGGCCGCGATGGCGTTTGGTGTGTTTGTGGGGGCGACGCCGGGATTGACCGCGACGATGGCGGTGGCGCTAATTGTTCCCATCAGTTTCCATCTGCAGGATCCGAACGCAGGGCTGGCGATGATCATTGGAGTCAGCTTCACGGCGATTTTTGCCGGCGACATCCCTGCGACGTATTTGCGAATTCCCGGCACTCCGGCTTCGGCCGCCGCCACGCTGGACGGGCATGAACTGGCGAAGCAGGGGAAAGGCGGCTTTGCCCTGATGCTGGATCTGTTCTGTTCGTGTTTGGGTGGATTGATTGGGGTTGGCTTGTTGGTGCTCGTCGCGGGGCCGCTGGCAGGGTTTGCTCTGCTGTTCAGCGACTTCGAATACTTTTGGCTCGGTGTGTTGGGCTTGAGCATGAGCGCATTCGTCACGCAGGGCAGCACTGGTCGCGGTCTGATTGCGGCGATGCTGGGCGTGTTGATCGGGACCGTGGGCATGGATGTCGTGACGGGAACTCCCCGCTATCCGGTTCTGGAAGTGATTGGCAGCGTCGAGTTGATGCGGGGCTTCGACTTTATCCCAATCATGATCGGTCTGTTTGGTATCGCCGAAGTCCTGAGAAACATCAAGACCGAAGTCTCGTGGTCCGCGTCGAGCGTCGAGGCATCACCGACGCCTGTCAGAGAGACATTGCTCGCTATATGGAAGCACAAGATCACGTTGTTTGTCTCAGCGATTTGCGGCACATTCATCGGCGCGTTGCCTGGCGCGGGGGCGGACGTCGCGGCCTGGGGGTCGTACGGCCTGGCAAAGAAGGCATCTCGGGATCCGGATCGTTTCGGTCATGGTGCGGTCGAAGGCGTGATCGCGCCCACGAGCGCGAACAACGCGGCCGTTGCCGGTGCCTGGATTCCGGCGCTGGTATTCGGCGTACCTGGCGATGCTGTGACGGCGATCGTGCTGGGGGCGATGCTGATGTACGACATTACGCCGGGGCCCGAATTGTTCAAAGGCGACATGAAACAAGTACACGGCATCTTCTGGATCGCATTTCTGACCCAGTTGATGTTGTTGCCGGTTGGATTCGTTGGCGTGAAAGTCTTTGGATCGCTCATGCGTCTGCCACGGCGCTATGTCCTGACCGCTGTGGTTGTGTTCTCCGTCGTCGGCGCATATGCCCTGAACAACAGCCTGTTTGATGTCTATGTCATGCTGGCGTTCGGACTGGTCGGCTATGTCCTGGAGTCCAACCGGATTCCGCTTGCGCCTCTGGTGCTGGGACTGATCCTTGGCGAACTTGTTGAACGCAAACTCCGAACCGGCCTGATTAGTTCTGGCGGAGATTTCACACCAATGTTTACCAGGCCCATTTGCATCGGACTGATCATGGTGCTCGTCATGATGTTCGCGAGCGGGCCGTTGATGCGAATGTTGCGGCGAAGTCGTGCGAGCGGTTAGTTCCATATGTCCCCACCGCTTATTGGGACTGTTGGGCTTATCGTGGGATAAGCCTGCCGCTTGTCGTTTTAGCGAAACGGGATGAGTTGCTTCGCTGAATTCGCGGGATCTTGACAAGCTGGGAGCTTATCCCACGGCCTGGCACTCACGAAATCAGCAGCCAGTGTCTGCAAAAAGTTCCTGCGCCTCACAGGGAGAATTGCCTCATCCGGACCTTTACAACGTTCTCGCGCACAGGCAGAATCAGGAACCGGTTGGGAGTCATGTCCCACCACCGATCCCCGTTTCGTTACAGGAGGCACGTTGTGTTAACAAGACTGATCACTCTCGGATTGCTGGTTCTTGTCTTTGCCCCTTCTGTTCAGGCTGACGAGCAGGTGGGTGATATCGATAAGGAATCTACGCATGTTCAAACGCGAACGATTGAAATCCAGCAGGGCGCTGCGGACAAGATGGGCGTGAACGCCTTTTGCCTGAACGGCAAGGGAGAAATCATTGCGGCCTGTGGAAATGGGCCAGGCGAGATTAGGGTTCTTAGCGACGATGGAAAATTGCTGCGGTCCTGGGAGATTACTGTCAAACCGGAAGCCATTAACTCGGCTGATGACGGAACAGTTCTGGCGGGCGGTGAAGGCAAGTTGTTCCGCTTTTCCGCTGATGGAAAACTTATCGCAGAATCCGACGCACCACACGCGGAGTCTCTGCGCAAGAACGCTGCCGCCATCCGTGAAGAAGCGATCCTCTACCTGGATCGCCTCAAGAACAACAACTCTTCTAATACTCTGAAGTCCCGTGTCAATACGTACGAACGCATCATTCAGCAGCTCGAAAAAAAGGGAGAGACGGAAGAACTCACCGAACAGGAGACTCAACTGCTAAAAGCGCTCCCACAGTCGCTCGAAGTCTGGAAAAAGCAACTCGCCGCTGAAGAGGAAAAGTCCGCGAAAGACGGCGACAAGGAAAAGGATGCCGGACATTCGGAAGACGCGATTACCGCCCAGATTGTCAGCCTCACGAAGTCCAAGATGCGGATTGCTTCGATAAGTGCGGTCGGTGACTCAATCTTTGTCGCGACCCGTGATTTGAAAGGCTATGGTTTTGCCGTCTGGAAATTGAATCAGGCCATGACGGAGGGGCAGGAAATCGTGAGCGGGCTCAGCGGCTGCTGCGGGCAAATGGATGTGCAGGCGTGCAAAAATGGATTGTTTGTGGCGGAAAACTCTCGCAAACGCGTCGTTTGCTACGATGAAGCGGGCAAGGAAATTCGCCAGTGGGGCAAATCCGACCGCACTGGAATGGATGGCTTCACAAGTTGCTGCAATCCGATGAATGTCTGCTTCAACAAGAACGGCGATGTCTTCACGGCGGAATCCAATACAGGGCGGATCAAACGCTTCAGCGCCGAAGGTGAGTTCCTCAATTTTGTGGGCGATGTGAAACTGGTACCGGGTTGCAAGAACGTCTCGATCGCGGTGACACCCGATCATTCGAGAGTCTACATGCTGGACTTGACGCGCAATCACATTGTGGTGATGGACCAGAAGCCGACGGATACAGAGCCAACCGTAGTTGCCACGCCGGAAACTGCGGGCGAGTAGAAACAGGTCTTCCAATGCTTCAATTCTATAAGTCCGTTTTACTTGCTCTCGCGCTGTGCGTTCTGAGTGTGCAGTCGCTGCAGGCTGAAGATCACGCATTTACGCTGATCGTGATGGATCCGCTGGCGGCTCCGCTTTCGTGCCCCTGCGTTGAGGGCTACGCTCAGCGGAAGTATGAAGCGCTGGCCGAACACCTCAAAGTGTCGTTGGGAAGAGACGTGAAGCTGGTCTTTGCGCAGGCCCTGAGCG
>JBBQSE010000034.1:0-31847 GCA_038214195.1 Planctomycetales bacterium
GCCGTCCTCGCCGCCACTCCAAGATAGGTAACTCGCAGCAACGTCCGCCCCTGCTATTTCCGACCCTGCGATAGCGGATCCTGCGATAGCGGATCCTGCTATAGCGGATCCTGCAATAGCGGCCCCTGCAATAGCGGCCCCTGCAATAGCGGCCCCTGCAATAACGGATCCACGAGATGTGACTCCTGCACCGATTGACGCAACAGTCAATGCGAATGCGGAGTTCGGTCCGTTGTCTGCGAAGCTGCTTGAAGCACTGGATCGCATTGGCCAGACGCCGCAGCAGTCACCTGCCGTGCCAGCAGAAGTGGCAACCACAGGGCCGGCGCGGAATGAATCAACGACGAAAACTGCAGTCAGTCTTGGCCGATCAAATCCTGCGAGCGATTCTATTCCCGTCGATATTGCGGCAGTTTTTACGGAAACCAGTCAACCACTCGCAGCGGGCATCAAATGGTCGGACTCGCGCATCGCCCCAATCATGAACAGGAAACCGATTGAAGCTGGCTCTGATACGACAGAAATACGCGTTGCAGATCTCAACAACTCGACTTTGTCAAACGTGCCGACGTCACACATGGTGCCTCATTCCATCGACATTTCGACTTCAGACTTTCAGACCTCGATGCCCGCCGACACGCGCCCGCCGCTCAGCGCACAGGTTTCACGGGCTGTTATGGAACATCTTGAGCGTCATGGGATTCGTCAGAATGATTCAGTTACCGTTCGGCTTGACCCTCCGGAACTGGGTGAGATGACGATTCGGCTGTCACAGACCCACGAAGGCCTGGCTGTCCGCGTCACGGCTCGTGAGGCCATCACGATGGACATGCTGTTTGCGCGAGGCCAGGAAGTTGAATCGCACTTGCGTGATCAGCAATTGAATCTGAAGTCGCTGGAGTTTCTAAAATCCGACATGTCCGGCAACGGATACTCACAGAGTCAGCAACAGAATGACGCATCACGCAAGTCGGAGAATCTGATGAATCAGGTTCGTCGCGGTTCGCGAGGAACAAGTCCTGCGGAATCCAGAAATGGACGCGCCGTGATACCTGAATCCTCGTATGGGTTGAGTTTTCGAGCATAGTGCCATTCTGCATATGAAACGCTTTGTTATCCATTTTAAACGCGTCCGTTGAACCCAAGGGGAATGCCTGAAATGTCGAGCACATCATTTGATCCTACGGTGGCCAAAACGCAGTATCTGCAACTGTTTGCAACTCAGCTGCAGCATCAGGATCCGCTGGATCCTGTCAAACAGGAAGATTTTCTGTCACAGCTCGCGCAGTTTTCGTCCGTCGAGAGTCTTCAAAACATGAGCGCGCAGTTTGCGGGGCTGGGAACAAAACTGGACAGCCTGATTGACGTTTCAAAAACTAACGGGACCGCTAACGGAGACCTGGCCGCCCTGCAGACACTTAACGCCGGAGCGGGCTTGCTCGGCAAGAGCGTCCGTTATGAATCGAGCGACAACTCCGGCATTGGCGTTGTCGATCAGATCAAACCCGACCGTGGATCGATCCTGGTCCGCATCGGCGATCAGTTCGTGCCCATCGCCAGCATCGTGAGTGTCGCGGATGACGCAGGGGCACTCAACTTGTAAAGCTTGAGGAAAAAATCAAAACACAGCAACTGAAGACATTCTTCGACAATTGACTTTCGAATGAATTTCCAAAACTCGCCTTCTCCCTGAACAAGTGGAATCTAGACTATGGCCAATTCGCTTCTCACCGGCATCTCGGGACTTCGCGGACATCAGAAGATGCTCGAAGTCGTCGGCAACAATCTCGCCAATCTCAACACAACGGCGTTCAAAGCATCGCGAGTCATTTTTTCCGACCTGATGTATGAAGTTCAACGAAACTCGTCCTCCGCGTCCGGCGGTCAGTTGGGCAGCGTGAATGGAGTGCAGGTCGGTACAGGCAGTCGCGTGTCCCAGGTTGATCTGAATTTCCAGCAGGGGAACCTGGAAGCAACCGGTAACCCCTACGATTTGGCCATTGACGGTAGCGGCTTCTTTATTGGCATGGCCGGCAACACCAATTACTTCACCCGCGCCGGCGTCTTCGCAGTTGACGACAACGGATACCTGTCCGATCCCGCCAGCGGCCATTTGTTGCAAAGGTTTGGTACCCTGGGTGAACCCGATGGAGTCAACGCGACATTTCAAACTGCCGGTGACAATCGTATCTATGTTCCTATTGGAGCGAGCATTGCGGGGAAGATTTCGCAGACCATTACTGTCTCCGGCAACTTGTCTTCAGACACCACCGGACCTGTGGCACAGAAATTACTGACCGCAGCCTTTCTTGAAGGTGGAAACCCAGCGACTCTGGCCACACGACTCACCGATCTGGACACAAATACAACGGACTATGTCACCGGCGACAAGATCCTGATCAATGGTCAAAAAGTCGACGGATCAAGTCCCGATCAGACAGAATTGTTGGTGGACGGCACCACGACGGTGGGCGATTTGATTGCTCAACTCAACGCCGCTTTCCCCGGTTCGACCATCACGCTGGATGGTAGTGGAAAGATTATCGCCACCTCGACTGCCACAGGCCCTTCGAAACTGGCCATTTCAATCAGTGATGGTGGGGCCAACATCGGACGAACGGACCTCGACAAGAACAACTTTATGCTTGCCGCTGCGGGAAAAGATGCGGACCATGTTTCCCAAACTGTACAGGTTTTCGATGAAAGTGGTGCCGCCCACACAATCGGCCTGGAACTGACAAAGCAGGTCGATGGATCGTGGAATATCAAAACAACCGTCGATCCCACGATCGGCACCGCGCTCGACGATGAGGTTAATGGGATCACATTCCTGTCCAATGGTTCGTTCGCTCAGGTGACAGGCACGGGAGTTGGCGACGCGAACATTACTGTCCAGTTCAACGGACAAACCAATCCTCAAACGATCGGTTTCTCCTTCGGGATCCCCGGAACATCGAACGTTCTCTCGCAGCGTGGCGATGGCGTGCTCGAAGCACCAGTTGCCTATGCCGACGGGTTTAAGCCAGGCACCATCAATGAAGTCAGCATCGACACGAATGGCAAAGTCATTGGCCTCGTTTCCAATGGGGTGAAGATTCCGCTCGCTCAACTGGCGATTGCTTCTTTCCGAAATACGGACGGACTGGTATCCGTTGGCGGAAACTACTATCAGTCGTCACTGGCCAGCGGTGATCCACAGATTGGCTCCGCCATGAGTGGAGATCGCGGGGCGATTCGATCCGGGCAGTTGGAAGGATCAAACGTCGATCTGGCCCTGGAGTTTACGCGACTCATCATCGCTCAAAGAGGTTTCTCGGCGAACGCCCGGACGATCACGGTCACCGACCAGGTGCTTCAGGAATTGACGAGTATTATTCGATAAGGCAGTCATGATCCGGGCCACGGCTGACTCACTGTGTTTTGGAGCGATTTTTGAGAGGCACCATGCCTTCCGGCGTCTCCGGTTCTGGCTCCCCTGACTTTTCACCAAATCCAATCATGTCTGCCACTTTACCAGGCAGAGCCTTCCCGTACTGAAATATGAAATAGCCTGCAATTCCCATGGCTGCGAGCATGATCAGCAATCCCGCCATACTGACCGCATTGCGGCCCATGTCTTTGATCTTCCGCTTGAAGTAAAACATCTTCTGAGCCTTGTCCACATTCTTATACAGGCTCTGCATGTCTTCCTTGCGAATCGCAACGGTTTTGCGCGCCAGCGATTCCTCAACGGCGTTCGCAAATTCCGGAAACTGTGCGAGCGGATAGTACGAGCCGTCGGCCGAGACTTTGGCTCGGCCCTTGGCGGTAATCTTGCCGCTGGCCAGCATCTTCAGCAGGCGGCCGGTCGAATGTTTTTCGACGACCGTCTTGCCGCGTTCATCTTCGAACTGGACATACCAGATGCGAGTGGTCGAGCTGCCGGCATCGGTCATCGCGCCGAGCATCGAAGCGACCGGCTGCGGCGTGGCTGCCATCGTCCTGCGCAGGGACTGCGTTCCGGAGATTGAAGCAGCGGTCGCCACGCTTCCGAGGACCGGGCCAGTTGGTTCCGCGCCTTCGATAAAACTTAATGCCTCTGCATGAATTCCCAGGCTGACCAAATCCTTGATGACTTCGTCACAGTTCTTGTAACGATGGTTGGGCTCTTTGGCCATCATTTTATCAATGATCAAGTCCAGCCGTTCCGGAACTTCTGAACACACGCTGCGAGCGCTGGGGTAAGTCCCTTTTTCCTTGGCGATGATGAGTTCCAGGGCGGTCGTTCCCATAAAGGGGAGTTTGCCGGTGACCAAATGATAGAGCGTCGCGCCAAGTGCGTAAATATCCACGCGCTCATCAACGTGTTTCGCGTTTCTCGCCTGTTCCGGCGCCATGTACAGCGGCGTGCCAAGTCCGGTTCCGCTTTGAGTCATGGAGACTTCTTCGTCCATCGCTTTTGCAAGGCCAAAGTCGGCGACCTTGAGGACGCCCTTCTTTGTGACAAGCATGTTGTCCGGCTTAATATCACGATGCACCATGTTCTGTGCGTGCGCGTGTTTGAGCGCTTCAGCACTGACGATCGCAATATGGACCGCGTCGGCAACACTGAATTTCCCCAGGTGATCCAGCCAATTCTGGACGCTTTTACCATCAATGTATTCAATCGCCGCGAAGTGAATCCCCTTGTAGGAATCGACCGCGTAGATCTTCACCACGTTGGGGTGATCAATCTTCGCCATCGACTTTGCTTCGCGTTCAAACCTGGCGACGAAATCTTTCTTTTTGGCAAGGTCTTTCGACAACGTCTTCAGGGCGACCATGCGATCGAGGCTGATCTGGCGCGCCAAAAAGACTTCACCCATGCCGCCCTTACCGAGTTTCTTCTTCAACTCGAAATCACCCAACTGCTGTACGCGATTGGATGACGAAGGTTTCTCTTTTTTTTGTTTCTCGTCTGGCACGGTTGTGTTCCGCCACTGATCAGGTGTTTTCGATTCGGGAACGGAGTATCCCCTTTTTTTCGAATGTGGACAACTGTTTTTCGGATGAGAGTTGCAGAACTCATCCCTTCAGTGCGAACCAAACCATTCAGCATCGGAAAAACAACGGATATGCTCGGAATCTTCACAGCGAGCAGCAACGCACCAGGTTTGTCGGTTGTAACGAATTCAAGTCTTTTGCGTTCCGCGCGGGTCCACTCGCTTAATTCGGCGGGCCGAATCCTGGAACTGGAGCGGGTGAGCCTGGAGGTCCAGGGGATCCCGGAGGTTGTCCCGGAAACCCGGGAGGCTGTCCCGGAAATCCCGGTGGCCCCCCGATCCCCATCGGAATCATCTTCTGAAATATTGTTGGATCGTCCTTCAGTATGCTCACAATCTGCCCCGGGATTTTCACGGCAATTGTGGCGACGGTGTCACTGTGCGACGCTGCCAGACTATTCACAATTTGACTCGCCGATGCCTGCAATGGTTGGGGGACCATATTGGCACCAGCCAGCGGATACATCTGCTTTGCCATCCCAATTGCCTGGTCCAGGGGCCTCTGCACGTCGTCTGCGGCGGAAGGTTCTGTCAGGCTGACAATAATCTTCAAATCCAGATTGTTGCCAAGGTCTATTGTAATTGCCACACCGGCAACCTTTCCCTTGACCGCCTGTACGACCGCCCCCACAAATGGAGGCGCGTCAGCAGGAGGTTGCGGAATCCCGCCACTCATCCCTGGCAAAAATGGGCTTGAGAACGCGACAACCAACTCACTTTGGCCCGGAATAAAACTAAATTGATCATTGGTTGTTTCACCCGGACCGTCAGAAATCGTCGATTGGATCCGCTCTTCGGCACCAACAACGTACGTTTTCGAATCAACGGCATAAACCGCTAACTTTGGCTGATCCGGCGCGGGGCTTTCTAGAAGGTAATATGTCTTGCCTTCATGAGTTGCCTCAACCCCTTTGCCAATCGCAATTAAACTCGACAGGTCGATCTCTTTGTTCGTTCGCACGACACTCAGTGAATTTGCGGGATTGAACGCATTCGGCATCGTCACGGATGGATTTGCATTGGCACCACTGCTTGCCAGCAACATCGCCTGCATCATGCCAGCAATTGAGTTGCTCATGCCCGACGTCACGGAGTCGATATCGGCGATTTCAAAACCTGCCATCGCTGCTACCTGGCCAATCGATTCTTCAAAGGCCGGCGTGTCACGTATCGGCATGATGAAGCGGGAGGCCAGTATATCCGCTGGTCGCGCGTAAGTCAGAAAGTCCGTGTCGGCCGGGAGGTAGGACATATCAATTCGACGCGAGGTGCCGACCGCCGTGCCTCCCAGAAATGGATTGCTGGAATCTGGTGCCTCCGCAGCGGGCGTTGTCGGCACAACTACTGCTGGCTCCGGTTTCTTCGGAGTGTCTGCCGAAGCAAGCAGGTCAGTCGTCGTGTCCGGCTTGCTGAGCATTGCCTCCGCGTCGGTCTGTGCCTTGTTCTGGGCCATGATTGCGTCAGCTGCCTGCTTCTTACGCGCTTCGGCGGCGGCCAGCGCTCGTTCGGCCGTCAAAGCTTCTGCCGCGTCGGCCGCAGCCAGACGTTCCTCCTGAGTCATCGAATCAAGACGACGAATGACACGAGCCAACTCCTTGCGCGTGACAATGGTTCCACCGACTTCAGCCGTCGTGTCTTCTTCAATCAACCGCCGGATTCCTCCCTGCACACCGGCCAGGGCCAGATTGACCAAACGAACATCCTCTGACGTCGTCTCGTTCGCAAGTCCTTCAGTGAAAGCAAGCTTTGCGTCTTCGGTGCGGCCCATTTCCGCCAGCACCACACCGCGCAGATAAAACACGCGAGGATCTTTGCCGCCATCGGCAATCGCGGCGTCGAATTTTTCAAGGGCCATCGGCCGATCACCGAGGCTGCGAGCTTCCATGCCTTCTCGGAAAACCGATTTACGCGCTTCCGCCGCCGGATCTGGTTTTAGTTGTGCTCGCGCTTCCGCGCGGAATTTTTCGATCTTTGCACGGGTTGGCCCCTGAACATTTTCCAGTGCTCGATTAACGACACGTGTCGCACTTGTTTCCGCTTCAAGTTTCGCAGCCGCCTTGAGGTCGGCGTCAATATCTCCACCGAGCTGTTCCGAAACCAGCGCCCGGTAGTAATACACTCGTGCGTCAAGCGTACCGGACTCAATCATGTCCGTCAGCAGGCTCTGTGCTTCATTCAGCTCACCGTTTCGCCACGCTTCCATGACGACTGCCAGCTGCTCTGCGGGAACAGGTTCCGCGACAGCTGACGAAAGACAGCTGACTGCGGAGATAAGAACAATACCACTGAGCGCTACAAGTCGTTGCATACGATCACTCCGAACCTACAGTCATGCGGACGATGCGGATCGCCGCCAGTATTGCACAGCATAACCGACGTTCTCACAATCCGTCGCACAACATTCTGCCAAATCGGGGCTTTGGCGGCAATCAGCAGGCTCACAGCACCATCGTGCAAACGATGATAAAACTCAGCCCAGTCGGCAAAACCTGGCGGATCACGTGTACTAAGCCAGTCGCGAGTGATCTCGCAGGGCGGTTCCGGTGAAAACTACCGCAATCAGTTTGAGCAGAAATGTCAGGATCAGCAGCCCAAACGCCCAGATGCCAGCCGTGACTTTCCATTCCACGAGGCTGGGAGCGTATTCGACAATCTCGTGCAGAGTCGATGGGATGAAGCCGGGAACGCCGGACCACTAACGAAAGCCGACGCCAGAAATCTGGGCGCAAGCAGGGCCGTGTTCCAAAATGGACGTCCGCCGAGTCCACAGTAAAGGAACGCAGTCACAGTATGAATGCTGATGGCCCAGATGATCGAAAGAAACACAAACGGCACATACCACTTTGGATTTGGCTTCCTGCCGAGGAATCGCATGTAAAGCAGGTAGCCGACGATGTGCAGATTGATCAGGAGATAGCCATTGAGCACGATGATGTCCCATGTGAGCATCGACATGGGCCAATTGAATTTTCCGATTCCCGGGATGAGATGCCAGAAGCGATCGGGCCGCCCCAGATCCACGACCACACTGAGCGTGCTCATCACAATCGCCGCCACGGCTACCGCTTCGCCGATGATGACCAAAGAATGCATGTCTTCGTCGTCGTACAGGTACGCCGGAATCACCATCATCACTCCGCCGGCGGCAAGTCCGACGCAGAACGTAAAGTTGGCGATGTACAGTCCCCAGCTGACGTGATCGGACATGTTGGTCCGAATCATCCCGTCACGAACCTGGACGGCCCACGCATTGGCTCCGACAAGCGCGATGGCGCTGAGCACGATCATCCAGAGATAAAACGACCATGACCCGTCCGTTGCGACGGTCAGCGCGAGGCGCAGGAATCTCGGATAGCTGACAAGGTCGGAGGAGCGTTTTTTGGGGATGGTCGACACGAGATGAGACCCAGCTACGCCGTGTTAGGCGATCGGCAAAAAAAGTCCTGCCACTGACGGAACCGGACGCTAGCGCGTACCGGCTGATTCTATTAGCCGCTGGGCGCTAGCCCACGGTTTTCTGTGGTACGCATTTATCTGCCGCTCGCCTTAAGAATAATGAAACGCAGTTCTTGAACCTGCCGGACGCGCCTCTGGCACCTCCGGATTTGAATTCGTTGGCGGGACGAACCTTGGGCATATTCTAATTGGACAGCGCCACTTTATCCGAAGTAGTAGCCCGAAGCGTCAGCGAGGGAACGCGTCAGCGAGGGAACGCGTCAGCGAGGGAACGCGTTAGCGAGGGAACGCGTTAGCGAGGGAACGCGTTAGCGAGGGAACGCGTTAGGCACAATCCCTCGCTCACGCTTCGGGCTGCAAAATGCACGGTTTCCGCCAAAAATGGCGCTGTCCAACTAAATAACCTCCGACGCGGCAGTTTACCGGAGACTAATCAAAGAAATAGAAGAATCTCGGTTTCGTCCCGAGCTCTTCCTTCAGTACAAACGTTCTCTTGTTCTCGATTACCCAGCGGATTTCGGAATCCGGATCCAGGACGTTTCCGAATACACGCGCTCCGGTTGGGCAGGCTTCCAGGCAGGCTGGCATTTTCCCTTCACGCGTGCGATGCAGACAGAACGTGCATTTTTCCATCACGCCCTGCGGTCGAATTCGATTGGACAGGTATCCCTGATCCGGATTGATTTCCTCGGCAGGAATTTCCGGCTTTTCCCAGTTGAAACGCCGGGCGTGATACGGGCAGGCCGCTTCGCAATAGCGGCAGCCAATACACCAGTTGTAATCAACGACCACGATTCCATCTGGTTCCTGCCATGTGGCTTCAATCGGGCGGGCCGTGACGCAGGGAGCGTTCTCACACTGTTGGCACTGCACGGGCATGTAATATTTTCCGTCGCGGGGAACAGCGTGGTCGTAAGTCGCGTCACCCTTTTCGAAGTCAATGCCGCCCGCCTCCATTTCGAAGACGCGAATATAAGAATTGTTGGTCTTGCGATCATGATTGTTCTCGATGTGGCATGCTTCAGCGCACTTTCTACAGCCGATGCAGACGCTCAGATTCAGTGCGTAGGCGAACTGGACTCCGGGAGTTGGTTGTGGATCGCTGATCGTGACGTCAGCGCCGTAGTCCCGAAGTGTGTCTTCCTCAAGCCGTTTGAAGACGGCCGTTTTCTGCTCTGGCGTGAGTTCTCGATAATGCTTCTGCAGGAACTCATCGACATTCAAGTCCTGCGACCATTCCACCAGCGGAGCGATCGCGACAGCCCAGGCACCAAGCCCCAGCGTCGCTCCGCATGCCTTCAGAGCGCCGCGTCGACTGATGGGGCCGTCGTCGATTATGGGAAGCAAAGGGCTACTCATGCGATTGATCCCTGCTGTCACGGGGGATCGCCATGCGGAGGTCAACAAAGGTTTGTTGTGCGTCAAGGGCTACCACGTCGGGATGATCCTGTATGGCAAGGATCGACTGACAACGCCCATGCTGCGACGCGATGGACAGATGGTTCCGATCTCATGGGACGAAGCCATCGAGATCATCGCAAATCGGATCAATGCCGCGCCATCAAAGTTCGCATTTTATGGATCGGGCCAGTGGACCGTGCCGGAAGGATACGCCGTCAACAAGTTCATGAAGGGCGGCCTGTCAAACAACATGGTCGAACCCAACGCGCGGCTGTGTATGGCGTCGGCGGTGACTGGTTACATCAGCACGTATGGCGTCGATGAACCGTACAACTGCTTCGACGATCTGGACAAGCTGGATGTGGTCATCCTATGGGGCAACAATCTCGCAGAGATGCATCCGGTTCTGTTCAGTCGAATCATCGACCGTCGATTGCGTGGCGAAAAAGTCGTCCTGATCGACATGACAACGCGGCAAACGCGAACAAGTCTGCAGGCCGATCATGTGCTGATGATGCAGCCTCAATCAGACCTCGCAATCGCCAATTGTATCGCACATCAGTTGATCTCAACGGATCGTTACAATCAGGAATTTGTCAGCAAATACTGCAGCTTTCGCGGTCCCGGCAGTCCTCAGACGCTCAACGGCGATCCGTTCACACTGGAACAATATCGCGAGGCCCTTGCGGACTACACGCCGGAAAAAGTTGCGGCGATCAGCGGCCTGTCGGTCGAACAATTGACGATGCTCGGCGACCTGTTTGCAGATCGCGGCAAGAAGATCACCAGCCTCTGGTGCATGGGAATGAACCAGCACACGCAGGGAACCGCGATCAATAATCTGGTCCACGGAATTCATCTGCTCAGCGGTCACTGGGGACGGCCTGGCGACGGGCCACAAAGTCTCACCGGCCAGCCGTCGGCCTGCGGGACAGTTCGTGAGGTCGGCACGCTGGCTCATGCGCTGCCGGGCGACTTACAGGTCGCGAAGCCGGAACATCGCGAAATCACGGAACGACTCTGGAATCTGCCAGCTGGCCGCATCAATGAAAAACCGGGTTACCATACAGTGCTGATGTGGGAAAAGTTCTGCACTCCATCGGAGCAGGACGGATCGCTCGACACGATGTGGGTTCAGGTGACGAACCCAGGTCAGTCGCTTCCGAACCTCGACAAACTGTTCAACGCCAAACAGGATCTTGCCAACAAATTTCTGATTGTGTCAGATGTTTATCCGACGGCAACAACAGCCCTCGCGGATCTCATACTACCGTCCGCCCTTTGGGTTGAAAAGAACGGCGTCTTTGGAAACTCCGAACGTCGGACGCAGCAGTGGTTCCGGATGGTGGATCCGCCGGGAGAAGCCCGCGACGACTGTTGGCAGACGATCGCGGTGGCTCATAAACTCCTGGAACTCGGCCACGAAGGCATGCAGGACAAAGACGGACGATTCCTGTTTCATCAGTCTGACGAGGCTGGTAATGAAGTTCCGATCTGGCAATGGGAGCACTACTACGATATCAACGTCGATGAGCGGCTCTTCGAAGAGTACCGCCCGTTCACGCAGATCAAGCACAAGAACGTCGCTCCGTACCAGCAGCTTGTCGCTGCGCGCGGCATGCGGTGGCCGGTGACGGAACAGACTGACGGCAGCTGGCAGGAAACAAAGTATCGATTTATCGAGGGGACTGATCCGTTCGTCGAACCGGGGCGCGGTATTCAGTTTTATCATTCCGCCGATGCAAACGACCGCGCGAGGATTTTTTTCCGACCCTATGTCGCGCCGCCCGAGATGCCGGATGACGACTACCCGTTTTGGCTCGATACCGGACGAGTCCTTGAGCACTGGCACACCGGCACGATGACGATGCGTGTGCCTCAGCTTCACAACGCAATGCCATCAGCGTACGTGGAGATCAACAAGGATGATGCGAATCGCCTGAGGATTCGTTCAGGCGATCAGGTGTTGCTGGAAACTCGTCGCGGCTGCCTGCGTCTGCCTGCATGGATCGATGGTCGAGCAAGTTGCCCGCCGGGGCATTTGTTCGTCCCTTTCTTCGATGAAAAACTGATGATCAACAGACTAACGCTGGAGGCACATTGTGCCTTCAGCAAAGAGCCTGATTACAAGAAGTGCGCGGCTCGCGTGAGCCACGCGTGAAAGAGTAGTACGAGAAAAATAGATCAGCCGCAGGGCGCTAGCCCCCGGTTCTTGCGGGACAACAACCCAGCAACCGGGGGCTAGCGCCCTGCGGCTAATAACGTGGCCGTTTGTGAAGTCAGACAGCGCGTAAAATTGGAAATCCAACGTCCATGGACCAGACCGACTCCAAAGATCCAACAGTGCCCCAACAACCCATTGCGCGCCTGCTTCCACTGGCGGGTGCCATTGTGCTCGGCTTGACTCTTGTTGGGTTTCTGCAGGGAATCACCGAGCACAGGCTCGAGGTGACGTCGATTGTCCAGCCCATATCGCATGAAGGCCCTGGCGAATTTCCGAATGCCGTTGCCTACCGACAGATCGCGTCGGCCCATCTGAGTGCCAACGCCGATTTCCACAGTTCGTTGCAAGGTCTGCGATTCGACAAGCCCTCAATCTTTGATCCGGTAACACGAACTTCTGAAATGAAACTTGTCGCGCTGCTGGACCGCACAAGAACTCGAGCGTTCGATGGCGCGCCGCCCGTGATTCCTCATCCGATTCGACAACAGTCCGCAGCCAGTTGTCTGGTCTGTCATGGTGAAGGAATCCGTATGGGAGACAAGGTGGCGAGCAAAGTGAGCCATCCGCATTTCACGAGTTGCACTCAGTGCCACGTCGAGTCTGTGAGTAGCGGGCCGTTTCAACCATCGCAAGTCATCGAAAACGAATTCAACGGACTCGAACGCAGCGGCCCAGGCCAACGCGCCTACGCTGGCGCGCCGCCCACGATTCCGCACCGACTCTGGCTTCGAAACGACTGCACCAGTTGTCACGGGCTGGTTGCGCGGCCTGGTTTGAGAACCACGCATCCCTGGCTGACGAATTGCGTTCAGTGCCACGTTACTTCTGAACAAATCAATCAGTTGCCATATGCGGAAAATTCGTGGTAGAGCATTTGTTGCAGGTGATTACTTGCAGGGAACAATTGGGACAATTGTTCGACTCTCTTTTTCGGATGAAAAATCATGCCCAATTCAGCCCACTCTGGCAAAGAACCAATCCCGGCCGATGGTCCGCCGATGCCTGAAATGCGGCAAGGACTCTTGACCGCTGCGGAACTGGACGCACTTTGCGCTGATCTGACGCATCTCACGCGGATTCAGTCCATTCAGACTCGTGTTCGAGGCAACGCAAACGCCGAGGCTGGCAATGGTTCGCTCGACGAAGTGTTACAGGATCTGTGGAGCGGCAATTTGCAGGCGGTCCAGGTCCGTTACACGTACGATGGCCAGGACTGGACCGACACGCTGCTCCGTTCAGACTGTCACATCCGAGTCATTCGCTGCCAGCACCCGATGGTGGACTGACCACTCCAGTCGAAACACCACACCCTGAATGTGGTCCAATATTCCCGACGGTCACGTCGGGCTCTGCTTTCGCGCTTGTGCCCGGTACACTATGTCACCGGCGGCAAAGAACGTTGTGTCAAACGCCGCGATCATTGGGTCGAAGTGTCGGAGTTCACATGCTGCGTAATCGTCAAATTTCTTCCCAGGCTCTGGCAGCCTTCAGCCGTTCGATGGCCAGGATGCTGGAAGCGGGAGTGGAAATTCGCAAGTCGCTGCAGACTTCTTCGCGGCAATCCGGTGATTCCAGGCTGCCCGCAAGTGTCGAGCGCGTGCAGCGGTCCATCGCCAACGGCTCATCTCTGGCGGAGTCGCTGAAGGAGGAAGGCGACCTGTATCCGCCGCTGTTTTGCGACCTGGTAAATGTCGGCGAATTGACTGGCACGGCTCCGGATGTGTTTGCGTCGCTGGCTCGCTACTACGAGGCCCGCGTGGCGCAAGTTCGCGAATTTCGCGCCGCGATTGCATGGCCGGTGATTCAGTTGGTGGCCGCGATTGGAATCGTCGGTCTGCTGATCTTCGTGCTGGGCATGTTGCCATCACAGCAGGGTGGCAAACCGTTCGATGTAATTGGCCTTGGACTTTACGGGACCAGCGGAGCCATGACATGGTTCACTGGCTGGCTCGTCGGTGCCGGATGCCTGTTTTTTGTCTGGAAATTCGCCGCCAACAACACGAGTGGCCAGATGTTGCTGCACCCATTTCTGCTGCGAGTCCCGGTGATCGGCAAGTGCATGCAGTCGTTTGCGATCTCGCGGTTTTCCTGGTGCTTCGCGCTGACACAACAGGCAGGGATGAGCATTCGTCCGTCGCTGGATTGCAGCCTCAAGGCAACAGCAAATGGCGCGTTCATCGCGGCCGACGCGCTAATCTGGGACGAATTGAAGAGTGGCGAATCGTTTACAGATGCGTTGACCGCGTCGCAGTTGTTTCCCCTGGAATACCTGCAGGTTGTCGATACCGCCGAGCAGACCGGGACAATTCCCGAACAGCTGGATCGTCTGAGTCATCTGTTCGATGACGAAGCCCGCCGCGCCATGAATCGTCTCACGGCTTTGTTCAGCGGAGTGATCTGGTTATCGGTCGTAATCCTGATCATCGTCTTCATCTTCCGGATCTTCATGATTTACGTGGGAACAATGCAGGACGCCATCAACGACGTGAACGGAATTTGAAACCGGTCTGCCACTCAGGCGAGTACATCCTGGACAATCTTGCCGAAGACACCGAAATTCCGCGAAGCGATCGGCGAAGCCAGCGAGGGATGCTTTGTGTAGTCCCTTAACGGAACAATTCTCGAAGCAATCAAGCTGCGACGACATCAAATGGCGTGCCGAACAGTATTGGCTAACAGTATTGGGACGCAGCTCATTGATTCAGAAATGAGCTGCGTCACCTCGTCCCCTGACTTCGCCAAAATTGATTCGGGTATACACACCACTGAGTGATTTCGTGACTCACAACAGGCGGCTCAATCTGGATTGTCCACCAGTCCGATACGATCGAACGGGATGTCCTCGAACGTCGGTAGCTCCTGCTTCAAACGAGAATCCTTTCGCAACTGAAAATTGTGAGCCGCCACGTCTGTGAATCCGACGTTCACGGGTTTGTCCGGCGTGCCTTTGATCAAGGCGAAACCTTTGAGATCCCCGACTGAGGCGATGTTCTCCGCGCCGGTAGTGTTGATCACGAGATTGTCCGTGATTTCCAGCTTGTCGATCCGCTTCTTCACGTTGCCGTCAAAACTGCACACCTGCTTCGTGCAGTCGATAAATACGTTGCGGCGAATCGGATTGTAAAGCGGCTCGCGCGGGGAATCGTCCATGATCGCTGCCAGTCGCGGATAGCGTTCGCTCCACGGCGGTTGCTTGTAGTTCATCGCCTGCGCCTTCGCGTCCAGTTGCCAGCCAGCTTCGTTCGGGTTATTCCAGTGCGGCCATGTCATGCCACGCGAATCAATGTGCAGGCCGATGGGACAGTCAATCACCAGGTTGTTCAACACCGGATTGTCGCGCCCGCCACCGATCATGATCGCTCGGCCCGCACGATAAAACACGTTCCCCTCAACGGTATCGCCGCAGTCGCAGTCATCCAGATAAATGCCCATCGTGTTGACATGACTGGCTTCGCCGCCGCCAAGATCATGAATATAGTTGTGTCGCAGCACGTTGCCCTGACTTGTCCAGTCGCGCCCGGTGTAGAACGCACCTGCGTCACCGGTCTCCATGACGACGCGATAGATTTCATTCAGTTCGAACAGATGTTCGTTGCCGCCGTACAGCACGGCGTTGTGAGGCGCGTCGTGAATGCAGTTATGACGCACGATCTGCCCGCAACCATTGACTCCAATTCCCGGTGCGTACGTGCGCTGGAACAATCCATAGTGATGAATGTGATTATTGACCGCCTGATTGTCGGCGCGTGTCAGCGACTTGCGATCACCTCCATCCAGCGAGATTCCTTTCGTGCCGAGATTGTAAAGTTCGCAGGAACGCACGATGTTGTGTGAGCCACTGACTGAAACGCCGCCACCTGCCAGATTCGCAATTTTACAGCCGACGACCGTGACGTGCTGAGTGTCCTGCAGCACGATGCCGTCGGAGTGACCATATTCGAACGCCAGTCCCTGAAACGACATATGCTTCGCGCCGGCGATCTTTAGTAACGGCTGATTCAACGTCGCCAAAACGATCGATGAATCCTGTTGTTCGTCGCCGGGATAGTAGTAGAGCTGCTTGCGTTTGCGGTCGAGATACCACTCGCCGGGAGCATCGAGTTCCTCCAGCGCATTCATGGCGAAAAATCGTCGCTTGGCGGCTCCCCAGGTTCCGCCCATGATTCCGTAATTGTGCGGGGCGGCGAGTGTAACGGCGTGACGCTGCGGATCGTAAGCCGCCACGCGGATCACTTCGTCGCTCCAGTCGTGCGTCCAGTATCCCTGCAGCCAGACGCCTTCGTCCATATTCCAGCGGGCCGGTCGGGGATCGTCGAATTCGAACGAACCGGGCCGCGCTTTGTGTCGCGAAGCATCAGCGGAGTCCGGTTCCGGGAGTCCCGTATCGATGGCTTTCGAAAAACTCGCCCAGCCGGATTCCGGAGCGTCCGTGTTTGGCCACCGCGCGACTGTCATCGGCTGACTATTGACGTACAGCCACGGCCCGACGGGTGCCCCGCGAAACGCAGTCTTGAACTCTTCGAATTGACCGGGGACAGCCGCAGACAAATCGAACACACGCACTTTGTCACGCACAGACTCTTCCAGCCGCGACAGCACCGATTCATCGGAGACCGGTTGAAACGCATTCGCATCCAGTGTGATACCGCCATGAATCCTCGCCTGCCCGGAATGTTCGGCAAGCCAGGTCACGGGAGCTTCCTTCGAACCGCTGTCTTCCGCCGTCAGTTCAAGCGTGGCTTCCAGACGATACACTCCGCTGCCGATATGCACGGTGACCGCGTCGTTGCTGTTCAGCTCATTCGCGCGTCGAGCCGCTCGAAGGAAGTCGCGTGCCTCGATGAGCGTTTGAAACGGCGTGGTTTGCTTGCCGTCGCCGTTCGCTGCGGCATTGGCAGACACGTAGATGTTTCGAGCGGCACAAACGTTCGCCGCCATCACGACGACGATAAAGGCAGTTAAAATCGAGTTGTGAATCTTCATTGTGATGTTACCCATAAGTTGTTTGGAGATGCTGGGACAACTGCTCGCAGCGGCCCCGAGGGTTTGCTGTGTGATGGTCCGATTCTAATGCCTGCCCCATGGACCCGCCATGAGAACGGGGTGGAGACCGATGCGGAACTGAAATCGCTTCGCCACAATCTTGCCCGAGACACTCCATTTGGCGATACTCGCTGTCAAACAACAACGGCCCAATAACTCGGCCTTGAGTGTTTGGCTCGCGATGCGTGGGTCGCGATTCGTCACCGAAGGACGAAGGCCGAGAAAATCGTCCGTAAAGAATCGCCGCTATAATAGAACCAAACCCCATTCTTTGAGGCGAGATTGTGTGCAGTTTCTCACATGCCAGCACTGTCGAACGAAGGTTGCCGTCAACTCGGACTGCCTTTGTCCAAGCTGCCGCAAACCAACGACGGACGTTCCATCTCCGATCGCTGACGCCAGGTTCCCGCCCGTTGTCCTTCATCAAGATAATGTTCCTGATACAAACGCGAATCGAGTCTTCAGGATCGCGTCATTCTTCTGTGCAGGTTTGCAGTTTGTATTGGTGAGTACATTCGCGATTCCGAATCGCCGGCCGGTCATCGGTGGAAATGCTTTGGAACAACTCGTTGATTTTGTTGAAGTGCTGTCACTAATCCCGGTACTACTTCTACTCCAGGTCGTCGGTAGTGCGTTTGGACTTGGAGCTGGCAGTTTCAAAATACGCTGTATCGTATTCAACATCGTCTGCTGCATGATCTTCGCGTTTGGCGGTTTGTGTTTATTGATCCTCTGACATGGCAGATCACCTGTGCCAAACGGCTCGTGTTCGGTGTTTTCTGGACTTCACAACTCGAAAATCCGATGCGACAATGCACTGTAGATTCGGGAGTTTGCCATGCTCAAATGCCGTCGTCTGGTCTTTCACTTACAGCCTGTGATCATCTTATCATCGATTCCAATCGCTTTCGCGAGTATCCTCTATGTCTGGAACCTCTTTGACCCATTTGCAGATTATCAACCCGAGATAGATTTGGACATTCCCGGTGAGCAGCTGGCGTCTCTAACGCCAATAATTCACGCGATTGTGCGTTGTTCATTTGCGATGGTCGGATCTGCCGCCAGTTTTTCCATTGCGAGGATTTGTGCTCACCACCTGCCACTCTACGACGACAACGAATCCGGGCCACGAAAATGAAGCAGCCCAAATGGACAACATCCTTACCTGCGATTTCTCGTCACTGTCTCACCGCCTCACGGCCTGCGCCATTCGTTCAGCCAGCCAGTGCCCAAGAGCGATTTGAATTGGTTCGTTCGTCAGGAGTCGTCGGCAATCGACGCCAATCGAGCCGCAGTCCTTTTTCAGCGTCTTAGAGAATTCGTTGTATTGGCGCAGATACTCTTTCCGCAACCGCGCGGGATCGACAAGCAGTCGCTGATCGAGGTCTTCAAGGTTGCGGAATTGTGTGGGACGATCGAACGGGAATTCTTCTTCTTCCGGAGCCACGATGCGAAAGATGATGACTTCGTGTCGATCGTGACGACAACGCTGCAGGGCCTTGCGAAGCCGTTCAATATCATCCAGGCAGTCGCTGATCAGGATGAGCATGCTGCGTCGGCGAATCGACGGCAAAATGGATTCAAGGACGTCCGCCATGCTGGATTCGGCACCGGGCGTTGTGGCTTCCAGAATCTCCGTGATCCGTCGAAATGCGTCACGGTTGCTCGACGGCTTCAGCTGCTCGCGAACCTTTGAATCAAACGTCACCAGGCCAATCGAGTCGCGTTGTGAGAGCAGCAACCATGCGAGCGACGCTGCCAGCATGCGGGCGTACTGAAACTTGCTGACGTGCCGACCGGCGTAGGCCATGCTCGCGCTGACATCGACCAGCAGATGAGCTCGAAGGTTGGTTTCGTCTTCAAATTCCTTCACGTAGTAGCGACCGGTTTTTCCGTAGGCCCGCCAGTCGATGTGGCGAATCTCATCGCCGGGATAATAGTCCCGGTGTTCCACGAACTCGACACTGGAACCCTTAAACGGGCTGCGATGGCGTCCCATCATCAGACCTTCGACCAACTGACGGGCGATCAGTTCAAGCCGCCCGAAGCTCGCCAGCTCAGCCGGATTTTCAGGGAGTGCCGCGTCGGACATGATGGATCCAGGGGATTTGGGGTGATCTATTGCCGAAGGATACAATACGAGCCCCATGACGGAACGGCAAGCGGCGAAGAAACGGATAGTCCTGGTGGTCGATTGACGGGAATGCATTCGCGCTCCAAACTGCGGGCACCCGGTGCATCATTCCAAGTGCAACAGAGCCCTCGATCGAAGAATCCCGGCTTTACGCCAAAGTCGGGATTCCCAATCATAAGTCAGTCCAAACACAGAAAGTCGGCGATGAAGTGTTCCAGTTGTCAGGCAGAAGTTCAGGCAGGATCGCCGTTTTGTCCCAAATGCGGAGCGGAACTTGGTTCAAATCCGTACCAGAGTCCTGTGGCTCGTCCAGCACGCCCGGTAGCAGATCCGAACGAGGGTGACGCCACAGGCGGGATCATTCCGTACAAGAACCCGAAAGCGCTGATCGCCTATTACCTTGGCATCTTCAGTGGTTTTCCACTCATCGGATTCTTTCTGGCCGTGCCGGCGCTGGTGCTTGGCATTATGGGACTGCGTGATCGCAACAGAAATCCCGCCATCAAAGGCAGCATCCATGCCGGAATTGGAATTGGGTGTGGTGCCATTTTCACGCTGCTGTGGGGTGCTGTGATTATTGCCCTCATCATCGGCGCGGTGACCAGCTAACACTGATTGTGACGTATGACCACCAGTCGCAATCTGCACGGTACATTTGATCTGGCTCGAATCGTCGCCGCCAGCAAACTTCGGCACATCGAATACCACGACACCCTCGACTCAACGAACACGACGGCGCGAGAACTGCTGAGTCCGTTGCTTGATCACGCCCCATCGCTGGTGTTGACGTCGAAGCAAACTGCTGGACGGGGCCGAAAAGGCAACGTTTGGTGGTCATCAGGCGGCGCGCTCACGTTTTCATGGATCGTGGATGCTGCTACCTTGTCGGTTACGGCGGAACGGCGGCCACTGATTTCACTGGCGGCGGGACTGGCGGTACATGACGCTCTGACGGGACTCGTGCCGACATGCCCGTTTCTGCTGAAGTGGCCCAATGATGTCCTTGTCGGACCACAGAAGATCTGCGGCATTCTGGTAGAACAGCATTCCGTGGACAAACGCCAGGGAGTCATCATTGGCATCGGCGTGAATGTCAACAATTCACTCCGCGACGCGCCGGTTGAGATCGCTCAGCGTGCGATATCACTCTTTGATCTTGAGGGGCGTTCCTTCGATCTCAACGATGTGCTCATTTCGATCCTGCAGCGGCTCAGCTTTCGAATCCATCAGCTCACGACGCAGCCCCGGCTCGCGCTGGCCGAGATGAATCGCTTCAATGTGCTCACCGGACGCATCGTCACCCTCCAGACTGGAGAATCTTCGCTCACCGGCGTCTGCGTCGGTGTTGATGATGAAGGACAACTCGTGTTGCAGACAGAACGGCAACTGCATCGCTGTGCCAGCGGTGTTGTGGTGAAGTGGAACTAAGGCGATCGGCAGAAAACGATTAACCACCAGAAGCCCGGCTTCTTCGAGAAGCCGGGCTTCTTTACGGGTATGACTCCATCTGCCGCTCGCCTTAGCGGCTGGCTTCAGTTTGTATTCATGCCGCTGCCGGAGTTGAGCAGCAGTGGCATGTCGTTGGGGTCCTCGGTGTTTTGCTCAAGCGGCTTCTCCGACTTCATGCGATGGGCGAGCACTCGGTCACGATAGTCTCGCAGCGGATTGATCAGTGCATTGCTGACAAAGCGGCGGCGGCGGTAGAAATCGATCTTTTCAACATGCGCAGCGGCACTCACGGATTCCATCTGGGCCATCGCACGACTGGCGGCGGCCACGGACAAATCGACATCGTTCTGCACGCGAAGTGCGGATCGTGGTTCCCAGAGGGTTCGTGCCTCCCAGCGTTCGATCATCTTCTGCAGGAGCGAGTTCAGCATGTCATAGCGTTCAGCATCGTCAGCGATCAGCGTCGGCTGATCCACCAGTTGCTGAAGTGCCGAAATCACAGGACGCACAGAGGCATCGGTGGGGGCCGTAAAAAATACGATATGCAGCCGGTGGCGGAATTCTTCAGCGGGAGACGGATGCCCCGAAAGTTCATACAGTCGGACAATTTCATAATGCGCGAAGTGCGTGATGAGTGGTTCAAAGTTGTCGGTGAAATGATCAAGCTGGCCAATCAGTGTTGTGTTTAGTTCTCTGCGGCTGGCCGCAGCCAATGCCTTGCCCAGCGATATGAAATACTGCCGACGAAGGACATCCAGGGGATGGGCGACTTTTGAAATCCTGCCACTTTCAACGAGATCCTGCGGCGGACGCGGGCTCTGTTTCATCTCCATCTGCAGCGATTTTCGATAAGTCCACGGCTGATCGGGCATCCCGGCCAGAATTTCCATTTCCTGAGCCAGCGCGCTGAGTCGCCGCTTCACTTCATCATGGTCTTCCGTACCTCGAATCGCGGCCAGAATCTGCATCTCGTGCGGAGCGAATGCCGCGTTGAGTTCGTTCTGCTTGTTCGCCGGGCGAACAGATTCGAATGGAACCGTCATCGCAATTTCATTGTTACTGACGGTATTTGCGCGAGGTGGCGATGCGTGACTAAAAATTCCAAGCGGATCATGAGCATCGACCAGTGGCAGGATGGCGACCTGAGCCCAGTCCCAGCCCGCTGTCGCGATTTCCCGGCGAACATGGTCACGCTGCAATTGCGCAAGCAGTCCCGGATCGATCAGACCCTGGGCGGAGTCCGAAGCCAGCAAAATTAATTCACCAGGCATCGTCTGGATGACACCGACATTCTTGAAAGCGGTCATCAGCGTGGCCATGGTCTCTTTCAGCGGTTGTGGACCAACATGATTCTGGCGGAACCGCTGACAGAACACAGCGTGCGCTGTCATCCGCGAACGTGCTGCCTGATAGAATTCCGTCGTGTATTCATGGGCGGCGGATGGCAGCGTGAGATTTTCACCTGTTGCGATGACCACGTCGAAGAGCCTCAATTCCCGACGGCGTATCGCCAGAGTCGCGGGTTCATGCAGAATACGGACCCTTTGATCCTGATCGGGCGGCAACGTCTGACCGCTCCACGTCAATCGCTGAGCCAGTTGCGTCAGCTGTCGATCCGAACGAACCGCGACAATTTCCTGAACCGGAAAATGACTGCAAGTTCGCAGGCAAGCTCCGGTGTCGTCACCCAAAAGCAGTACGCGTGCTGGTTGAGCATGGCTGACCATTGCCAGGATCGCGGGCAGAATGTCTTCGATCGGTTGCGGTGACAGACTTGTGTCAGTGCTGACTCGACCGATCGGCATCCCGTTGCGTTGAAATTCAAACACGTTGCCAGTGCGGCGCCAGACTGTAATTTCGCCCGATGGAGTTGCTGCGGTAGAGACCAATCTATTTGCATGTGATTGTAAAATCAAGTCCTGCTCGAGGCCACGTTCTACGGCCGCGACCGTTCGATCTGAAAACAGCAGCGATGACATCCGAGAGGAATCCGCAGTGCCAAATCCGACGAGGATCGGGCTCAGCAGACTCAACACTGGCAGAGCATACCGGGCAAGCGACGCAATGTGATCCATCGCCTCGCTGCTGCGACGCTGATCGACAAAAGTGCGGGCAAGACAAGTGCCAGCATGGATCACAATCCCCACTGCCAGCAGCATCGTGGGCGAAACGCCGAGACTTAGCATCGCGAGTGTCAGGAGAACTCCGGAGACGCTCCAGAGGACTGCGTTTCGTGATGAAATTGCTCGTTGAATCGCTGGCGAAACACAGATCGTCGGCACGAACGCCGCCGTTAAGAATACGGCAAATTGTGCGGACCGAAGAAACAACACGATGACTGCCGAAAAGCCGCGTGTGTTCAAGCTCAGATTGAAATCCGTCAGAGGCAGGAACAGGATCGGCAGCAGTGCCACGGTCAGCAGCGAAAAGAATTGCATGGCTGGAACAGTGAGCAGTTTCAACGTGAGCGGTCGCGACAGAATCGCGAGCGCGAGTGCCGTCAGGCAGGCTGTTTGAATTATGACCGGGAGACTGCCTGGCATGAATTGGCACAAAGTTTCGCTAATGGCCATGAGTAGCATTCCGACTGCGAGGAATGCCAGCAGGTGCATCCGGCTTGAAAGTTGTTCCGCTGGTTTTTCTGCCGCTCGCGTTACAGAGCTGAACAGCAGGCGACAGGTGACTGCAATCCCGATGAGCAGAGTCGGTGCAACCGCAAACGGTAGTGAAGACAATCCCGGCACAGCGAAGAGCAACAACAACGCAACTCCCGGAACGCCGATCAGCGCGGAACTGATCCAAGGTGTCTCAGGACTGGGGTTCGTCGTTCGGAAAAATATGCCAGCGGCGGCGACGACAATCGCGACTACCAGTGCGGGGAACAGCATGACCAGCAGTGACGAAAACGGCCACGTAACTCCAATCGTCTCGCAGCCAGCAAGCAGTGTTGCATTGAGCAGACTCGGCATGGACCAGCACAACGAAACGACAATCAGTCCTGTGGCCGTGCTGATTGGAATGCTTCGGCGATTGTGGCTGAGGATCGTGTCAATGCGTTCGGCGATCCATCCAAAGAGCAGCATTCCCAAAGCAACGCCGATCCCCATGGCCGCGAGAGATGCAGCCGAGGTACCGCAAAGATTTAGCCAGCAGGAAAATAAATAGCAAACCACGACGCCGACAGCGGAGGCGGCCATCATCCAGCCAATAGTCAGCCCGCGTGTACTTCGATTTTGGGGAATCATGGCATCCTTGCCTGATGTGAGTTCAAATCCCCGTGCCGCAAGGGGAAAAGATTTCGCGAAAACAGCGGCGGTCGGATCACTGAGCGATCGATTTCCGCTATTTTTACCGCCAAGACGTTGTTTACCTCAAGACTGAAGGCTGTCGCCCAAAATGCACACCGCTCTGGAATGTTCCCTTACAGGCGAAACGTACGATATCGGTAAATTGCAGGGTTTAAGTCGAGCGGGAAAGCCACTGCTCGCAAGATATGACCTCGCTGAACTGAAAAGTAGCTTCACCCCTGAAATCGTGCGAAGTCGCCGTGAGCGGTCGATGTGGCGATTTCACGAAGTCTTGCCGGTCGATTCGCCCGCAGATGCCGTTTCGCTTGGCGAAGGTATGACGCCGCTGCTGACGTGTACACGTCGTGGTCCATTCGCTGAGTTTGCGAATCTGCTGGTCAAGGATGAGAGTTTCAATCCGACTCAAAGCTTTAAGGCTCGCGGGATGTCCGCCGCAATCACGCGGGCTGTGGCACTGGGTGTCAAAACAGTCGCTCTGCCTTCAGCCGGAAACGCCGCCGGTGCGGCCACTGCGTATGCCGCTCGGGCGGGAATCGAATGCGTCATTTTCGTTCCGGAAGACACGCCGCCCGCCAACATTCTGGAATCCGCCTGCGGTGGGGCTCGAGTATGTCTGGTGAACGGCCTGATCAGCGACTGCGGTCGATTGTGTCGAGCCGCCTGTGATCGCTTTGGTTGGTTTGATCTATCGACGTTGAAGGAGCCATTTCGCATCGAAGGCAAGAAAACGATGGGCTACGAATTGGCCTTTGACCTGGCCGACCATCGACGAATGTCAGGTCTGCAACTACCAGACGTCATTCTGTATCCGACCGGCGGCGGAACGGGACTCATTGGAATGTGGAAAGCCTTCGACGAGATGCAGCAACTTGGCTGGATCGGTCCCGAACGGCCTCGCATGGTTGTCGTCCAGGCCGAAGGCTGTGCGCCGATTGTGAAGGCGTTTCGCGACGGAACGAATTCCGCTCCAATGTTTCCCAACGCTCACACGATCGCTTCGGGACTTCGTGTTCCAGCCGCCGTGGGCGACTTCATAATGCTCGACATTCTGCGCCAGAGCGGGGGTACCGCGTTGACGGTCACGGACGAACAACTCATGCAGGGCGTTGAAGAGCTCGCTCGCTGCCAGGGGCTGCACTGCGCTCCCGAAGGCGGAGCCATCTGGATGGCTGCTCGTCAACTTATGAAGTCGGGGTGGATCAAGCCTGACGAAACAGTCGTACTGTTCAACACGGGTGCCGCCGTCAAATACAACCACCTGCTGAGATGCGACAACGCGTTGCGACTTGATCACAAGAATCCCGCCGCCCTGGATGCGCTTTCGTAGGCGATCGCTGGTGTTTCGGGGTTCTATTGATTCCCCAGTTTCAATGCAGGCCATACCGTCCCATTTTGTAGTGCAGCGTACGGACACTCACACCCAGACGCTTTGCAGTTCTCTCACGATGAAATTCGCACGCTTCGAGTGCAATCATGACCGCGTTGCGTTCACATTCTTCCACAGCTTCCGCCAGCGTTCTGACCGTGGCCGATTTGGAAGCCGCACGTGGAGTGAGTTCCGGAGGCAGATCTTTTTCGTGAATGACGTGGCCAGTGAGAGTCACCACCAGTCGCTCCATCACGTTGCGCAATTGACGCACATTTCCGGGCCAGTGAGCTGCGACGAGAGTCTGCATGGCGTCGGGAGCGACCACTCGGCATTCTCGATCATGGCGCTGACAGAAGTGACGCAGGAAGTGTTCGACCAGCAAGGGAATATCGTCGCGTCGCTGCCGCAGCGAAGGGACCTGAATCGGAACGACGTTCAGCCGGTAGTACAGGTCCTCCCGAAATGTGCCATCGTCAATCAGATCCTGAACCGATTTGTTGGTTGCCGACAGGAGACGAACATCCGTGTGCAGCAGTTGCTCGCCACCGACCCGCGTCAGTTGGCGCGTCTCCAAAACTCGCAGGAGATCCACCTGGCTTTTGGCGGACATCTCGGTCACTTCGTCCAGAAACAAGGTGCCTCGATTCGCCTGTTCGAAACACCCTGGTTTTTGTCGTGAGGCCCCGCTGAACGAACCTTTTTCATGACCGAAGAGTTCGCTTTCCAGTAATGTTTCCGGCATGGCACCCAGGTTGACCGCCAGAAACGGCCCGGCGCTGCGATCGCTCAAGTTGTGCAGCGCACGCGCAATGAGTTCTTTTCCGGTCCCGCTTTCTCCGTGAATCATGACGGTCGCGTCGGTGTTGGCGACCTGCCGGATCTGGTGAAAGACCTCCTGCATCGCAGCGCAGTTTCCGATGATGTTGGAAATCTCACCGGCGTTGGCCAGTTGACTGCGCAGGTTGCGGTTTTCAAGCTGCAGCTGGTAGTGTTCGCGCGCCTTACGTACCTGCTGTCGAACCAGATTCAGGTCCAGAGGCTTCGCAATGAAATCGAAAGCACCCGCGCGCATGGCCTCGACCGCCGTTTCCACAGTTCCGTGCGCGGTGATGACGATCACAGCCGTCTGAGGCCGCGTAAACAACATTTTTCGCATCAACTCGATGCCACTCATATTACAATTCAGCCGGACATCGGCAATCACGAGCTGGTAGTCCTGCTTTTCGAATGCCATCAAGGCTTCGTCCGCATCTTTTGCCGTGTCGATCGAGGCGGCTTCGCTGATCAGCCCTTTTGCCAGGCCCGAGCGAATGTTGGGTTCGTCATCAACGATCAGAACACTGAAGCGGGAATTGGTCATGCGGATTCCTCCAGCGGCAGGAGGACCGTAAATTCCGTGCCCAAATTGCCACGATCTTCACCGGTGCGAAAATCAATGCTGCCACCGTGTTGCTGAACAATCTTGTAGCACAGCGCCAGTCCCATGCCGGTGCCCTCGGGACGGGTCGTAAAGTATGGATCGAAAATCTGAGATCTTACGTTAACCGGAATCCCGTGCCCGGTATCGACGACATCGATCCGCACGGCATCGTCCTTTCGAGTCACCGCAAACGTAAGCGTGCCTCCGTCCGGCATCGCGGCGATGCCATTGAGTGCCAGATTAAGCAGAACCTGCTCTACTTGCCCGGAGTCGGCCAGCACGGTTCCCAGAGGCTTAGGAGGAAGATGAACGACGATGGCAATTTTCTGTGATTCCGCCTGAGGTCGCAACAGTCGCACAAGCTTCTCAATCAGGTGCCCCATCACGACAGGCGTGCGACCCAGTTCATTCATGGAAGCATAGTTGCGAAAGCCATCCAGTACATTGCTGATCCGATTCACTTCGGTGTGCAGGATGTCAAGCATTTCATTGACCTCGGGGTGAGGCAGATCCACTGACAATCGTTCCCGCAGAAGCTGGATGTGCAGCGACAAGGCACTGAGTGGATTTTTGATCTCGTGTTGCAGCCCCGCAGCCAGTGAACCGAGGCCCATGTAACGTTCCATACGACGCAGCCGTTCTTCAAGCAATGCTTTCTGTGTGACATCGCGTACATAGACAACAGTGCCGATTTCGTCTTTTTGCTGGCTTCTGAGAATGGTGCAACTCACACGCAAAGTTTTTTTATGGCCTTGACTGGCGACACAATAATCTCTGTCCCGGACGGTGCGATGGGTCGTATTGACTTCAATGCAAATAGATCCCAACAGCGCATGTGCGCGATCGATATCGGCCAGATATCGGCCTATAGAATCATCATTCAGACCGATCAGTTCTCGCCCGCCGATATTGATGCTGGTCATCATTCCATGACGATCCGTGGTAATGACAGCAGCATCTACGCTGGCCAGAATATCAGTTGCCAGAACCTTCACATCTCGCAGCGATCGCTCACTGTGCATGTAGCCTCGCAGGACTAAACCAAACGCAATTGCTGTGCCAATCACGTTCAAAACCATGAGTGTGGCGAGTCGTCCACTTAATCTCAGTGAGCCGGACAATTCCCTGGCCGCTTCGAGATCGCTTTTTGGGAGGTGCTGGACAATGCTGGCCACGATTTCCTGTTCCCGCTGAACATCCAGCGTAATCAGAACGGTAACAATCAGCGACACCACGCTTAAAAGTGCAAGGCCTGCAGCGAGAAGTCGCATGCTGCGACGATTGCGATTTTCGTGGATATCAAACATGGACGATTCTGAACGGTGTCGAGTTTGCACTGGGCCGGAAGCGTTTAGTTTAGTCGTCGCCGGGTCTGTCAGGCAAACGGTATGACCCGGAAGGCGTGCCTGACTTTGCAAGCGTCCATTCTTTCGACACGCTTTCAAATTTGGGCGAGAATACCATTTGTTGCGCAGCACCCTGAAAACTGTTCAACCGTCACATCAGACTCTGCAGTTCTTTGCAGAATCCGGCACTCTATTGCACACCAACGGCAATGCAGCCACGTTCAGGAACTGCCTGAGAATCCGAGCGACCTAAAACGTGACGCGGAACTCGTGGCCACGCGAGTTCCTTTCGATTTCTGATCCGTTAGCCATTTTCAGTCTTCTGGCCCTGAGTCACATTCTTCTTTCTCAGGCCCGGAATTTTCAGCGTCGGTGATTCTGATGCCGACTCATCTATCCGCTTGCGATAGCCTGAAAGGATATCACTGCGAGTAATGATCCCCACCAGCCTTGGAGGGCTTTCTCGTGTCAATACTGGCAGGCGACCAATATCATGATTAATCATGTGATCTGCCGCCTGACGGACGGCGCAGTCTTCGTAAACGAAACGTGGCGGCTTTCGGAGAATGTCCCTTAGTGGCGTGTCGAGCGGAAGATTCGCACTGAATATGTCTCGCCGTGTCAGAACACCGACCAGGTGCCCCGCGCTGTTCATAATCGGATAACCCTGATGACTGGCCTCTGACGATTCGTCAGCAAACCAGCGTCGAACTTCGCTTACGGTTTGATTTGTGCTCAGGGTTGTGAGTTGTGTGCAGGCAATCTCACGAACCAACACCTGCTGCAAAGGATCGGCCATAAACTCCTGCGGCGTGCGAATCCCTCGACGAGCAATTTTTTCCGTCATGATCGAATTCTTCATCATCAGCGTCGCCACAAGATAACTGGCCGCACATCCACCCAGAAGTGGCAACAGTCCGTTGGGTTGCAACGTGGTCTCAAATGCAAACACGGCGGAAGCCAGCAGGGCGCGAGAAGCACCGGCAAAGATCGCGGCCATGCCAACCAGTGCGGCGACGCGCGCGTCAATTCCGGCCAGCGGAAGTACGAAAGCGGCCGCAGCACCGATCAGATAACCAATGCCGCCGCCCACTGTAAACATCGGAGCCAGTGTCCCGCCTGATGTACCGCTTCCCAGTGCGATGGCCCACGACACAAACTTCAGAGCGCATAGAGAGAAAATTGTCCATGTAGTCCAGCGTCCCGAAAGAATGGCGGTGATATTGTCATAGCCAACTCCAAGTGTTCGAGGAGCGAAGTAACCCACGACTCCCACAACCACAGCACCAATCGCCGGCCACCACATCCAGTGGATCGGCAGTCGTTCGAACGCATCTTCAACAGCGTATACAGCCCAGGTCACGACCGCAGCAATAACCCCCATCACACCACCGAGCAGGACATAGAAAATCAATGCCGTCAGTGGAACGGGCACGATGTTTGACATCGGAAACACCGCATCGGCACCCTCCAGCAGAATCCGCATTCCCGCAGCCGTCGTTGTGCCGATGGCCACCGGAATGATCGAACGTGGACGAAACTCGAACAACAGCAATTCGACGGCTAACAAGACGGCGGACACCGGACTGCCGAAAGTTGCCGCCATTCCTGATGCCGCCCCGACTGCTAACAATGTCTTTCGCTCGGTCGGTGTCGTGTGCAGGAGCTGGCCAATCAGTGAACCAAGGGCACCACCCGTCGCGATGATCGGCCCTTCGGCTCCGAATGGCCCGCCAGTTCCGATGGAGATCGCTGACGACAGTGGCTTCAGCAGAGTTACGCGCGCCGGGATGCGACTGCGATTCGTCAGAACCTGTTCCATCGCTTCGGGGATTCCGTGGCCGCGAATGGCTTTCGAGCCGTAACGCGCCATGAAACCAATAACGATGGCTCCCAGGACAGGAATACCCACGACGTACCAGCCCAATTGATTTTCGGCGGGACTCGCTGTGTGCAGTGAGATGCGCCCATAAAACGCGGCGTTGGTGATGAATGCAATCAGTCGCATTAGTGTCACAGCGACCAATGACGCGGTGACTCCAATCCCGATGGCCAGACCACACATCAAAACGGCGCGAAGATCAGTCAGAGGCGGCTCATCCGGGGCAGCATCGGTCAGCGATGCAAGGATCGGAGAAATCGGGATGCGTTCAGTCGTCCGAACGTCCGAAGACGCTTGATGAGGTTGATTCATGAAAGGCTTTTACGACACAAGTGGCGGGCACGCTGGTGAGATGCTCAACCGGGTCGCACATTTTATTCCAGAAGCTGGATGCAGAACCGTGGGGTAATGCCCACGGCCACCTGCTGCCGCCACTGCCATGGCTGAATCGCAGTCGTTGCATCTATTTTGCGAGGCTGCACACAGCCATCTGCAGATTTCTGCACGGTCTCTGCAAAAACCTGCAGCAAACCAGCGTTTTCTCAGCTCACCACGCGCATCGACCGCGTTAGGCGAACGGAGGCAATGGCTTTATCCAACACGAGGACACGTCCATCGCGGCGGAGAGGCTGTGAATTTATCGTGGGGCAGGTTTGCAACCTGCCTGATTTTCAAGGAAATAGCAGGTTGCATACCTGCCCCACGGCAATTCTTTCACAGCGGCGGAGCGTGATGAGACATTGTATTTATCACGCTCCGCAGTGAGGACTAACGCTGAATTGCAAAGTTCGATATGCAGGTAAATCAATCCTGCTGCTTGCCTGGTTCCATTGCCGGCGGAATCGCATCACTGTTTTTTTCCCCTTTGTCCTCTGCATCAGCGGCATCACCAGGATCAATGACTTCGATGCTCATTTCGGTGTTGAATTGACCGGGATAGCTGCCACCGCCAAGGGCTTGATAGGCGTTGATGACGGCGGTCAGTTGCTGCTGTTTCGTCTCGATAATGACCATTTTTGCTTCCATCATGTCACGCTGGGCCAGCAGCACATCAAGGTATTCACCGCGGGCGTTCTGGAAGAGCTTTGTGGCGCTATCGACCGAGGCTTCAAGAGCAATCAGCTGCTGCTTCTTCGTTTCGATGCTCTTGCCATAGTTTTCCACCATTGCAAGGTGGTTGACGACTTCAATGTGAGCATTAAGGACCGTGCGCTGATAGTTGTAGACGGCCTGCAGTTGTTCTGCGTTGGCAGAGAGGTAGTCCGCCTTGATCGCTCTCCTGTTGATCAGTGGTCCGACCAATTCTCCAGCGACACCATAAATCAGGGATTCCGGAGTTGCCAGCAGGTACTTCGTATTGAAGGCGTCCAGACCAACGCCGCCAGTGATGATCAGCGACGGATAGAATCGCGTTCGGGCGACCCTGACGTCCAGCCCGGCAGCCGCCAGTTCACGCTCGGCCTGGCGGATGTCTGGGCGGTTTTGCAGTTGCTGCGATGGCACGCCGGCACCCAGCGCGTGCAGTCTCAGGTCAATGTATTCCACCGTCGCTCGATCGACAGGTTGCGGGAAGCGACCGGCGATGAAGTTAATCCGGTTCTCGGCTTCGATGATCTCCTGTTGAATGATCAGCTTCTGGCTCTGGTTCTTGCGAACCTCAGCCTGGAAACGCTGGACAGCCAGCTCGGTGCCGCGTGCTGCTTCTTTCATGAAAATGGCAACTTCGAGACTTTTCTCCTGAAGTGCGATGGTTGTGTCCAGCGTCACCAGCCGATTGTCGGCGGCCATCAGCTG
>JBBQSE010000035.1:0-30984 GCA_038214195.1 Planctomycetales bacterium
GATGAAGGCGACCCATGTCAGCATCGCGGTTTTGTGTTTCTCCGCTCCGTCGCGATTCTTCATCGCATTAAACGCGCCGTAGACAGCGCGCAGATTCCAGTCCCGAATGCCTTCGGAATCGCCGATCGCGTCCTTGTCGAAACCACTCTCCCAGAACCATTGACCGTGGTGATCGCGAGGATACGGAAAATCATCCATCTTCAGATCGAGTGCCCACGGTGTTTCCGGAAATGTCGTCAATGCTTCCACTTCATCCCAGGCCCACATATTGCTCATGCCCATGCGGCCTTTTTCTTCCATGTCCCAGTCGGCATCAGCAAGAAACCCAATCGTACCATGCCCCGTGCAGTCGGCAAACAGGCGACCAAAGAATTCGGAATGCTCGCTGGTCCGCGTGTCAAACGCGGTGACTGAGACGATATGATTCTTCTCCGACTTCACCGCATAGGCATGGTGATTCAGAAACAGGTCGATATTCTTTTCCGCTTTGACGATCGCTTCTTTCAACTCATCCCCGAATTCCTCCGCGCGGCCGGGAGATTTCGTCGCGTGGTCGGCGAATTCGTCGATGATCTCACCGATTCGAGGATACTTGCCGCGACGGATATTGCCCATCGCCCAAACTCGCACTTCACTGCTGCCATTGCCGCCGAGCACCGGGCGATCCTGAATCAGTGCGACTTTACATCCCATTCGCGCCGCTGAAATCGCCGCTCCCATGCCCGAATAGCCACCGCCGACAACAACCAGATCGTAGCCTTCGCGCTTTGTCGGCTCCGGCTTCAGCCCCAGCTGCTCCCGCCGCCATTCCGACAGTGGCTGCATGTCATTGGGAGGCAGGCTGTCTGTGTTCGTGAAAAAGATCGCATCGCAGCGCCCATCAAACCCCGTGAGGTCATGCAAACTCACCGTGACTTTTTTCTGAGTGATCTCAACCGTCCCCCCGTCCTGCCACGCCCACTCCGCGCCTTTCGTGCCAAACGTTTCTGACAAGGATTTTCCATCCATAAAAATCTCAAACCGCCCCGGCTTCCCCTCTGCGTTCCAACGAGCCACCCAGTCCTTCGTCCGCACGAAGACTCGGTACGTGCCAATCACTTTGAACTCGACAACCGTTGTTGCATCCGCCACCGGCTTGCCCAGCCCATGAGCCAGCATGTAAGGCGATCCCATCTCGCGAATGAACTGCGTATCGAGACTCCACCCGCCCGCTTCGGCGAAACTTTCCGCTTCGACAAGCAGGTCGCTCGCGGTCGCGATGGAGGACCAGCAGATCAGGATGACAGTCAATACAATTCGCATCGTCGCTTCTCCCTTACATCCTCATCATTCTCGCCGCAGCAAGGTTTTACACTCGGTCCCATGATGACGAATCAACGCACAGGATTCCACCCACTGGAAGCCGGACCTAAGAGTAAAGCGACGCAGTTCCGGCTGCGCCGTATCGCAGGATCAGCGAAGCAGGCTGGCACAGCAACGCGATGAACTTCGACGGCAAACAATTCGTCGGCCTTGGACAGGGGACCACCTAAGACGTCGTCGGATGGAAAAGTCCGGCTTCGGGATTCTGGTCTCAGTGGGATGAATTCAGAGCGGATTGGAAGTGAATCAGATGATTCCTAACATTCCAAACATTTGCGTGGATGCTTCAATTGGCTGGAAATTCGAGTGTGCCATGCGTAACATCACGCCTGTCGAGACCGATTCCGGACCTGCTCGCGTGTGTTTGAGAAGGCTTCCCCAGTTACGCATCGACCGGTCAGACGGGAGAATACGATGAGACGTTGGCTTTTGATTTTGATGTGTGGATCGTGTGCCGTCAGTGGCGGGGCAAGCCAGGCTCAATGGTATGGTGGATATAACCACGGGTGGGGCGGCGGTGTAGGAACTGCCTATTCTGCAGATGTCCGTGCGAGGGCGTCGCTGACGATGGCTCAGGGGGCCGCCTCAGAGTACTACGCGAAAGCCCGCCTGACAAATGAGGCGGCTCGAAGTCAGTTCATTGACAACCAGGCAAAATACATCTCGATGCGCCGCGCGTTAACGGCTTCGAATGAGGCGCGAGAACAACAACGTCTAGCGGACGCCAGAGCACGTGTCGCCCTTCGCCCGCCACCCAAAAGTCTCGCACAAATCTATCCTCGGCTATCTGAGGATCAACTCGATCCCCTGACCGGAGACATTCACTGGCTGGAATTACTCGAAGGCAGTGAATACAGCGACGACAGGAAAGCGATCGAAGACGCACTGAAAGCTCAGGTGGAATACGGTCCAAGCGACCGGACATCAAAAATCATCTCCGACGCCGCACAGCGCATGATGAAAACCCTGAGCAGCGACTACGCGAAAGTTGGGGCCGAAAACTATTCGTCGTACAGAAGATTTCTCAACAGCCTTTCTGTGGAAGGCCAACAAGCACAGGAGGAGTTGAAATGATCAGAATTTCCGGTAATTTTTTTTTAGTTCTGACGATTGCATGCCTGTGTTTCATCCATATGGAGTCCACATTTGCGTCCAGCCTTCTGGAGGACGGCACAAATGTGTCTGACGTTAAGTCGCTGCTCGGCAGACTGGAAAAGGGCAGCATTGAAGAACGGATCGACGCCGTCAATCAGCTGGGATCACTTGGACCGTATGCTGAGTCTGCCGTTGATCCAATCGTTAAGGCCATGATTACAGACAACATGGCGCTGAAATACGAATGTATTACGGCTCTTGGCCAGATTGGCCCACTGGCTCACGAGGCCGCTGACAGCCTGACGCCGATGCTTAAGTCTGATTCGAAGTTGTTTAAAATCGCCGCGCTGGAAAGCCTGCGGCGGATTGGAACAGTATCACCGCAGAGTCTGACGCTGATCACAAAATTGGCGGAGGATTCTGATGCGTCCGTGGCCACGTCGGCGAGCCGATGTCTTGTGAGAATCGCCAGTGAAATCGATGGAATTGTGCGAAGTGCCATTCCCCGTCTCGTAAAGGCTCTGGGAGACGAACGTACGGAAGTCCGCAATGAAGCGGCGTTGACCCTCGTTGAAATCGGTCCTGCTGCCGTTCCTGCTGTCACCGCTGTCTTGTCCGGCGCAGATTATCACGTGCGACTCTCAGCCTGCAATATTCTCGGTCAGTTCGGATCAGAGTCAGCCGCCGCTGTGCCTGGATTGCTGCCACTCCTGGAGGATGAAAACGAGTTAGTCGTTCGCGCCGCAGCCACTGCGCTCGGCAAAATTCGCTCAGAGCCTGATCGAGTGCTGCCTGTACTTAGCACTCTGCTTGGGAAAAAATCCGCTCCAATTCGGATTGTTGCTGTAAGGGCCATCGCCGAATTTGGCCCACTGGCCGACGGGGCGATTCCTCAGTTGTTGCCGCTGCTCTCAGATAAGAGCATTATGTTACGAACTTCAGCGGCTACGGCACTCGGAAACATTCGAGACGGTCGCCCGGAAGTCATCGACGCACTTGTCGTCGCCTTGTCCGATGCGGATGGTTCAGTCACCGTAAACGCCGCGAATGCGCTGGGTCACATAGGAGCTCCGGCTGTCCCAGCACTGGTTGGAAAACTCTCTGATAAAGCCTATCGCGGACTGATTGTCGAAGTGCTTGGCGAAATGGGCGGAGAAGCCGAATCCGCAGTGCCTGCACTTGTGGAACTGCTCAGTTCTGACGACAAGGATTTGCGACGCGAGGTCTACATCTCGCTGGCGACGATGGGAACTAAGGCCAGCGCTGCAACTCCAGTGTTGATGAAGACGCTGCAAGATCCAAATGCGGCTGAGGGACGAGCCGGCGCGGCATATGTTCTCGCTCACATTGGTGAACAGAGGGCCATTCCGTTCCTGAAGGAAATCCTGAAGACGAAACAAACCGAACAGGTGTCGCGCGCTGTGGCATGGGCCATTGTGACGCTTGAACCCGAAAATGCTGAGAACGTCAGCATTGTAATGCCGCATTTGATTCAGGCGACTTCATCAGAGATTCCTCTCGTACGAAAGGAAGCGATGTCGGCGTTTTGCACATTGGGCAAGGTCGCAGGTGATGCTTTACCCTGTCTGCTGGAACACGCGGAAAACGACGCCGATGCATCGGTCAAAGCATTGGCCTTGCAGGGCCTTGCCAAAATTCAGGCTGCACCAGCGCAATCGTTGCCAGTGGCTGTCGCTTCCCTGGACAATTCGGATGTAACCGTTAGAACCGCGGCCCGCTACCTGCTGGGGAGTCTCGGAGAATCAGCGCACAGCGCCGCTCCAATGCTGCGAGAATCTCTTCGTCGGGGGGATCAACTTGAGCGAATTGTATCGGCCTGGGCACTCGTACATGTTGAACCCACCGCTGAAAACTTTGAAGCTGCAGTCCCGATGCTGTCCCAGGGATTGCATAGCCCAAATCCAGGTGTACGAGCCGAAGTTGCCAAGACACTTGGTGTCAGCGGTACCAAATCAAAGGAAGTCCTTTCTGATCTGGAAGCCGCACAAAATGACGAGGATCCGGAAGTTAAAAAGGCTGCCACAGAAGCACTCAGTCAGCTAACCAAAGTTCGTTAATTCGACTTGTCTTCGGTCGCTCGAAGTTTGCGTCGGTGGCTGCGGGTTCCAAGTTACTACAGTCGTTCCTGAAGCGACACAGGTGTTTTTCGTATCGTTGTATGCATGAAGCTGTTCAAGGTTAACCAACAGCTCGTATCGCGACCGCTCGAAAATGTTTCGGATGCGGTGCATCGGCAATTGTCGTCCCTGCAACTCTCCGTGCCGAAGGGGGATGTTGCGATCACGGTGGGAAGTCGAGGAATTTGTAACCTGCCGTTGATGATCAAAGTCTGTGGGCAATGGCTGCGGGACCATGGTGCGACGCCGTTTATTGTTCCGGCAATGGGGTCACATAATGGGGCGACCGCCGATGGTCAGCGGCAGATGGTGGAGTCGCTGGGTGTGACCGAAGCGGCGATGGGAATGCCGATCCGCAGCAGCATGGAGGTTGTTCAGATTGGCGAAGTCCGCACTGGTGCCGTGTACATGGACCGGCATTGCTCAGAAGCCGCCGGTGTGCTGGTCGTGAATCGAGTCAAACTGCATACGTGTTTTTCCGGACCAATCCAGAGCGGTCTCACGAAAATGATGGTAGTGGGCATGGGCAAAATTCGCTCGGCGCAGACCTTTCATTCCGCTGGTGCCGCCGCCATGAAGGATATGCTGCTTGAAATGGGACAGTGCGTCCTCGATTCGGGCAGAATCCTGGCTGGCCTGGCGATCCTGGAAGACGGCTTCGACGAGACTGCGGAACTGCACGCCATTCGTCCCTCCGAGATCCTGGTGCGGGAGAAGGAACTGCTGGAGCATCATCGTTCGTACTTCCCGCGTTTGCCGGTCGATGACCTGAATGTGCTGATTGTGGATTCGATCGGCAAGACATACAGCGGGACCGGGATGGATACCAACGTCATTGGGCGACGGGGCATTGCGGGGTTTGAAGACCTGACGACGCCCCGCATTCGGACAATCGGCGCGTTGTCACTGACGTCGGCCTCGCAGGGAAACGCGATTGGTGTCGGTCTCGCGGACTTCATTACGCAACGTCTGCGATCTGACATCAACGAACACAAAACACTCATCAATACGCTGACGACCGGTGACATGAATCGCGCCAAGATCCCGGCGACGCTGGCAGATGACGAATCGCTGATTCAAACCATCGCCGATCGCTACGGCAGCCACCGCTGGATGATCATTCCAAACACGCTGCACCTTGGGACTCTGTATGTGTCCGAAGACCTGATGTCAGAAATCGCGGCACATCCTCTCTGTCGGATTGACGAAAACTTGAAATTGCTGACGTTCAATAACGGTCGTCAGCAACTTTCATTCGCTCAAGGTGACTGAGTTTGCGACGTTGCTGAATCCCGCAGGTTTTCGCGGATGAACTTCGTCGTGACGAGACAGCCGTCGCCGGGATTGAATGTCAGACACGGCAGGATGACAAAGTATCCGTGTTGCTCCGTCGAGACACGCCCTCAGCAGGGCCACCTGATCGACCAGCCCGCGTGCCAGTTTATCAACTCGGGCTTTCTATTGTTTTGCCACCGGATTTTGGCAGATGATAATCACTTGAAAAAGGCTCATCCACGAGGTGTCGCGGCAACGGGAGGTCGTTCGAGTAATGCTATGCCAGTTGCTCCGTGATCGAATGCGAACTCCGCATTGAGATCGTGCCATTGCCTGAACACTGGGGACTGAACGTTGAACGCTTCTTCGTCCAACCCGCGGCTAGCGCCTTGCGGCTCACAGGTGACGAACGACTCGGAGGGCTAACGCCTGCCGCTCGCCGAGGAACTGCTTCTTACACAGAGGACTCACTGCCGCGAATCATTCGAAACTGCGGGGTGCGGACGATGGCTCTGATCCGAGACTCAAGGCGGCGAACTGTTCGACAGCGCGATACATCGCGACGGGCGCGACCGGTTTCGAGACGTAATCGTCCATGCCGGCCTGAAGACAGATTTCGCGGTCGCCCTTGAGTGCCTCAGCCGTCATCGCGACGATTGGGATATGGCCGCCGGTTTGTCGCTCGCGCTGTCGAATCGCCTTAGTCGCTTCGTATCCGTCCATAACCGGCATTTGCATGTCCATCAGGATGACGTCGAATTCCTCCTCGGCACTTAGATTAACCGCTTCCAGTCCGTTGACGACAACGACGACCTGATGACCACGAGAACGCAGCAGGCCAATCGCGACGCGGCGATTGATTTCGTTGTCCTCGGCGAGCAGCACGCGGCGCGGCTGAACGCTCGAAGACGTTGCCACCTTCGCAACTGGTTTCGCCTCGATGGCGCCGGGCTCGCCGAATTGTTTTAGAATCTCGTCGAGCAATTCGGAGGCGATGACTGGTTTTGACATCAGTCGTCGAATTCCAATTTTCTGACAATAATCTGCATCCGTGGGCAGCATCCCGGACGAAATCAGGATGATGGGACATTGTTCATGTCCCGGACGATGCTGAATGCTCTCCGCAAAGTGGAGGCCATCTTCGACGGGCATATGGTGGTCAAGCAGGATCAGTCGAATTGGATGGTGCGACTCTTCCGCCTCCTGGAGAACTCGTCGCGCGGCGACAGCCGAATCGGCCAGCAACGGACGCATGTGCCAGTGCGCCAGAAGTTCGTTGAGTACACGACGATTAGTGGCATTGTCATCGACGATCAGAACCGGCAGTTCGTTGAGCGCGCTGAATTCGGCCGGCGTATGGCCCTTCTGCTGCGGCGAAATGCCAAGCTCGACCGTGAAGTGAAACGTCGAACCTCGCCCAGGTTTGCTTTCCGCCCACATCCGACCGTTCATGAGTCCGACCAGTTGTCGGGAAATCGTCAGCCCCAGTCCGCTGCCACCGAATCGCCGCGTTGTCGATGATTCAGCCTGTTCAAACGGCAGGAAGATCTTTTCGAGCTTCTCCGCCGGAATACCGATGCCCGTATCTGTGACCGAAGCGTGCAGGTGAATGCTCTCCGGTTCGATCGATTCGACATCGAGATCGACAAAGATCTCGCCTGCTTCGGTGAACTTGAGAGCATTGCCCAGGAGATTGACCAGAACCTGCTGCAGTCGCCCCGGATCGCCCTTGAGATAGTGCGGAATCTCAGGTGCCACGCGGCAGGCGAGCTCCAGGCCTTTCTCGGCGGCGCGAAGCGACAGGAGCTGCGCAGCCCGAGCCACACAGTTCGACAGATGAAAATCTACGTATTCCAGTTCAAGTTTTCCCGCCTCGATCTTGGAGAAATCGAGGATGTCATTCAGCAGCCGCAACAGAACGTGCGCAGATTCGTTGATCGTCGCGAGGTAGTCCTGTTGATGCGACCGCAGTTCTGTCTGAGACAACAACTGGGCCATGCCAAGAATTCCGTTCATTGGCGTGCGAATTTCATGGCTCATGTTGGCCAGAAATGAACTCTTTGCCCGATTTGCCGACTCGGCGGTCTCCCTGGCGGTTTTCACTTCCGCCTCCATTTGCTTGCGGACCGTGACGTCCGAGACCACTCCCAGCAACCGGGTCGGCTCTCCATGATCGTCGTGATAGACGCGGCCCTGAGCGCTGATCCAGCGAATTTCCTGATCCAAACGGACGATGCGGCATTCGAGGTTCATATGTCCGGTGCCCAGCGCCTCGGAAAACAGCGTCTGCATCCTCTCCCTGTCTTCCGGCAGGACATGGTTCATGAATTGCTCAAAGCCCCATTCCCGCTGCAGCCCGGAATAGCCAAAAATTTCGTCATGCGCGAGTGTGCGCCACGTGGCATCGCTGGTGAGGTCGAGATCGAACGCCCCCATCTTTGCGGAGTCCAGAGCGAGGTTCAGGCGTTCTTCACTGGCTCGCACGGCCGCCTCGGCCTGTTTGAGAGCGGTGGCGTCCCAGCAGACACCGGTCATCCGCACAGGCTGGCCCGCCCCATCACGAAACAGCTTGCCGCGAGAACCAAGCCAGTGCAGGCTGCCGTCCGGCCAAATGACACGGTACTCGGTTTCATACGCGGCACTTTTTTCCACCGCCCGCGCCACTTCGCGGAACACACGGTCCCGATCCCTGGGATCCAACATCGCCAGAAAGTCTTTGTACTTTCCTGGAAACGTGCCGGGGGCGAGTCCAAAAAGCGGATGAATATAGTCATCCCAGATGATCAGGTCATCGACGACACTCCAGTTCCAGGTACCGACGCCCGACGACTTGAGCGCAAGGTTCAGACGCTCCTCACTGACGTGCGCCGCTTGCTCGGCCATCCGACGAGCGGTAACGTCCCAGTTGACACCAGTCATTCGAATCGGATTGCCGCTTGAATCGCGGTAAACTCTGCCTCGTCCGGCGGCGAAGTGCAGACTGCCGTCCGGCCAGATGACTCTGAACTCGGTGTCGAATTCCGTTTTCCCTTCAACCGCGCGCATCACCTCTTCAGCGACGCGCGATCGGTCCTCCGGAACCAGCAGTTTTTCGAAGGACGCATAATCACCGCCGAACATCCCAGGCGTCATGCCGAACACTGCGTGAACGTAGTCATCCCAGACGACCGTGCCGTCCGCCATATTCCAGTCCCACGTCCCAACAAGGGACGACTTCAAAGCCAAATCCATCCGCTCTCTGCTCGCGGTCAGTTCCGCAGTCCGTTGCTGGATGCGTCGTTCCAGTTCGTCATGCCCGAGTCGCAACTCATTCTCTGCCGCCACTCGCGGCGTTTGGAACCGCTCCCGGCAGACAAACGCGGTAACCCAGATGGCGAACACCGAGAGTCCACCGTTCGCGACCGCTGTCCAAAATTCGCTGCCTGGCGAAGACAGAAAAGTACCGACGATGATCAGCACCGAGCAACCCATCGCGATGATCGTCACCAGTTGATGCCGTCCGGTGCGGCAGGCAAGGAGCAGGACTGCCACATACGCGACGCCAGCGGCGACACCGTGCCTGGTCATGATATCGACAGTGAAAATCAGCGCCGCCATGGCGATAGTGACCGCCACGAACAATAATTCACGCAAACGTTTATTGAACATTTTGCTGGTGACTTTTTGATGGCGATTGGCGACTACCGAGTAATTCGCAGACGCAGCGGTGGAAGGAACCTGTGACAGCTCGCCGTCCGCTATTCAGTCATTGAAAACTCCCGTGACGGCAAAACTCCCGCCACATTCAGCAGGCTGTCCCAGTTCAGTGTAGCTCCATGAGATCATCTGAAAACCTAGAAAACGCACAAAAACGAAAAGCCTGCGAACTCATGTGGCACATGTCGGAATATCTGAAACACCACCAGGGCAGTACTGATGTTTCAATTAGACGTGGAGTTCCTGCACGACCTGCGTAATGACTAACCAACGACCGGAATCTCGTCGGATGACCACCGATGGCGCGATGACATGCCAGGGAAATCCCTACCACATTCACGTTGCCATCTCTTTCAATATCAGGCAGGTTGCAACCCTGCCCCACGATCAATTCACAGACTCTCAGCGGTGACCGCAACAGTCTTTTCGATGGACGAATCGGGGCGTTGAGCTTTCCTGCCCGCCAGAGACATGCGGTCTGTTGCAACATGATACTGAGGATCTTCTGACACGTTCACCTCAACCAGATCGCCAGCGCGATCAAGTAAATCGCGGCATTCCGGACTCAGGTGAGTCAGATGCAGTCGCTTACCCTGCTGCTCATATTTTTCCGCCAGCGAGTTAATCGCTTCCAGTCCGGACTGGTCGTAAACCCGCGTGTAGTAGAAATCGATCACGACATTGCTGGGATCGTTTTTGGGATCGAAAAGATCTTTGAATGAAGACACCGATGCAAAAAACAGCGGGCCATGCAATTGATAGATCTTGCTGCCGAATTCGTTGTACTTGATATCGACATTCACATGCTTTGCATGTTGCCAGGCGAAAGCCAGCGCCGATGCGATGACTCCCAGCACAACGGCGGTGGCCAGATCATGCATCACAACCGTATAGCCCGCGACCAAAACCATAACCAGGTAGTCCGTCGTCGGCACTTTTCGCATCATGCGAAGAGAAGCCCATTCAAACGTGCCGATCACCACCATGAACATCACACCCACCAGCGCCGCCATCGGAATCATTTCGATCCATGGTGCCAGGAAGAGCACAAAGAGCAACAGGCAAACCGCTGCCACGATTCCAGATAAACGGCCACGACCACCGGAGTTCACGTTGATCAGCGACTGACCAATCATGGCGCAACCGCCCATGCCGCCAAACATGCCACACAGAACATTGGCCAGGCCCTGTCCGATGCACTCACGATTTCCAGCACCACGTGTCTCAGTGATTTCATCGACCAGAGTCATTGTCATCAGTGACTCAATCAAACCGACTGCCGCCAGTGTGAATGCGTAAGGCAGAATGATCCAGAGCGTCTCAAAGGAAATTGGAGGGAACGCGTATTCGAGAAAGAACAGTCGCGGCAGTCCGGCACTTAGACTGACGGATTTGGGATCCGCCTGACTGGATGGTGAACTACGCTTTGATGATGAAGCAACTTCGGTCAGATTCGAGGCGTCGCCCAGCGGCAGGGCTGCATCGATTGCCTGGTCTGCAGTTGCGGCAGCTGTCGCATTTGACACCAGCATGTCACGCACCGTCAGGACCACGCGACTTTGATTTTCGGCCGCGTAGCGGGAATCCAGCGATGAATTCAGCACGACGGACAGAGCTGTCACAAAAAGGATCGCAATGAGTGACGCGGGAAGTGCTCGGGTGAATTTTGGCAGCAGCCAAATGATGGACATCGTCAAGCCGATCAGAGTCAGCATGATCCACAACGCCGGGCCACTGATAAACGCCAACTGCCCAAGTCCATTGATCGACTTGAAGCTGCCAAACTGAGCCGTAAAAATGACGATCGCAAGACCATTCACAAAGCCCAGCATCACGGGGTGCGGCACCATCCGGATTAGCATCCCGAGTCGACAAAGCCCCACGATGATCTGTACCACCCCCGCCAGAATAACGGCCGGAAACAGGTATTCGATTCCATACTGCGCGACAAGGGTGACGACGACAACGGCCATCGCTCCGGTCGCGCCAGAAATCATTCCCGGACGACCGCCAAAGATCGCAGTGACGAAGCCGAGAAAGAACGCCGAATACAATCCGATGACAGGTGAAACGCCCGCGACAAATGCGAACGCAACGGCTTCAGGGACGAGCGCCAGAGCCACAGTGATCCCGGACAGGACATCGTTCTTGATGTTCTGGTCCTGAGACGCAAACAAATTGAGCATGAAGGAATCTTTTGAAAAAAGGGAGGACGGCGATTCGCCGATGAACGGCAAACCCGACGAACACAATGGCCTTGCGGTGGAGCGAAACTTCCATCAGATGAGACAGGATGCAATTCACATCACATTCAGGTCGGAATGCGAGCGAGCATCAACTGGAGGAAGCGACAGGCGGTTTTGGCGTTCATCCGCGGACTTTAGGTTTCAACTCCATCATGGGCAAGAAGGATGTATACTTCACGCGGTAAGAAATGATGCCGTGAATTTTCTTGCGATTGTCCCCTCTCCCCCGCAATTGATTTTCCCACTTGACACGTTTTCCACGGTGGAGAGGGCTAGGGTGAGGGGGAAATCTACTGTTTTCTGGTTCAGAATATTAACTCCAAGGCAGCCCCCTCATCCGGCCTGTCGGCCACCTTCTCCCCCTTGCCAGGGGGAGAAGGGACATGCGGAACGTTGACTTGGAAAGTACCTCAGTCTGCCCCGCGTGAGGTATAATAACGCTGCCTCAAATGCGAAAGCAGAGAACGTAGAACATCCACAATCACTGCATCAATTGCCCTCTCACTCCGCAGCCGCCCTGACTCACGGGTTCGCCGTCTTGTCGTCATTGGCCTCGGTTGCCGCCTCTTTTAGCAATTCCAAAGCGACCTGGACGATCATTTCGCCGGATCCCGGCATCGTGGTGGAGTTCGTGACTTCGTAACTGCCTCCGGCACAGGCGGCGCGAGTCGGGACGTAGATTGTTTCTACACTGTTTGATAGCTCGATGACAAGAGTCGTCCGAAATGGCGATGCCTGTTTGATGGCCAGTCCCAGTTCGACAAAGTCTTCTCCCGGAAGAGCGACGATAGCGATGTCGGTCCCGAGTGTGATCACGGTAATATCGACCGGCAGAGTCTCTCCGATTCCCGCCAGCGATCGGCTCAGGCCCCACGTGATATGTTCCGCAGCATTCGCGTGCGGTTGCTTGTGCCGCATCTGGTCAATGATTAGCTTCTTGTAGGCGGTGACATGTTCAAGAAAATCGACGGGCTCCTTGCGCTTCGCTTTGTTCAAAATCTCGATCGAGTGATCGATTTCGTCCTTCGTCGCATCCTGCAGCGGCAGTTGCAGCGTGCTCGACTTGACGACAAGCTTCTGCTCTTTCAATGGCTGCAGTGAAGGCAGATCGCGGGCGATGGAATCGGCAATGGATTGCCCAATGACACTCGCGCTGTTGCGGTCTCGGCTTTCGGGGTTGACATGGTTGATGTCTCCGCAGCATCCGGTGCCGAAGATTGAGATAACCGGGGAACCGGTCACCTGCTGCAGCGAACGCTCGATAAAGAACGGATAATCGGCGCTCCACTTCATACCTCCGACTGTATCGAGGTGCAACGCGAAGTTACTGAGAATGCCGCGCGGGGTGCCGTCCTCATCACGAATCATGACGAGTCCGATCTGAGGATCGATCGGTCCGGCTGCACGCACATAATCAGGATTGTCGGCTGGCAGCCAGGTTTTTACGCTGCCGTCACGAGTGACCGCGCGGCGGTTGAACGACACGGGATCTCGCTGCGTCGCAATTCCCGATTCGATAAGCACGGCTTTGGCCGATGCATCGGCTTCGCAGATGGCGTCCACCGGACCGCTGATCAACTTGTCGATGTAGGCAGCTCGCAGCGATTCCTGTGGTTCATTTCCCAATCGCAGATAAAGTTCCTTCATGTAGTCCGGAGCCGTATGCGAATGCGTTGCCGAGATCGCAATGTTGCTCTGTGGAATTCCCGTCTTTTCTGAGGCTCGCTGCCGGACCTGGTTCTTCAGGTCTGTCGAGATTCCGATCAGGTCACACACGACAAAGGCTCCGGAAGTATGCTCGTCCCGGAAGACAATCGCCTTTGCCTTTAGAGGATCGATCTCGCCCTCGGCCAGTCGCTCATGGTAGTAGCCAGCCATCGGAAAATTGACCGGCGGGGTGATGTCAGTCTCGGCGACACCGACGCGAAGCGTATTGCTCGAAGCCGTGGACACGGGCTCCTCGGAACGGGCCGATCCGCCGATTGGAACGAGGAGTGCCATCAGCATGGCAGGAAGTCCGACGCCACTTTTCAAGACAGGGAACGTTTCTGGCATTTGAGCACCGTTTCACTTTTCGGGACGTGGGTTTGCAGACTTAGCATCGATCGGAAAATAAATGTACGCCAGCCTTTCCAGGCTGACATGGAAACACAACAAGTCAGGCTGGAAAGCCTGACGTACTTCCGACAGTAATTTTCCGCTCGATGCTCAGCCATTATCGATCCGAGGTTCATGCGGGTCAATGACACGCACCTGCGGTCGTTGAAATTCGTCTGGCGGGGCATTGTCTCCGAACATGGACTCCGGCGGCACAGAACTTACCCAGACCGAACCCTGAACGCGTGTAGCAACGCTTGTCACGAATCGCTTTTGCAGCCACGTTGCAATCGCTGATCGGGCGGGCGGAAACAACAGCAAAAAACCGACAGAATCGGTCAACAAGCCCGGTGCCAGCAACATTGCTCCGGCCACCAGAATCAGGACTCCCGAGACAATCGCGCGGGACGGCGACTGTCCGGCCGCGAGTTGTCGCTGGATTTCTCTCCACGTATTGATGCCCTGCCATTTCACCAGGCTCATCCCAACCGTCGCCGTCGTCAGCACGACCGCAATTGTGACCCACAGACTGGTAAGTTTTGTGAGTTCCAGCAGCAGCCCGAGTTCTATGAGCGGCACAAAAACAATCAACAGCAGAAATCTACCCAACACCAGCCTCCCGAATGCGATGCTGTTCGACTACTGCTTCTGCAGGAGCTGCTCAAGAATGAGGCGATTGGCCTCTGGAAACTGAAGCGACGCAAGCTCATCAAATCGAATCCAGCGAAACGGATTGACGGGTGTCGCCAGATCAGGCAACCCCGGACTCAGCCCGCAACGCCAGAAATGCAGTTCAACGTCGCCGTGCGGATAGGAATGTTCGACCGTGGCAAGATGCTCGCGAGGAATCACGATCAGGCCAGTTTCTTCCTGACATTCGCGGACAGCGCACGAACGAGGAGTTTCATCGCTTTCGCACTTTCCTCCTGGAAACTCGGCGAGTCCCGGCAGAGGTGAGTCGGGGGATCTCTCGCCGACGAGGATTCGGCCTGCCGATTCAACAACTGCGATTCCAATTTTTACTGCCGATGTCATCGGGACTTTGCTCTTCGATGAGTGAAACGTTCAGACGAAATGTGGCAGGGAGATTAGCGATTCTCGGTGCTCAGCGAAAGTTCGGACTCCGGGTTCGCACATGCCACGGCGGAAAGCAGCTCCTCACCGTGCTGATTCAGCATCCGACGAGCTTCACGCAGTATCGGCAAACAGTCGTCTTCCAGCGGTGAGAGCTTGACGCGCTGCATTACCTGGTTGAGTCGTCTCAAGAGACGCGTATCGTCCGCATAATCATACAGAAACCGCACTGACCGGAACCGCCGCACGAATTCCGCAAGGTTCTCCGTCGTGCGAGTCGCGACGATATTCACAGCGCGTTCAATCTGAATCGCGGAGACCTGTGACAGCGACTCATAGTAATCATCCAGCACATTCGGGATTTGTTGCGCAATGAACGCATCCAGCAACAATTCAATCACGATGTGACCAAGCAATGGAGGACGATGATCAAAACGATCCGGCATGATCCTGCCAAATCGAGACGACAGTTCAGACTCCAGCAGAATGAAACGTGTGCTGCGATGAAAAAGATCGTCGTCCTTCAGGTGCTGCAACATGCCCTCAGCGATGGCCCGGTGATCTGATTCCAGAGAATCCAGATGCTCATGAATCCTGCGACTCCGCACCCGCACGCGCCGATCCGCAACGCTAAGCCAGTCCGGGACGGCTGTGCCGGCGACAATCAGAGGAGAGTCAAGGAAACGAAATCCATGCGCAAGATAATTCATAGGGGGAATTGGAATGCTTTGCGATGATTTCGGAAAGACCGATCCTGTCGAAAATGGGACGTGACGTTAAATCTGGCGCTCTGTCACCGCACCGCATCGGCCAGAATTCGCCTAATGACAGCATCGAAGTTCAGCCCTGCTTCAGCAACAGCGGCGGCAAATCCGGCATCGGGCGAAAGGCAGGGATTGGCATTCACTTCCAGAATCCACGGTTGCCCGTCTGCATCCACGCGAAAATCGACGCGGGCGTATCCTCGCAGTCCGAAAACTTCCCAGCAGCGCCGTGCCAGCGACTCCAATTCATCAATCAGCGGCTGATCGCTGGCAGGAAAACTGAAGCTGCGCGGCGTGTTGAGGTATTCTGATGTGACTTCGTTCCATTTGGCATCATGGCCGACGATCCGGGGTTTCCCCACCGGAAAGTCTGTGAATTGAATTTCCGCTGGTGGCAGGACCTCAGGACCAAAATCATTGGCCAGCACGCTGAGATTGAACTCACGGCCTTCGATATAGGCTTCCGCAAAATGCGGTGTGGCGAACTCGGCTGTCTGGTCTGCGATTCGCCGAGTAAGTCCGGCGATTGACAGGCCATGACATCGCACGACACTGTCGTCAGTGATGCCCAGCGACGAGTGTTCCGCAACGGCCTTGATGATGGCCAATTCCGGATTAATGTTTGAGTCCGCGAGGCCGCGCCAGGCGGAATCCCGTCCCGTCAGCCATGCTGGTGTCGGCAGTCCAAATTCTGTGAAATGTCGTTTCGCGTCAAGTTTCTGTGTCGTCCCGAGCATTGCCAGAGTCGATGCACCGGTGAACGGCAGACCGATTGATTCCATCAGGACAGTCGCCAGCGGCATCAACTGGTCAGTGCCGCCGAGTGATTCCACGAGGTTGAAGACAACGTCCGCTCGAGTCGCCTGGAGGGATCGCCGGACTTCCCCCAAATTCAAATCACACGCCAGGCGTTCCGAAGTATGACCAATCGCCGCGAGCGACTGTTCGACGGCGACTGCTTGTTTGAGAACATCCAGATCGCCCGCAGTGTCGTTCAGCGAGACGCGGTTATAAAGAACGACAACGTGCATAAGAGATGATTCAAATTCTGTGAAACGGTGCCGAAATGATTAACTTCCAGCGTATGCCTCAAGCTTGTCCTGACCACTGCGAGTACAGAAGTCTCCGAAGGATTCCTGGCCATTCCGATTCGTCTTGTAGGCATTCAGCAAAGGCGTCAGCGTCGGGACAATGTCCTCCAAAGGAACCATGTCTTTGTAGATAAACCCGAGTCGAGTGCCTTCCGGATTGCCACCGAGAAACATTGTGTACTTCCCGACCGCTTTGCCGACGAGACCAATGTCCGGCGTGTATGGCCTGGCGCAGCCATTTGGGCAGCCGGTCATATGAACGGCAATCTTGTGAGACTGGATGCCAAGCCTGGCGACGAGAGTATCAAGTTCATCGATAACTCCAGGCAGCGCTCGCTCAGCTTCTGTGATCGACAATCCACAGGTGGGAAACGCCGGGCAGGCAATCGCGTAGCGGCGGAGAAGAGACAATTCATCCGCCCCCTTGATGCCATGCTCTGCCATCATTCGATTGATCTCCGCCTTGTCTTTCGGATCGATGTCGCACAGGATCACGCTCTGCAAGGCGGTCAGCCGAGTCTTCATGCCGAAGCGACGCAGTATGGCGCGGAGGCCGGACTTGATTCGCAGATCTCCCTCGTCCTTGATGCGACCATTTTCGATGTTGATCCCAAGGAACAGTTTTCCGTCGCCCTGTTCGTGCCAGCCGATGTGATCATCCACGCCGGTCACGTCGGTCGGATGCGGATCAGGCAGGCCCTTGCCGTAGTATTGTTCCACCATCGCCTTGAATTTTGGCACGCCCCAGTCGGCGATGAGATACTTGAGACGAGCAACCTTGCGATCTTCACGGTTTCCAAAGTCGCGCTGCACCTTCACAATGGCTTCGCAAACAGCCACGACCTGATCAGCGGACACGTAGGCAATTCGCTGAGCCAGTGCCGGGAATGTTTTTTCTGCGCTCGGCGTGCGGCCCATTCCGCCACCCGCGAGAACGTTATAGCCCACGATCGAGCCATTCTCGACAATCGCCATCAAACCGATGTCATGCGTGTACAGATCAATGCAGTTATCTTCGGGCAGTGCGATCCCCATCTTGAACTTGCGTGGCAGATAATGAGCCCCATAGATGGGTTCGTCGATCGGCTTGAATTCTGTCGTGTCGATTTCCTCACCCTGCTCATCCTTCAGCCAAAGATCAAAATAAGCGGTTGTCTTTGGTTTGAAATGTTGAGCAAGTTCCTGTGACAGTGATTGAATTTGATCATACACCGGCGTCTTGTAGGGAGCCGGGCAGGCCATTACGTTGCGGTTGACGTCGCCACAGGCCGCAAGTGTTGTCAGTTGGATGTGATTGATCACGCGAATGGCTTCCCGGAGGTCACCCTTCAGCACGCCATGCAGCTGAAATCCCTGACGGCTTGTGATTCGCAGCGTTCCACTAGCCAGCTGTTCGCAGAGATCGAGCTCCGCCAGAAACTGTTCTGCAGTCACCCGGCCGCCCGGAATTCGAGTCCTGACCATACAGGAATATTGTTTGCCAAGCTTGTGGCCATCCGCGTCTTTGGCTTTTCGAGTGTCACGATCATCCTGCAGATACGATCCGTGATGCTTCAGGAGCGAGGCGGCATCGTCGGTGAATTCCGGCTTGTCATTCCGGAGTTCCTCCGCCAAAGTTCCTCGCAGTTGATGGGATGTTTCCTTCAGCAGTTCAAATTTGCTGATTTTCTTTTCTTCTGACATTTGATAACCGTTCCAGTCCGCTGGAATTTGAATACTGGCCATACTTTTGCGAGTATAGGGCGAGGGCTTTTCCTTGAACAGGCGTTCTGAGAATTCTCAGGAACACACGTGAATGATGCCTCGGCAGAAATCTGGCAGATCGTCGGGTTTCCGGCTGCTGACGAAATGGCGATCCACCACGACGGAGGCATCTTCAAAGATCGCGCCCGCGTTGATCAGGTCGTCCTTGATGCCCGGCGAACCAGTGACTTTCACGCCGTCATAAACATTGGCCGAAATCGGAATCCAGCCGCCATGACAAATCGCGGCGACCAGTTTCCCGGCGGCGGCAAATTCCCGCGTAATTCGCAACACTTCAGGATCACGACGCAGCTTGTCCGGCATCCAGCCGCCAGCACAAATCAATCCGTGATACGTGGCCGTGTCGATGCCCGGGATCGCTATATCCGAAACGCAGGGGTAGCCATTCTTACCCAGATACTTCTCACCGGCCGTCTGACCAGCCACGACGAACCGGGCACCGGCTTCGATCAGTCGGTGCTTTGGATACCAGAGTTCCAGATCTTCGTAGTCTTCCCCCACGAAACACAAGAATGACTTCCCGCTTAAAACACGCGGAGATGTCTGTTCAGCAAAATTGGGCATAGGTCAAAAATCCTTCCAAATTATACTTCACACGGTCCGGAATGAGGCTGTGGATTTTCTTGCGATTGTCCCCTCTCCCCCTGCAATTGATTTTCCAACTTTACACGTTTTCCACGGCGGGAGAGGGCTAGGGTGAGGGGGAAGAATCAGCTGTTTTCTGGTCCATCATATTAACTCCTGGTCAGCCCCCTCATCCGGCCTGTCGGCCACCTTCTCCCCCTTGCCAGGGGGAGAAGGGACATGCAAAACGTTGCCTTTGAATGTACCGCAGTCGGCACCACCTGAAGTAGAGTCCACAGAAGCCTCAGGCGAGCCATGAGTCCGTCGATTTCGAATCGTCAACCGGCCGGACGCCAGTAGCCGAATGGCTTCGGGGTACGCCAGCTTTTCCTGTTCGAAGACCAGACCGGACAATTCATCTGCGGTACAGTCGTCCGGCACCGCGATCGTTTTCTGCAGAATGATCGGACCGTGGTCATATTCGTTGTCGGCAAAGTGAACTGTGCAGCCGCTCACTTTCACTCCGCGCCGGATCGCGGCTTCATGAACGTGATGGCCAAAAAATCCATGCCCGCAAAACGCCGGAATGAGTGATGGGTGAATGTTGATCACGCGCCACAGAAAATCATCCGGGATTTGCAGCAGACTCAGGAATCCGGCCAGCGTCACCAGATCCACTTTCCTGTGGCGAAGTTCGCGAAACACGGCTTCGCTGAATTCGCCGACGCTGGCAAAATCACGCGGTCGCAGCACCAGACATTCCAGCCCCGCCGCTCGCGCGCGTTCCACACCTTTGCAGGACTTCTGACTGGCGACGACGAGCGGTATTTCGGCCGACAGCTGACCGCTTTTGATCTGATCGACAAAATTCAGCAGCGTTGTGCCGCCGCCACTGATCAGAACACCCAGCCGGGTCGGACGATCGGTGATCGGTGTAAAAGGTACGATGGAAGTTGTCGCATCGACGGCCGAAGAAATCATCCGCGAGTTGGCTCGAATCTGGAATCAGCGAAGGGACCGGAATACATGTCCTGCGAAGTCTGACGAAAATCCGGTCGTTCGTCCACCAGCATCAACAAACGCTGACGTTCACGTCGATCACGCTGAACGCGCCCCCAAACAGTCATCGTGGCCAACAGCGCGACAAATCCAGCCAGCAGCACCATCGTCTCACTGATCGGATTTCCTGAGTTGGCTTTCGCGGCCGCCAGCAAACGCGAATCGGCCGCCAGATGCCCCGCTTTTCCCAGCGACAGGATCTGATCGCTGGTCGGATTCCATTCAATGCGTCCAGCCAGCAGCAGGGGGGCGATTCGATTCGTATCCTGAGATTTGTACACATACATTTTGAAGAGACAGCCGGTGACCGTCACAGAATCCACGATGTCCGCGCTGCGCGGAAACTCGGCAGGCAGAGACGGCGTCACAATGACCGCTGGATTCTGCTGAGAGTCATCCGTGTAGAGCCACAGTTCGTGCAGCGGCTGACTGTCAAAAAAGCCTGGATCGCCTGCATGAGTCGTCACCCGCCGGACGTGGCCACGCATCGTCACCAGATCCCCCTGCCACAGTTCCGGGTGCTGGAACACATCCACAAAGACCGGAAATGATTCCGGTTTTTGCTGATACTCTCGATAACGATTGAGCCTCTGCTCCATTTGTCTCTTAAGCCGTGTCAGGCGCGTTTGGTACGACTTGTTATTCTGAGGATCGACGTCTCCCAGCGTGCCCTTTTGCAGGGCATTCTCCAGGGACTGCTTGTCCGTCGCCACCTTCTTCTGAGTTTCTCGCATCAGCGATTCCACACGCATTTGCTGTTTGGTCAGGGCCAGCCCCGCCTGCACTTTGGAACTGGTGATCTGAAGCTGCCGCAGGGTCTCGTAATACAGCCAGCTTTCATCACCCGTCACGCGTCGGCGGTTGCGAACATAGTCGCGAATGTATTCGTCGTAAGGACGCGGAGTCAGCACTCGCACAACATCGCAGTACACCAGCGGCTGGCCTCCCATTGCCTTCACGAACCAGCCCTTTACCAGTACAGGAAAACTGATCCCCTCACCCGTCGGCCACGCTTCGATCGCACGCTTTTGCGAATCGAAATCAACATAGCTCTCGGCATCCACCAGCGCGATTTCGGTTCCCGTCAGAAAGTTTTTAAGAAAACCGCGTTGCAGTTTATACACACTTTTTTCGCCCTCCAGCGTCTGCCGCGCCTGGAGTTGATTCATCACAGAAGGTGTGAACAGACCGTACAGCACAACTGGCCGTCCCACAAAGTCCTGCGGATGCGACTGCATGTCCACGGAGGTCGAATACGATTTCAATTCCGTGAGTTCAGGAATACGATCCGTCGTAGACACAAGGGATCGGTCAAATGGACTTGTGAATTGGTTGGCGCGTGGATGCAACAACAAAGTTCCGTTATGCCATGCCTGACTGCGCGCCTCAGCAAAGCGATAGAAAGCGGATTCCCACGCACTTGTTAGATTAACATCGTCCGGCAAATTCAAACCCAGTGAAACCTTGCGATCTTTCGCCGCGCGGATCAACCGAACATAGTCTTCCGCTTCGGCCTCCGTCAAACCTGGCTTCGTGTGATCGAAAGCCCAGGGATGTCCGACGTCCAGATCCACAAGCGTTACAGGTTGCTGAGACCAGTCGAATTCGTCCGACAACGGATCTTCCGCCGAAAGATTCTGCCCACCTGAGTCTTGCGGCTGACGCGGATCGGGGCGCTGACGCGGATCTGGGCGCAGGAAAGGGCTTCGCCACGCGGGGCCATCATCATTGGCTGGCAAAAGGTCTTCTGGAAAATCAGCTTGTCCTGCATTGCCGCTGCCGCCATTGATCGGCACGGGGCGGGAACGGCCGATGTCTGCTGGATCACGTTCGATTGGCTTGCGACTTCGCCCCGGAACATTGCCACCAGGTGAATTTTCCACCGGCGGTAACGCGGATCCGCCGGTAACCCCTGGAGGTAACAGCGGCTCTAATTCGAATACTGGAAAATCGCTGGAGTCTTTCCCGTTTGACTGCGCCTGACATTTGTCGGCGAATGCGGGAGCAAAGAAGATCAACAAGAACGCAGCCAGCGTTCCCCACAACGTTGTGGCTCGCGGAGCGCGATCCGTGCGGCGTGAAAACGATTGTTCAAACACTGTAATCAAATTCATGGCTGAGGCTTTCCGTTTCGCAAAATGCCAATTCTGCAGAGTCTAGGTGCTTTACGCCATGTTTTGCCAGTGTGGAATCCGGGTTGAGTCAGAAGTAGTGCCAGGAATGTCAAATCCGCCGTTCCATGCAGACCGGCAGATGTTGCCGCTTTGCATCGTGGCACGGCAATTCAGGGCGATGATGGGACGATCGGTCAAAACTTGACCAGTCATGGAGTGCGCCGCAGCCACCTGCGCAGCAAACTGCAGTGGACGCAAAATGGCATCAAAGTTAAGACAGATTCTGAATAACAGCGCGGTTTTAGGTCCGTAGGACGGGTCTCCAGGCCCGTCCAGCGCACTGTCAGAACGTCGTGACGGAATGTGACAGATGTGGCGAAACTTCTGTCTCGAACTCTCACGCGTTCGGCTGCATAGCAATTCAGGACGGGCCTGGAGACCCGTCCTACCAAGACAACCAGTCTCAATCTGAGCCCGGTTCCGCCTCTGACTCGCTTCAGGAAGTTGCACGTGTCAGCAAATCGAAATTTTGAAACTCCATCGGCGACTGCCCATCATTCCGATCGCGCGGTGCGAATTCAAGAACGGTCAGTTTCCGGAATCGGTATGTTCCTGGGGCTCGCCGCGACGGTCGTTTTCTACCTGCTTGCGCCGCGCATCGCGAGCTTCTTCTCCGGCGGCCCGCAGTTTGTTCAGCGATACTTCTGCGGTCATCCGCTGGAATACGTCACATCCGGCCTGTTCTTTGTCGGACTCGGAATTCTGTTCATGAAATTGAAGCAACTGCCGAGCGAGCGCGCGGCGATTGCATCGGTGATTGAACTGACCACAAATCCAGACTGGGCGGATCGGGCGGGAGCACCGGGTGTTGATGAGATTCTGTCAGCATGGCAGGCAAGTTTACAGGCGGAGGCCGTAAAGTCGTCATCAATGTGGCGTCGAATTCAGGACGTCCTGCACTACGTCAATGCGGGGCGAAAAGGTGGGCTCGAAGATCACCTCAAATATCTGGCTGATCTTTCAGTCGATCGACTCGCTCAAAGCTATTCCCTAATTCGCACAGTTACGTGGGCCGTTCCCATCATGGGATTTCTTGGCACCGTGATTGGGATCACGATGGCGATCGCCAACGTAACTCCGGAGCAGCTCGACTCCTCATTGCCGGAAGTCACCGCCGGCCTTGCCGTGGCGTTTGATACCACGGCCCAGGCACTCACAATGTCGATGATGCTGGTCTTCGCTACGTTCCTTGTCGAACGCGGCGAGCAGTCAGTGTTGAATGATGTCGAGCAGTTTGGAATTGATTCAATCGTCCCGTGCATCGGCAAAACTGCCGACGATTCCGCCCCGTCCAAAACCGGGTTGCCGGCGCTGGCCGACTGGACGTCAGACATGTTGGCGCAGCAAACCGAATCCTGGCATCGGCATCTGAACGCCATGCAAAATGGCTGGGCCGAAGCGCTGAGCTCGCAGACCCAGTCTCTGTCTCAGGCCCTTGCCAGCGAAACCGAAGCGACGCTGCATTCGCATCGCATCGCCGCCGACACGGCTCGCGATCAATACGCTGCCACACTGCATCAGAGTTCGCAGATGTTCATGCAGCAGATGCAGCAGACTTTGATTACATTCATTGATCGAGTTGACCTGTGGCAAAACGCGATGCGGGAAAGTTCGCTCGCAGCAGCCGGACAGGCTGAGGAACTGCATCGTCTTGGAAGAACCATGCTGCAACTCACTGAAGCCGAACAGAAACTTGTTCAGCTTCAGCAAAGTCTGAACAGCAATCTCCAGACGCTGGAACTGGTGGCCACTCTGGAACAGACGGTGCAAAGCCTGAATGCGGCCGTCAGCATCATGACCTCCAAGACATCCATGCGAGTGGCGGCGTGACCCGGAAACGGCACCAAAATTCAATCTCGCTCTTCCCGTTCCTGGCCGTGCTGGTCTGCGCTATGGGCGCGCTGATTCTGTTGCTGCTGGTGATGACACGCAAGATTCGTCACGAACAATTCGGCGATCCGATTCCACAGCTTGAGGCCCTCGCACCAACGGTCGTTCCGCCGGATCGCAGCTCGGAAATCGCCGCCCTGGAATCCGAGCGGCAAGTGGTCACCAGGACCCTGCAACAGCTGCAACAACAAGTGGACGAACTGCAACTGGCGGTTACTCGACACGAAGCCGCCGTCGCGGTTCTGCGGCAACAGATGACAGAACTCGAAGGGACTCTGCAGTCCGCAGAATCAACGCCGGACGAATCGGACATCGCAAGTTTGCAGAAGCGCATCGCCCAGTTGCGTTCGCAGCACAATGTTCTGCGCCGCAAACTGGATGAACAGGAAAAACAACTGCTGGCGAAACAACAACTGCTGACCAACGCGAAGGCAAATGCGGTCGAGGCGCAACAAAAACTGATCGCCATGAATTCCACCATCCTCGCCCTGCGGAAGCAGATCGAACTGGCCGAACAGACCAAACCATCGGATGGTGTGGAAACCGTCGTTGATTTCACAAACACAACGGGCACGACTCGCACTCCCATTATGGTGGAGGTTACGAAAGACGGCTACAGGATTGTGCCCGCCGGAGTCGTGATCCAGCCCAAAGAACTGGACGGTTTCCCGATCAGCGACACGCCACTGATGGCGGCGATTCTCGCGGTGCATCGCGAACGGTCAAAAAGATCGGTGACTTCAAATCCATATGTTCTGTTACTCGTCCGTCCATCCGGCAGCGAAGCCTTCTATACGGCGCAGTCAATTCTGGCGAATGAAAAGATGCATTTCGGCTACGAACTGCTTGACGACGAACAGAAAATTGCGGCTGGTGAGTCCGATTCCGCCGAGGTCAATGCCGCCGAAGTTGCCATGCGGGAAACGTTTCTTCGCCGAGACAAGATCCACGCTAACCTGCGAGTGCTGGCGCAGGCTCTTGGGCAGGGCGGCGGAACGCCGGGCGCGAATGGCAACAGTCGCGCACCGGATCCGACGACTCGCGGTCTGTCGTTTCGCGCAGATGGAACGGTAGGATCCGAGTCAAAAATCACCAGTCGCGGGATGAGCAGCCGCAATTATGCCGGCGGTGTCGCGCCGCCCCCTGGATTTTATGAAAACCGCAAGTCGGTCAATGAATTCACGCCAGGGACTCATGGGACCTCTGAGCCAGACTCCGTCGGCGATCAGGTTGCGAATCAATTTGCGGATCATTACGCCCGCAGTGCGACACCAGATGGCGCAGGCCACGGCGAGGTGTCAGCTCCAACGCCGACTCCATCCGTCCCGTTTCCACAGCAGATCCCCGGCGGTGATTCGCCGGTGATGCCGCAGGCTCAATTCGCCCGGCAAGGCAAGGACACTTCCACCGAGATCCCCGGCACGCAATCGACAGGACGCCCCCCGGCACTTGGATCAAGCGAACGCGCCGAATCTGTGCTGTTCAACAACAATGCCACAGCCCCGGTCGTTGCCAACGGACGTCCTGCGGAAGCACCGTGGTCCTCCAGCGCAGACTCCGGGAAGGCCGCAGGCAATGGCGAGCCCTCACTGACGGCCGAAGAGCAGTTTGCCTCGATGATGGCCGGAAAATCCTCTCCTGATTCGCAGACCGCACAATCACGCCACCTGCAAACGCCTTCCAGTTCCGAAACATCAGGTTCGTCCTCGGCAAGTGGCGAGCCTCAAACCGGCGCTCCGGCAAGTCCACTCATCGACCTGACTCGTGTTGACAAAGATCTGCTCCAGCGACTGCCATCGACGAAAAAAGGACCCAAAGCTTACGCCACTCCAGTCGGCGTCACCGTCTTCCTGGATGGGAATCACATGACCGTTGGTCAGCACCCGGCGGTCGTCGTCACACCGGATACGCTCAACACGGCTCTCACCGACCTGCTCCGCAACATCGACACCGAAGTGACCGATGCAAAAAAATCGCCTCATGAAGCAATGATGCCGGTCGTCAAATTCATCGTCAGCCCCGGCGGCGAGAGATGGCGAATTCCGCTCGCGGGATCGCTGAAGGATCTTGGCATACCATCGGCCAGCGTGTATGAACTGTCGCCGCATATTGAAGTGACGGCGGCACCGGGGAGGGCTCGGTACTAATGGGACGCAGAGCAAAAGCACCCGAACTGGAATTCGGATCCGACTCCTTTCTGGACGTGATCTGTAACATCGTGGGAATCCTGATCATCCTGATCGTGATCGTTTCGGTCAAAGTGGAACGGCAGCCGATGGGGCAGGCTGAATCTGAACCCGCAGCCGAAGAAGTCAGCGAACCAACCGCACCGGATCGCGAATCTGAGTTCACTCAGCGACAGTCGGAAGTCGAAGAAGTGACGCAGCAGCACGCGGCGCTGGTTTTGCGACTGAAGGAACTCGCTGATCGCCGCGAATCATTGCTGCGCGAACGGCGTCTTGTCCAGGAAGAAATCCAGGCAATGCAGCAGCAGATTGCTGAACGGAACGCCGCAGCCAGGCAGGATCAGGTCACTCGGTCAGCCGCCCAAAAGGAAGCGGGAAAGCTGGCAGATGAAGTGGATCGATTGCTGAGGATGCTAAAGGACAAAGAAAATGCGCTCGCGAAGGCCATCAGCGTCGTCCAGCAGGACGAGTCCGTCGCCCGTGCCGCAGAAGAAAAAATGCGGCTGACGATTATCGAAACCGTCCGCCTTCGCGAAGTTCTGGAATCAACAGCGAAGCCCGCCCCTGAGACCGCTCATTTGGTGCATCGCATACTTCCCGTCAGTCGCAGGACTGACGGTGAAGAAGTCATGTTCCGGCTGGCAGAAGGCAAAGTCAGCGAAGTCCCACTTCAGGAACTGATGAAACTTGCCGTCGATCGAGTCCGCAAGCGTGTCGCCATGCTGCAGCGTTTTGGCCGCCTGGACGATGTGATCGGTCCGATCGGAGGTTACAAGATGAATTTTACGATTGAAATGAATGCGTTCAACTCACTGGATTATCTGAAGTACGGAGGCGACGGCAACCGCTTCACCGCGTTAAAGCAAACCATCGTGCCCGATGAGTCTCTGGTGGCCGAACCGGTCGCCATTGCGATCAGACCTGGTTCAGCGTTTCGCGAAAAACTCGAATCCATGCCCGCCGACAGCGCGATGACGATTTTCGTGTACGACGATTCCTTCCACGATTTCACCGCCCTCCGCGAAGTCGCCCACGGCCTCCAGATCCGCGTCGCCGCCCGCCCGCTTCCGAAAACCGCCGACATCACCATCAGCGCCGAAGGCAGCGCTTCGCGAGCACAATAGTGCCGTGACTTGACGCAATCTGACGATGTCCAACTATAATTAACGCGGTGCAGACTGAGGTACCTTCAAAGTCCAAGTTTTCCATGTCCCTTCTCCCCCTTGCAAAGGGGGAGAAGGTGGCCGACAGGCCGGATGAGGGGGCTGACTTGGAGTTAATATGATGAACCAGAAAACAGTTGATTCTTCCCCGTCACCCTAGCCCTCTCCCCCCGTGGAAAGCGTGTCAAGTTGCAGAAATCAATTGCCGGGGGGAGAGGGCACAATCGCAAGAAAATCCACACCATCATTTCTGACCGCGTGAAGTATAACGGCGCTGGATACCGCGCAATCGCATGGAATGACAATCGCCAATCCAAGGCCGCTCCGAAAGAATTGCAGACAAGGAAGCATGCTTGCGGCGTCCTGTCTCTACACATGTGTGCTTCCGATCGGGCAAGAATGCGAGACATAGCTTGACTGTTGCAGTTGCTCTCAAATCTGGAATCGGCAATGACCACTCAACTCCCACAGCGTCGATATCTCTCGGCAAAAAGAGTCGGCGTGGGTATCCTGTGCGTCGCCTGTGTGATCGTGTTGTTGGGCCTTGTTTTACCGATCTTTGGTCCTTTTTTTTGGGGGCGGGGCCGACCTCGACCGAACCTTGCCCCAACCGACACTTTTCTGAGTTCCGTAACTCTCCCCATTGACAGCAGACCCTATCGTCCGCAACCGATCTGCCTCAAAACTGACAACGAGAGTTCAGTTCAAGATTCCATCTGGAGATATTCATTAACCAGGCTGAAAGGCCGCGTTACATTGTCGCTCTACCCGGACAAGGGGCGTGCAATCAGCTTTCAGCTGAATTCAGGAGACATCATTCCACTTGGAAATCAGCTCTATTTGTTTACAAATGTTTCGGATCAAAGCATGAAGGTCCAACTCGTCACTAAACTGATTCCTCGCAGTTTCGTCGGACAACCATCGTCCATTTACCTGTGCATCAATTCATCGCCGCAAACAATTTCACGGGAGAGAATCAAAGGCAAGGCTGACAAGACTCATGAAGTGGATGATGAGGCCGTGATCGATGGCATTGCAAGAGATCCTCTATCGGCAAAGATTACTGTCAGCCCAATCTATTACAACAACATACCCCAGGAGAGCCGAACAAGGCAGGTTGAGTCCCATACCCTGCATCGCGGAGACGTTTTAAGTACTCCAAGCTGTGACTATGAAGTGCGGAACATCGTCGCCCCCATCGTCTTGCGGCAGGGACATCTGGTTGGATGGGTAGAATTGTCGGCGATCAGGCACCGGCAACTACGCTAAACTCCGAATCCTGGTCCACGCGACTCGTGCGCGCCGGCGAAGTCAAAGCCCTGTTGGTTTGGCCCAATGGCTTTATCATCCACGCAGAATCGTCTCACCGGTCCGTGGGTTGGTGAGTGTCACATTTTCAATCGCTCGAATGCGCCATACGTCATCCTGCTTCGTTAGAACCGCGAGTATCAGTGTATCAATATTGTGTGGCCCGATCGGATGTGCGGCACCACAAGTCAGACGACTCCAGAAATGCATGACGACAAATCCGTCTGCGATATCGACAACATCGATCAACTCATTTTCCAGTGTGGAGTCGCGATAGATCGTTTCATGAATGGAGACGTGGAGCGCTACGATCTCGCTGATTCCTCGAACATAGTGTCCAAACCGGTTTACGAACGTGGCATCTTCGTGAAACAGGCTGCCAAGTTCGGACATGTCGTGATTGTTCCACGCTGACTGAAAGGCGGCTGGCGTCTCTTCCGGTTGGTTAATCTTGATCATGCAAATGCAGCCAAAGTTGTTTTGTTGAAATGCATTGCGAATTGCAATCTGTGCGTCTGGCGATGAACCGGACGCATGATACACCCTGGGTGGCGATGTGTCGCGAGGACACGGGCGGGCGGGGTTAAGTTTTTGGTGTTCAGTCGCCAGTGTTCAGGGAGCCGCAGCTCGGTTTTCTCAGTTCGGCGCAGCTCGAAGAACTCGGCGGTCTTGGTAGGGAAGAGCGGGCAGGTGGCGGCACTCGGAGCACTGCTTTGCACTGCTTCAAGTATCCAGGTGGGAGCAGCGACTCGCTGAATACTGAACCACTCAGGAGAATCTGCCGGGGCTTCTGAATATCTCGATCAATTGAAGAACGGGTATTCGGTAACGAAATAGAATGGCACTTTTTACCCACAGATTGTGCGGACGACCCTTTCTTGCGTCTGGATAGGAAGCGGGCCGAGTCCGCGCAGTTTGCTCCAGACGATCATCAGGAATTGTTTCACCTGGTCGCTTCATTCGCTTATCCTGTCGTCATGAAGTTCTCCCCTGCACCAGTTTTTGGCAGCCGTTCTTTGATCATGTGTCAGTGACGATTATTCCTTCACGGGGGAGATACCTTCTTTTACTTGAGGCGGTCTGGCGAGTTCGCGCGGTGCGGGACGATCAAACCGGTCACCTTCGAACTTGTCCACGTCCGGTTGACGACTCCGCGCTGCCGGAAAAGAAGATCCGTCGTCTGAGAATCTTCTACTTGGAGCATCCGGATCCGCAAAAAAGCGTGGTGCGTCATCGAGCGGAGGACTTGTTGCCGGCACCAGAGCTTCAATCGGCTGATCAAATTGACTCGAGTCCACTCCCAACACGGATAAATCGATTTCGATTTTTTCCGCACGCATCCTGACGGGACCGGATGGACTGCTGACTTCGGTGAGTGTCAGCACTCCGTCCACAAGCTTCGCCGAGTTGCAGTCGAACACATAAGGAGCAAGCAGCAATCGCGTGCGTCCGCGAGTTTCAAACGCGAAGCTTCCGGGAGCCTTGCCGTCCGTTGCTGCCGCCATGGTGACGGACACTTCATCAGCGGCCAGAAGCGCTGTTCCGGGGCAAACCGTACGACGCATTTGTGGTTTGAAAACAGTGGTCGGAAATTGAACAACTCTCGTGACGCTGCTTCCGTCAGGAAGGACAACCGACTCTTCCTTGCTTCGCAGGGTAGTCTCTAGAACGACGAAGGGTTCATCGACCGTCCGCGACGTTCCATCATTGGTGAGCTTCAACACGACTCGATACCGAGGCTTCCAGCCATCGAGCTTGATTGCGTTGCCCATGGCATTGACTGCCGCTGGCGGTTTTTGGGCATCAGGTGAGAATCTCGCATCAGGGAGAGGTTCGAAATTATCGAACAATTCGGCCTTGCCGGGTGCATCGTCAGCTCCAGGCTCAACCTTCGCGGTATCGGGTTTCCTGGGATCATCAGTCGGTCGCGACTCATCCGCAGACGCCTGAAACTGTCCGCATACCAAACTACAGGAAACGATCAGAATGGCACACAATTTGAACGCATTTTTCATCACGACCTCCGGTCAGCACTACT
>JBBQSE010000036.1:0-30909 GCA_038214195.1 Planctomycetales bacterium
TACTGGCTTCGCGAAAACGCCGAAACCATCATCCGCTTCCGAGCATGGATCAAAGCCGGAAGAGCCGAAGAACTCTTCCTGCAAACAACTTACGTCACACCACAACTTGCTTTCTGATACCCACAGAATGTGAATCCGCCCTCGAGTCATATAATGTGGTTATTAAGTTGCTGCTCGATGCGGGCGCCTACATGGATGTACACACAATGATTCGTTTGGACCTAATCAGCGAGGCCGTGCAAATGTTACGATCGTACGCAGACACTCTTGATCGCGCAGTAATGCCGGACGCCATACTGCGGGCTGCAGTAACCTGTAATCCTACGAGTAAGGTCGAGAAAATCCCTGAACTGCTGGAACTCCTTGTGGCACAAGGAGCAGATCCCAATTCGCCTTATTCCGATCCAGTTCTAATGTCAGTTGCAGCAAACCCCGAAGGCGACAACCGTATAGCTCGAATGCTTCTCGAATTCGGGGCCAACCCACTCGCTTCCAATCGCGAGGAGTGTGTGTTGCAGCTTGCTGCCGATTCAGGAAAAAGCCCCGAATTTCTAGCCGTGTTGCAGAACGCGGCAACTGCGGAATTTCACCGACAAATGAAGTTCTGTTAATGCACAAAAGGGGCCATTGGTCTCTAGTCACGAAGTAGTATTTCCACTTATTGCCCCGCTACCAGTGTTTCCTAAACTAGTTTCGCATTTGCGGTCGCACGCCTTCAGGCACTCTGAAAATGTTCGCCATCCAATTCGTACGAGCCGTAAAAATCCGATTTTTTGTCGTTGTTCCTCTGCTCCTGCTGATTGGTGGTGGGTATCTTTCGAATATGCTTACATTCATAGCGTGTGAAGAAGAGCTGCTGGCGTTTTCGAAAGAACAGTGGAAGGTTCACGGCACGGGCGGAACTGGGTATGTCGGTGAGTTGAAACAACGGATGCCGTTCGTTGTGGAAATCGAGTGCCATCGAGTCGATCAATTCCCGGGCGGAGCATCCATTGCAACTGGCCGCGCGACTGCGAAACGGGAAAGCCATCCATCCAGTCAAGATGGATCTTCAAGCACATTCGAACCCTGGCCACCCCGGAACTTTTGCGTCGATCTTTGTCATCAATAGGTCTCATGCGATGGAATCTGACTCACTGAGGCCTTGTCGGGTTCGGAGAAGTTTGGAAGATGCTCGCATGGAATCACACATTGTTGGCTGCATCCTGGGAACTGCGGTGGGCGACGCGATTGGGTTGCCGTATGAGGGCGTGTCTCGCAAGCGATCGCCGAGATTGCTCGGCCCTCCGGATCGGCATCGGTTTATTTTTCGTCGGGGAATGGTCTCCGACGACACTGAGCATACTTGTATGGTCGCTCAGTCGTTGATTGCGTCCGGCTCGGACGTCGATGAGTTCACTCGGCAGTTCGCTCGCCGACTGAAGTGGTGGTTTTTGGCGTTGCCCGCCGGAATTGGATTCGCCACGCTGCGATCATCGCTCAAGCTGTGCTTTGGCGTCTCACCAAAATCGAGTGGCGTGTTTTCCGCTGGCAACGGCCCGGCGATGCGGGCGGCAGTTTTCGGTGCCGCCTTCGACGACGTTGAACGCATGGTCGAATTTGTACGGGCATCGTCGCGGGTGACGCATTCTGATCCAAAGGCGGAATACGGAGCGATTGCCGTCGCACTCGCGGCGCATTGTGCGTGCCGCAATCCGCAAATCTCCGCGTCAGCTTTCGTTGATCAAGTTTCAGAGATTCTGGGGACTGCTGGCAGCGAGTTTGCGGTACTGTTGCGAAGTGTCGCGACGAGTGTTTCAGAGCAACAATCGACACAGGATTTTGCCGCAATGATGGGGCTGACTCGCGGCGTCTCAGGCTATGTCTATCACACGGTGCCTGTTGTAATTCATGCGTGGCTCTCGAATCCGCAGGACTATCGTCGGGCGGTCATGTCCGTCATCGAATGCGGTGGCGACGCCGATACGACAGCCGCGATCGTCGGCGGGATTGTCGGCACAGCTGTGGGCGAACAAGGGATTCCGCAGGAGTGGGTTCAGGGACTGTGCGACTACCCTCGAACAATTGGCTGGATGCGACGCATGGCCGGGCAATTGGCGGAATCAATCGGCTCTGCCAGAAATCAGGCACCGCTGAGACTGAACACCTTCGCCGTCTTGTTGCGAAACGTGTTCTTTATCGGCGTCGTTCTGTTCCACGGAGTTCGCCGACTGCTGCCGCCGTACTGATCGCGGCTTCATTCCGCTGGCTCTGAGGACTCAACGGGCGCAGACTCAGGCGGAGCAACGGCTGGCTCTGTCGATGCCGGAGTTTCGGCAGTGGCCTTGGGCGGCGTTTCAGCGGGCACGACTGGCTTTTCGGGCGGCAAGTCAGCGGGCACAACAGCAGGTGTTTCCGCAGGCGGTGTGGTCGGGATTTCAGCCGGATTGACAGTCGTTTCGATTGTGGGCGATTCAGCTGATTTTGCAGCAGGTTCCACCAACTCACGATCACGCAGATTATGTCCCGAATTCAGCTTCCACAATCCTGCCTCGTCTTTCATTGTGACGTGACGATTGCCGATAGAAATGATGGTCGCCCTGATGTCTGAAACCGTCAATTCTTCGCCTTCTTTCAGTTGCGTAGTCCTGTCCGTTGCCCGGTTATGAAACCAGGCGAACAGCACGCGATCCTTGCCAACGACCCCTGTCAGAAATGTCAGTTTGGCAAAGTCATCCTGAACATCCAGTGCGATTTTCGCGGAAGTGGTCTTTGGTTCAGCGGCACTGTCCGTGACTTTCACTTCGACATCGTATTTGCCAGGCGTAAAGGACTTAACTGGCGTCCACTTGATCAGGCCGGACTTTGCGTCAACAGTCAATCCTTCCGGAGATCCACCGCCCAGTGAAAAAGTCAATTTGTCACCTGCGTCGTCATCCGTGGCAGTGGCAGTCGTGGTGAATTCCTTTTCGAGCACGACAATCGCGTTTTCCCGCAGTGTAATTTTGGGGGCGGCATTCGGTTTCCTGATCGTGATCTTCAGTTTGGAATCAAATTTGACTTCGGCATTCTTTGACTGCGACATCAACACAGTTGCCGTGTATTCGCCGGGTGGCGTTTCTTCAGGCGGTTTCCATGTGAATTCTCCGCTGGCGGGGTTGATTGCCATGCCCTCGGTCGAATCCGACAACGCGAACTGAGCTTCACCCAGTTCAGGATCCAGGCTGTCAGCCCGGGCAGTGAATTTCAATTCTTCGCCGGGCTTGATGGTCTTGTCAGAAACTCCCGACAGACGTGGTGTGTAGGTTTTTGGCGGCGCAGGAATCACGAACAACGACGATTTGACGATCGCGTCATATTTGTCCTTTGTGAATTCTTTGCGATTCCATGCCACCGGGAACAACTCAATGACGGCATTTGCGTCATGGGATATTGCCTTCGTGCCGATCATGCCGCGAGTCACCTTCCAGCCCGATTCGGACACAGATTCCACACGCAGCAGTTCGTGCCCGATTCGGATCAGAAACGGTTCAAATTTCTCAGGATCTTCATCGATCAGAAAAGCCTCATTGGGAACAGCGACAATTTTCGTATCGGTTTCTTTCACGGCATTCGTCAGCGGCGTGCGCGGCAGCAGTTCCGTCCGGTCTTCCGCTCCGGTGGCACTCATTCCCTCTGCGGTAAAGGAAACCTCCAGCCGTGGATTGCCCTTCGGGCTCGGACTGTCGATCGTAATGGCTGAGATTCTGTGCAGTAAGTCAGCCTGATCAAACAGATACAGGAACCGCGTGAGTCCTTCGAGATCTGTCTCGGCTCGCCGTACTTCCACGGCCACCGTGCTGAATTCCTTCTGAGTGGACTTAGACGCCGGTATGACGCTCACTCGACTGAATCCACATTTTTCCGTGAGCGCCTGAATCCACTCGCGATAAAGTCGCTGCGCGTTGTCAACATCCGGCGGCAGACTGATGGCCTTCCAGTCGTCCAAATTTCTCTTGGCGACATCCAGCTGGATTTCTTGAGCTGTCAGTGATTCCGCCGAAGCTTCAGCCTTCGCGACTTCGGACTGCAAATCCCGAATGGGTCCGCGAACCCATTCGTCCACCATCGAGCGCAGCAGAAACACAAGAACGACTGCCGCCAGCCCGCCCACGAGAACTTTTTTACGTGTCTGTTCGTCCATTGTTATTCCGCGTACCTGAAACTTCAGGATGACTGCTCATTCTTGACTTCGGGCAACGACAATTCCAGCACGACTTTGAATGTATATTCCGGTGCTGCATTCGCCCCGGACGACTGCACCGGCGTATAGGGTTTGACTCCGTATCCGGCTTCCGCAAGGACTCGACCAATGTCTTCGATTTCTTCCTTCGTTTTTGCAAAGCCTTCCAGCTTGATGATTCCGGTCCCATTCACCTGCACCGTTGAAAACTGGATGTTATCGACAAAGAAGCGGTCTGTGCCCGGCAAGATCGCCTGCAGGCGCACGATCTCGTCCAGCCATTCGATGTCACGGTCCACCCATTCACCGATTTTTCCCGCCTGGATGAGTTCCTTATCTCCAGCAGCAAGCTTCTGCTCAATCTTTCGATTGGAAGCGAGCAGGACCGTTTTCGTTTCCGTTAATTCGTTGATCTGTCCCTGCCGCCAGAAAAACACGGCCGCGAAAAACAACATCGCGGCGAGTGTTCCGCCGAGCGCAGCAATCCTTCGCAGATCTTTCTTTTCCGGTGGCTTTCTGGGGTTGACCAGATCGACAGCTGCCACTGTCGTGCGGACATCGCCCTGAATCGCGCCGGCAATTGCGACGACATCGGTGGCCGTAACACCCGTCGCCAGATTGCCGCGCACAAAAACACCTGCGGGGTCAATGCGTTCAATGCGGGCCGAATCGAATCGTGTCGCGAATTGATCGGTCACCGCAGCGGTAGCGTCAGATTCGCCGATCAGCAGAATTCGGCGAATTTTATGTTCACCCAATGATTCGGCGGCCGACATTCGAGCGCGGGTGAGTTCCGAACGAAGCGTGCGTTCAATGGCATCCGCCGCCGACCACGAGTTCCCACTGTGTGAGAACAGGACGGCAGTGCCCCGGACAAATGTGATCTCAATGAAATCGCGTCGCATCAAGACGACGACATCGACCATTGAGGCGTCTGCGCTTTCCGTCAGCACCCCCGCCTGGGCTGCCGCCTGAGCCAGACAGAACGCACTGACGCGAAGTTCTTTCAGTTCCAGTCCCGCTTCCCGTAACGTTTGGCGAGCTTGGGCGACCTGCTCCCCAGGAGCCGTCACCAGCAGCACATCACGCGTCACGCTTCCGGGAATGACGGGCAGGGGCGCGAAGTCCATGCTGACTGATTCGACCGGAACGGTCAGCCGCATCGTGGCCTGCATGCGCACCATGGCGGGCAATTCGCCGTCTGCGACCTGTGGCAATTGAATGCGATGAATCGCGACAAACTGTCTTGGAAAGACGACCGTTACCTGAGGGCGGTTCTTACTCGAAGCGGCGTGCGCGATCGGTTTGAGTTGATCGACGACTGCGAACATATCTGCGGCGTCGGCGGATCGCTCGATGATCCAGGATTCGGTGATCTCAGCGCAGTTACCATCCGCTCGTCCGCGGGCGACCACCAGGCGATCACGATCCCATTCAATAAAGATGTCGGACATGACTTGGACTTTTGATCCGCGAAAGACGGGCGATGCCTGCGTTTCGTTGGCGGAGGGGAAAGTCATCCGCTCTAACGAAAGTCAGGGTTTCAAGCCTTATTCAACCCCGAAAACCGCATCGTGGTGCCGCGGAGAATCAGAAACAAGCGCAGGTTACTCAGGATATGCTCTTCGAGGGAGGTTTTTCCGATTATTCCGGGGTTCTGGCTGGCAAAAGGATGAGAAGTACCAGAGGGCTCCTGATTGTGTTCACTTACTCGAACCGCAGCGATCGGTCGCCCCGCTGTAGCACGGCCACTTCTGCCCGTCCAGGACAGCGTCGGGCAAAAGTGCCCGTCTTACTGTAAATGTGTTGATGCGGCATGTTCAGTGGCACGACAATGTCGCGTCAAAGTAGAACTGTCCAGGGTCGAGGATCTCACGAAGCTTCTCAAGAGCCTTGAGTTGCAACTGTCTTACACGTTCCTTGGAAAGGCCAAGATCTTCGGCCACTTCACGCAACGTTCGACTGCGACCATTGTTCCTGTTGATACCAAATCGATGCAGTAGGATTTCCCGCTCACGATCATCAAGCACATCTTTGGCATGTGCCAGCAGTACGTTCACAACTCCCTGTGGATCTTCGCACACCGGCGTTTCAAGCTCTCGATTTGGCACCTCGCAGAGGATCTCGCTCGCTGCGTTTGGAAACCGCTCTTTTCGGCGCTGACGCACCTTCCAGGTTCGGTAAAAGTGCCTTTGAATCGAATGAGTCGCGTATGTGCTGAAGCGATAGCCGCGTGAGTAGTCGAAGCGATCAATCGCTCCCAGCAGAATCATGCAGCCATCGCTGCTGAATTCATCAACGTCACCATGCTGAGTGGAAAATTTCCTTGCGATGCTTGCGACGAGCCGAAGATTGGAGTTTACCAACTGACTTCGAAGCTGTTCCACGACGACCAGCATTTCATCGATTTCATCCATCGCACGCTCTGATGGTCGCGACGGAGAAAGTCGACTTCTCAGCAGATTCACCCGGAACCGCAGCAGGTTCAACGCCAGAAACAATGTCTGTTCCTGTTCGAAAGTCAGCAATGGAGCGTCCGAACCCCAGTCACGGAATCCGCCACCATCGTCCAGATCCAGGTCCGAACCGGCTTGTTTCGACTGACGTTCGTCGATCACAAACTTCTGAAGCGAAGCCATGAGTTGAATAGCGGTCTCAATCGGAGTGTTGTTTCCTTCAAGCCGCGTGAATTCTGCGGCTGGAATGAAACGGACCTCCATTGCCAGCAAATCGGCGGCACGTGTTTGAGCCCGGGAAGCCGGAGTCAGTTTTTTGGGCGTCAGCTCACGCGGCGCCTGAGTTTTGCGGATTGAACCGGTGCGAGATTTGAGCCTGTTGGGCATTTGAGACCCCTTCATATCGTTCAAAACATCCACTCTGGTATTTCGGAGTGTCGGAACTTTACCATTTCAATACAACCGTCAATTCACAGTTATGCTAACATAAATTCAATAAAATATTGGAATTTCGGAAGCACTGGCCGAATAAAGAGATGATGGCGCGGTGTTCGTTAATCGCATTTATTCGGTTAAAACGTCCATATCTTCAATACTTTTGTTATTGCAGATGCGATCGTCCGGGCAAACATCTGTTGGAGGCTGGTATGATCACGATCGAGTGGGATTCTGAAGACCATTGCTATGTGCTGACGTGTTCCGTGTTGCTTCCGCATTTCCGTGAGGATGTTTTCACCTTCTTCAGCGATGCGTTTCGGCTGGAACAAATCACCCCGCCATGGCTGCATTTCCACATCACGACAGCCGCACCGATCCATCTGCAGAAAGGATGCATAAAGGATCTTCGCAGGATCTTTGAATTTCGGCGTGAACGAATGCTGGCGATGTTTCCTGTGGCGAATGCGACTTCGGAGAGAATAAACTCATGACATCAACCCCCGCAGTGCGCATCCGCGAGCTGAATCAGAAATCTATCCGCCGCGACGGACAATTCGTGCTGTACTGGCTGACGGCGTATCGCCGGCTGTCATCCAATTTTGCGCTGCAACGCGCCGCCGAACTTGCTCGCAGCCATCAAAAGCCTTTGCTGATTGTCGAAGCGCTGCGGAAGGATTATCCGTGGGCCAGTCGCCGGCTACACGCCTTTGTGCTGCAGGGTATGCGCGACAATCAGACGCATGCGCAACGCCTGAAGCATTGCTACGTTCCGTTTGTGGAGACGCGGTCGGGGCAGGGCGGTGGGATGATCGAATGGCTGGCATCCCGAGCGACAACGATTGTCACGGACGACTTTCCCTGTTTCTTCCTTCCCCGCATGATCAACGCCGTCGCGCGTCGCATTGATGTGAAAATGGAAGCGGTCGATTCTAACGGCTTGTTTCCGCTGCATGTGCCGGAAACAGTCTTTCCCACGGCCTATGCGTTTCGTCGTTATCTGCAGAAGAATCTTGGTGTGTATCTGCCCGTCATGCCGGAACAGGATCCACTTGCGCATCCTGAGATTCCCCGTCTCGATATGTTGCCTGAAGAATTCTGCTCTCGCTGGCCAGCGGCGGATCAGTCGCTGCTGAATTGTGAGGCGGACGCGATGGACCGTCTCTCCATCGATCAGGACGTGAAGGAAGCAGCGATGACGGGCGGTCCGGTCGCGGCCAGAAAACAGCTGGACAGTTTCCTGGAGCGGCGACTGTCCCGCTACGCCGAAGATCGAAATCAGCCGGACGAAGATGCCTCCAGCGGTTTGTCACCGTATCTGCACTTTGGCCACATTTCCGCCCACGAGGTTTTTCAAAAACTCGCCGCGCTGGAAGACTGGTCCATCGACAAACTCGCAGATCCCAAACAAACACGTGGAAGTCGCGCCGGCTGGTGGGGAATGTCTGAGAATGCCGAATCATTCCTCGATGAACTTGTGACGTGGCGTGAACTGGGCTTCAACATGTGTTCGCAGCGAGACGATTTCGATCGCTACGAGTCCCTCCCGGACTGGGCTCAGGCAACACTTCGCATTCATCAGTCCGATCCTCGCCCGGTTGTCTATGACTTCGATCAAATGCGCAACGCGGAGACGCACGATCAGCTCTGGAATGCGGCTCAGAACCAGTTGACGACGACCGGTCGCATGCACAACTATCTGCGAATGCTGTGGGGGAAAAAGATTCTGGAATGGTCCGAAACACCACGCGATGCGCTCGCCACGATGATCGAACTCAACAACCGCTTTGCTGTCGATGGTCGTGATCCGAATTCGTACTCCGGCATCTTCTGGGTGCTCGGACGCTACGACCGCGCGTGGGGACCGGAGCGTCCGATCTTCGGTAAGATTCGCTATATGACATCCGAAAACACGGCCCGCAAACTGCATTTGAGCAAATATCTGGAGCAGTTTACGCCTGAATAAAGCCGCAACCTGTTTCGGTCGAGATGACACTCGTCTCCAGAAAACGCAAATATCCAGCGTCGTTCGTAAACAAATCTGAGCCCCCGTAGTATCGTGTGTCCATAGTCGTCGTTCGCTCTGCGAACGAGACGGACCACGCAACAGGACTCTCGTTTCGTTCGCAGAGCGAACGACGACTTTTCCAACAACCGGACCTGGGGCAGTTTGCAGGAGACACGCGACGTGATTCGGAAGTTGTGGATTCCCGCGATCTGTCTGGCCTTTCTTTCGAACGGACTCATGGCCGACGAGCGGGCAAGTGACGACTTCAACGCACTGGCACGTTCGGCCCGCTGGCGGCATTTGGATCTGCGACACGACGCTCCCGACGATCTGGAGCTCGATCTACCGCACGACGCGGCATCGCTGCGGTTTGCGGAGCTGGTGTTCGGCACGCCGGAGTCCCCGCGAATCGCGATTGTGGTCGCTCGAACAGGCGACGATGATTTTGCACTCTACGCCGACATCGACCGAGACCGTGGCATCGGCGAAAGTGACCTGGTGAAAGGCACTGGATCACTTCGAGTGCTCTCAATAAAATCGCAACAGGTTATTGATAACGTTGTCAGCGAATACCCGCGACAGGTGCTGTTTCGCTGTTCGCCCGATGGTTCAGATCTCAGCATCACCACAGTGACAGCCATTGACCACTCGGTGACCGTCCGTGAAGCCACCGAACAAAAAGTTTTCCAGACGCGTCAGATCGATGGCGACGCCAACGGCCTGTTTGCGGACTCCAAAGATCTGCTGCAGATCGACATCAACGCGGACGGACGGTTTGATCCGTTTTTGGAAACGTTTCCTTTTCGTCCGGTCGTCCGAATTCGCGGGCAGCGACTGTTTGTCAAAGGCGACCAATTCGGCAGAAGGCTGCTGTTTGAATCGGCGACCGCCACGGGAAAAGTGAAAGTTGTCGCTCAGCCGCGATCGGAACGTGACGAAATTTTGCAGACGATTGTCACGCTTGCCGGCGACGATGGATCTGTATACAGCATTACGGGCTCCGATGCAGAAACCGAATTGCCGGTCGGTCGCTACGCGGCTTCGGTTCTGTTTATTGTCATCAAGCCGAGCGGCACCGATCGACCGTGGGAGTTCACGTTTTCACGTGACCGTGATGTTCGCGAGCAGGACTGGCTGAATGTGACCGAAGCCCAGACGCTGGAATTTGACCCGATCGGCAACCTGACGATGGATGCCAGCGTCGAACGAAACACGCGGGACGGCGCTGCCAATTTGAGTGTCCAGCCGCAACTGTTCACGGGTTCCGGGTTGCTGATTAACCTGTGTCACATCGAAGGCAGCGCGGCTTATTCCGGACCAAACTGTGGCGTGTCCCTGATCGATGAGAACGGGCGGTCTTTAGTCCATTCGAGCAGCGGCTTTGCCTGAGGCACCTTCTGCAAGGCCTCGGTCCGAGTGCCGCCAGCCAGTGATTTGAGCATGCTCCAGCTAGTCCTCGATTTCGACAGCGGTCCACTGCGGGGCAAGTTGAAGCATGAGCAAAAAGTGGATATCAAACCATGAGTCTACGCCATTCAGACAGGGTGGCCGGGGCTGGACGAAACGCAGCGAAGGAAGCCCCGGAGTGTTCGGCGGACGACATTGAAGAACACCGGGGTTTCGCTGCGCTCCAACCCCGGCCACCCCTCCGAAAGTCATCTCCATGAAATCGCACCCCGTCAACTTCGCCACTCTGAGATCCGCATTCTGCTGCATTGCGACCAGCATTCTGTTGACAGGGTTGGCATCGGCTGATGATCTTACCGGTGTCGTGCTCGATGTTGACGGTCAGCCCGTTGCTGGTGTCACTGTCAAGCTGATCACGACCAGCCTCATGTCGGTTACGCCCATGTCGCTCCTGGAAACAAAGACCGATAGCGACGGGAATTTCACCGTCGCCGTGCCTGATGCCTGGTTTGACGCACCCGAAGTCTTCCGGCAGGAACTTTCCCTGATTGTCGAGACCAACGATCGCGGCAATGGTGGAATCGTGATTTATCGCGAGCTGCCACTTCCGCGACATCGCTTGACTATCCAGCTTGAACCGTGGGCAAAACGGAAGATCGTGTTGCGATCAGCCGACGACAAACCGCTGGCTCGTGCCACGGTGAAATTGACCGGATTGCAACTGCCCGTCATCTACCCGGCTCGTTTCGAGCAATCGAACACCCGCCAGCTCGCTCCGATACCAGATAGTACCCTGCAATCGAGTGGGATGACGGATGCCGACGGCGTCGTCGAGCTGTTGCTGCCGCCGCTGGAATCGGTTGCGTCGATTTATGCGGAAATCGAAAAGGGAGTTTTCGTGTCGTGGTCTGTCCATTCCAGCAACTCTTCGGTTCCGAAGGGATGGTCGGAAGAGCTGCAAATGCCGACATTGCGTCGGTTGCCGATTCAGGTGAAGTCCGGCGATGGTAATCTCGGGAAGTTGCAGCTTTCCGTGACATCCATGCCGCGCACAAGCAGCGGTGCTACGACGCTGATTGCCAATACGGTTGATCTTGATGCGACCGGAAATGCGACTGCCGTGATTCAGGATGAGGCTATTCTCACGCTGAAAATTACCAACCCGGATTCAGCCAACCGATTTCTCAGCCAGGGCTGGATTGAAAATTCCACGACAGTGGAAAGGCTCGATTTGACGTTCGAGCAGGGCGTCAGCGTCACGGGTCGAGCCATCGCAACAGATGGCACGCCTGCCGCGAACATTCGCCTGTTTGCCATGAGCAACGGGGCGAATCTGGACGTCGCAACCGACGCTGACGGGCGTTTCAAATTTGCCGCTCCGGTTGGCCAAATGATTCTGGTTCCAACGGGGCGAAGTGGTTATCGGCTCGAGGCGTTTACGCCGGAGTCGGTCATCACGATTCCGGAAAGCAAAGACGGCATCAGCCTTGGCGACATCACGTTGACTCGGCTGAAGTCACTGAAGGGAGTTGTGATCGACACGGACGGAAAGCCGGTCAGCGGAGCCCGCGTGACCGCGTTCTGGGACGAATCGCATCCACGTAGTCCTCAACTGGTGGTCAACCGTCAGGAACATGTGACGACAATCGAGGACGGGACGTTCGTAGTCCCCGATCTCGCTCCGAAAGCCAACGTCACCGTGATGGCCGCACATGACGGCGCAGTGACCGAACGAATGATCTCGCTCGATGCCAAAGATCTCGACGATCCAGTCTCGTTGACCATTACGCACGCCGCAACGATCGCGGTTTCCGGACGAATCACCGATCAGGCGGGCGATGGCATTAGCGATGTTCCCGTGACGCTGCGGCATCGACTCACGGTACCCGTCACCGAAGCCGAAGCTCCGATCGGAGAAGACGTAGCAGACGTCCGACTGGTGTCCGATGAGACTGGGAACTATGCGACAGCGAAGACCCTGCCGCCGTGGGGTGAGTACATTGCCGTCATCCGAGCGGGCACAAAACGTCAGGCGATCTCGGGCTGGAAATCGGCGGTCTCAGGCAAGCCGCTTGAGTTACCGTTGATTGAAGATTCACGCACGTCCGAAATCTCGGGGCGCATTCTGACGTTGGACGGCAAACCTGTGGCAAACGCTCGCGTTGTCGTGCTTACGAACCAGGATCAGGCAGAAACCAGATCACTCAATGACGGCAGCTTTACAATCGATCGTCCTGTTGGACGCGGCCCGCTGCTCATCGCCGAAGCTGACGGTCATCTCGCCAACGGGACGCCTGTCGATCACACCGCGACGGGATTGAAGATTCTGCTTCCGAAAATCGACGAGCTTCTGCAGCGGTCAGTTGAGGCCGCACAGGAGCCACAGGAGCCGATGGCATGGACCGTCGAACAGAAGCGGCAGTTGGCGCTCAAACTTGTTGATGGACTTCAGGACGTTGATCCGCAGAGCAAAACTCTGATCGACACAACCATCGCGCGTTACTTTTCTGATCATGTGCTGCAGAAGCTGGAAACACTTCCGGCTGCGAAAGAGATGAATGGTCAGCGAATACGCAGTTCACTGGCGATGGGACTCGCTCCGGATCGACCTCAGGAAGGACTCCGACTGCTGGACGAGTTTCCTGATGGCCCGATGAAGGTCTACATGCTGGTCCATTTCGAACCCATCGCAAATCTCAATCGCGATGATCGGCTGCAGCTTCTGGCCCGCATCGTGCAGGATGCGCGCGCCCTGACCGAAGCCGAACATCGAACTGTCGCGATCGGCTTGGTCGGCGAACGACTGCTGGATCTCGGCGAGCGTGAACGTGGAGAATCGCTGCTTCGGGAAGGACTCGAAGATGCAAAGAAACTGGCTCCGGCGGCCTGGTCGGCTTATGCCCGCGGAGCGTTTGCTGAGGAACTTTCGCAGGTCGATCCCGACGCGGCACTCGCACTGATCGAACCGCTGACGGACAACTTTGAATTCAATCGCCATCTGCAAAACATCGCCCACGAACTGGCGTCGATTGACCCCGATCGCGCCGTCGCGCTGCTCGGCAAATTCCGCGAGCCCGATGCAAACCGCCGTCCGATCGCCGATGAACGCGAGTCAGCGGCGCTGCGCGTGTGCTATCGAATGGTCCGAGTCGCGCCGGAGAAAGCGATTGAACTGGCTCGGACGATCAAACACATGTCGCTGCGACCTTACTGCTTCAGTCTGATGGCCGAATCGCTGTTGAGTCAGGATAAAGTCGGTGACGCCCACAGTAATCTGGCTCGTCAGCTGCATGACGAAGCATGGCAGTTGCTGAGTGACGTCCGGAAGAACATCGATCAGTCCGAAGTCGCCTATCTGTATCCATCAACGGTAGCCGCACTTCTGCTGCAACAGACAGCAATCCTCGCGCCTGAACAATTGCCTCATCGCGTCTGGCAAACAATCGCGCTTCGTCGCCCCATCGGTGACGCCGGTGAATATCAAAACGCCGGACAGGATTGCTGCTGTCAGCTGGCATTGCTGCTGAGCGAAGTCGATCGCACCTCGGCGGAACAGGTTTCTCGCTGGCTGCCGAACGCCTCATCAGCCGGAAGCCAGTTCACGACCTGGGTCGGTTCCTCCCGTTCCGCAGCGGAGCTCATCGTCGCCCTGCATCCGGATCAGTGCGAAGCCGCCTTGGAAGCTGTGACTATTCCATCCTCGCAGCAACGCCTGCGACTCAGCCTGGTGAAAGCACTTGTCAGAACCGGCGCTGGGCAAGAGCGTGCCATCCGCAATGAAATGGCGCTGTGGTTTCCAGACGACGAAGACATGGGGCCAATCGACTGAATCCTCAAACACCGGCAATTTCTGCCGAAACAGCCGCCAAATTTTCGTCTCGACATGAAACGCGGAAATTCGCTAGAACTCGCGGTCTCATCTGAACGCTCGCCGTTCTCTCACCTCTCTTGGACGACATTGCCTCCTCAGCAGGTCGTCACACATCTTCCCTTTCTCTCAATCCCGCCAGGAGACCTGATCATGTCAGGACATCGGTGGATCCACCTTTTTCTCATTGCGCTCGCGTTGCCATCAACTGGCTGCGAAGTCACAGGCGGCAAGCCCGCCCTGTGGAATCCGTTCGCACGCGCCGATAAGAATGATGGGATGGATGCAGAACCGTTGCCAAAATTTGTGCGGCGGACGTCAGACGATGACACAGACAAGACCGAACGCCCCACGGTGCCAATTGCCGAAAGTCGTGTCGAAGCGCTGCTCGCCGACGGTCAGCGAGCTTTGCAGGAAAATCGAATTCCTGAAGCGCAGCGAGCCTACAGCGAAGTTTTGCAGTTTCTCCCCGACAACGCGACAGCCCATCATGGCATGGCCATGGCAGCCGACCTCACGGAACAATGGGCCGAAGCGGAAAATCACTATCGCCAGGCGTTGCGATCTCGTCCGCGAGACGCCAATCTGCTGTGTGATATCGGGTACTCCTATTTGCTGCAGAATCGATACAGCGAAGCGTCCAGCTACCTGACACAAGCCATTCAGATTGAACCAAACCACGAAAACGCGCACACCAATCTGGCGATGCTGGATTTGCGTCAGGGCAACCACGAAGCTGGCCGCCAACGCATTGTGCAACGTTTTGGAAACACCGCGAAGGCCACTCAGATCCTTGCCGCGCTGGAAGCGCAGACCAGTGCCAAAATCGGTGCCGGTCTTGTCGCATCCGCGCCAGAGATTCCCGCCAACGCCACGTTTGATGAAGTTCGGGAACTCGCGCGGCGCGAAAAAGTCGCGGCCGAACAGCGCCGAGCCGCACAGACGATGCCGGCTGCATTCAATGCAGAATCGCAGGCACTGAATCGTCTTTCGACGTCCGAAGTTGGTCCTGGCAACGCTGGTCCTGGCAACGCTGGTCCTGGCAACGTGAGTGCGGCAATTCATGAGCAGGAATTCCAGCAAGCGCCGCTTGCAGGTCCAGTCTCAGCCCCGGCGGGGAATGCGCAAACATCCGCAGGCAGCGGTGCCACAGCTCCGTCAGCTAGTCAGTTTGGTGTTTCGGGAACGGCAGGGAATGTGCCGGGATACGCTCCACAAGGTCCCGGCGGAGTGAATCCCGATCCAAACCAGGGCTTCGTCAACTCCGTCGCGGCAAATGCATTCAATGGAAGTTCGACTCCAGGAATGTCTTCGTATCCGAATCCCGCAGCCAACCCTGAATTTGCGGGGGCGAATCAGCCAGCATTCAATGGAAACAACATCCCTATGTCGCCTGCGACGAATATGCCTGGATCCGGAGGTGTGATTTCCGTGCGTCCCAGCGGCGCGTTTCAGCCGCCTGCTCAGGGCGTGAGCTACGGGCAACCAATGGGCTTTGGACAGGTTCCGGTCGAAACGGCCGGCTATCAACACCAAAGCGCCGGTCCGCCAGTTGGAAATGCGGATTACCGCTATGGAGCAGGCTCACCGCAGAACAATTGGCAGGGGCAGCAGAATCCAAATCAACAGGCCGGACAGAATCTGTCCAATCTTCAGCTCGAAGGACTCAACGCGGGTCCCGGATCCCTGTTTCCAATCGGGCAGAATCCGAATTCATCCGGCAGCGGCATGAATCCGTCACCGCAAGGATCCATGAATTCGCAAATGACCCCCGCGAATCCATACGCTTCCGGTCAATACCCTGGTGGTCAGCCACCAATGGCCGGTGCGCGGTCCAATGTTGGTCCGCAGGACGGGACGGTGCGAATGGAAAATGTGAGCGCTCCTGGCAGCAACTCGGTCATCAATGGCGCAATGTACGGTCAGCCGGTGTCCACATTGCCGTCTCAGGAATGGATGATGCAGCAGCAACAGCAGATCCAGCAACTTCAGCAACAGCAGCCACGTAACGGTAGTTCGGGCTATTCGTATCCCGGATCAAACGGCAGTGCTCCTCAGGGCTCCCAGTTTGGCAACAGCAGTTCGACGACCGCTCCCCGACCAGGCGTTCAGCCTCAGCCAACAAACCCGCTGGCAACGTACGAAAACCAGCTGCGACAACTCGACAACCAGTACAACTCGACACTGCAGCAAATGGATCGCAACGCGACAGCCAATGTACCTCGGGCCCAATACTGATTGAAAATGTTGTAGATCACGATGACCAATCGTTCATACATTGTCACTGCGTCGCGACGGGGATTCCTCGGAATCCTGCTGGCCGCTGGTGGCTGTGCTGGTCCACGTGTGGCGGATAAGCCGATCAGGGAAACACAAGATTACGATCGACCCGGATCTTCCTCTGGACGTCCAGTTTTGCATCGCCGCCGCAATGACGATTCCGATGACCCGCCAGGCACTCGATGAAACCGCAGCTCGCAGCAGCGCATTCAGCACATCCGCAGCTCGCCTGGCCATGTAACAGCCTGACTGCAAACGACGTCAATTCAACCGGCGTCAGGCGGCACCTGAATCTCCAAACCAACCGCCACCGTTCCCACGTCGTTTAGCGGCACGGGCAGGGTGCTGGACAACACCGAGCCCGGCGAAGACGAGATACCATTCCGCTGGTCAAGCTTCAGTTCCGCAGCATCCTGGCGAGACAGGAATGTGGGCGAGAGCTTGATACTCCCTGGCGCGTACGCTTCAATGGTGACAGTGGACTTCGACTCCGGATGCCACTCATCCTTGTCCTTTTCATAGAGTTCGAAGCCAAATTCTCCACTTGCCGTGCTGCCATCATAGACATCCCCCTGTCGAGTTTTGCAACGGAGAATGAGAGGACTCAGGACATCTGACGAAACGGTCTCTGGCATGCCCGAGAGGTGAAAAAGTGCGACCGGCAGTTCCTGACTGACCGGGGCCGATCGCGTCGGGAGTGCGATCTTTTCGAAGTAGATCGTTTCCACAGGGACCGTTGGCACCAATTCGAAATGATCGATTTCATCCAGCGGTTTGGGAATGCGGACGTACGGAAAAGACGGAGAATCCAGGCCAATCCGTTGTCCGTCTTTCGTCACTGTCATTAGAGACAGCTTCTGATTACGTTGAGACGTGATGTGACAAACCATCTCTGCGGCCCAGTCTAATGATCGAGCTTCCGTGGCAAAGCCGATTTTCGAATTCCATCCGGCATGTTGTCCGGCGCCCAGATATTCGACAAGAATCGTCACGTCGTCTTGTTTGTATCTCCTTTCGGCTTCGGCAGGAATGCTCATGTGAAAGGCGTTGGCCTCGAAGTTGAACACCGACAACACAAGATCCACCTCATCCGGCAGATTGTCATGCAGTGAGTAGAGGTGAAATCGAGTCTTGTCAAAGACCTTCACACCAGCCGCCACTTGAAACGACGACAGCGGAATTTTTGTTTTGGAATCCAGCACCGTGACACGTTCGATTTCAAATCGATCCGCAGCAGGGTTGGCCAGATCAATGATGGCATGGTCCATGTATTCAGCGTTCGCCACCCGAGGCAACGCCGCCAGCGCAGACGAATCCGCCGTGAGTCGTTCGGTGAAGTGACCGTCCGACTGGCATCGGGCGACTCGACCAATAACATAACGATTTGAGCCCGACGAGATTTCGTTCGTCCTGGTTCCTTTCGCATCCGCCAGCAATGCAGATTCCGCAGCGGTCCGAGTGAAATCGTGCGGCTGAGAATTCCGTCGCCACGCAGTAATTTCCGGTAGCACGCCCATATGCGACTTCGCGCTGAACCAGCCGAGTCGCCGCATTTCTGTGTCGTAGCCGGACGGATAGGAACGAGACGACAGTCGAAACACCGTGTCATACACTGGCACGGCAACTTCGCCCTGACTGTCGGTCACAAGATCGATGAACTCAAGTTGGAGTCCCGGATCCAGTGAGTGATTCTTGACGCGATTGCATTCGATCGACATTCCATCAATCGTGACGCCAACCAACGGCTCATTGTTTCCTGTTCGATATCGCTGGGTCAGCACGACAGGAGCGTTCTTCATTGCCGCAGAGAACAACTCCTGAGCTTTCGCAGCGTCACCGTTGCGACGATACCATGTCCCCAGCAGATGTTGTGTATAGAAGAAATCGGGATTGCGTTTCAGCAGATCTTCCAGACCATCGCGGGTTTCCAGGTCGTCGAAACGACGAACCTGCTTACCGTCTTTTCCGTATGTCGAGCGATACTGCATGACAAAGTGCTGGCATTCTTTCACAATTGCCAGTTCGCTGTCATCAGGATCAAACGGAAGATTTCGCCAGCCAAACATGCCCTCCAGCGTGGTCTCGACGACAGGAGTCTTTTCTGCTCGCAATCCCGGTATCAGAAAGATGCCAAGCACCAATGCGAGCATCAACGCCAGCAGCAACGCGAACTTTTTCAGTCGATCTGCGCGAAACAGCGAACTGTCCATCAGTCGCTGAGTTGGCTGCGGTTCCGGATGTTGACCATTCGAAAATTCCATGGATGTCGTCCTCAGGGCGATGGCTCTATTTCGTTCCGCAGGCGCAGAAGTCAAAAGGTACACGTTTATTTTGAGGGAGGACTTCGAAAAGAGCAATCGTGTTGCCTGCGCAGCGCGGCCCACAGCCACTGTTCCACTGTTCGGCGCAGGTCTCCAGACCACTGTTCGGCACAGGTCTCCTGACCACTGTTCGGCACAGGTCTCCTGACCACTGTTCGGCGCAGGTCTCCTGACCTCGCCGAAACGCCTGACCGAAGGTCTCCCTTGTGATGAGAGCGCCGTGCGAAGGGGAGATCTGCGGTCGGGCCACGTGCGAGGTCAGGAGACCCGCGCACATTAGCGGTCGCGCCGGGTGCGGGGTCAGGAGACCCGCGCACAACAGTGCACGATAATAACGCCAAAGTTTGGCTCAGGAACCCACGCAGGAGAGTTCGAAACGTGTATAGGTTCCATCCCCGGATTTTTGATTCTGTGTGGTGCAGATTACCGCTATTCTTTCACTTCAATTTGTAGCGAGTTCTGAAAGTCTTTCGCATCACCTTGTGCTGTAGCCCATTTCGGCGGATATTCGAAGTCGTGACGAAGAATCAGATCGACACCAAGAGATTCGTCGCCTCGCTTCAAAAACAGATGGACCGTTTGGCCCGCTTGAGAAAAGAGCATCTGAACGCCTTTGCGAGAAAACGCAGATGGCGATTTGCCGTTAAGACTCAGGATTTCATCACCCTCTTTAACTCCCGCGTCGTCAGCAACCGAGTTTTTCCGAACGGAGAAAACAAATAGAGAATCTCGTCCACGAAAAACGAAACCTAGACCGCTGGCACTTACGGGAATCGGACTGGAATCAGTGGCTATGGTGTCGAAGTAATGGCATTCCAATTTTTTAAAGTCAATTGCTGCTTCGAAACGCTCCAGTATTTGAATTCCCACCACATTCATATTGCTAATACGGGCGGGAACATTCTGGAATCGAGAGTGAAGGAATTTCACTTCGCGGATGATTAACTCATTGCGTTGTCGGCCACTATTTCCATCCGCCATTTCTGAGCTTCCAGCATGCACTGCTTCACCAGCCCGAAGCAATATATCGGCGAGACTGGACTGAATAGTCAACGAGTAATTGCAGCCAGTGTCAATTACGAAGTCTCGGACTCCCACAAGTGGCAGTTCGAGTGGAAGTGTTGCTCCATGTTGGCTGTAGCGAACACTCATTATTTTGGAATCCGCAAAGTGTTCAGGCACCTTGTCAAGAAACAATGGTTCTGCCCCGCCGAAAACCAGTACACTTGATCCGACGATGTCCCATCCGACAACAGCGCCAACTTCCTGGCCTGCGAATTCCGATATTTTTGCGAGATCCACCTGAAGTACTGGCAATTTTTGGGGTGGAAATCCTGCTGCGTGAATTGTGATGTTTTCGTGAACGGGCACTAGCAAGACTGCCTCGTGCATAGTAACCCGCGCTGCCGGACTGGTTGATGTTGGCCATTCACGGCTAATCAGTTCACTTACAGCCGTTTGAGTCGCGCCCGTATCAAGGAGACATCGTGTATTTCTGTTCTGAATTTTGCAATCAACAATCAACATGTGACATTCACGGAAGCCAGGCGTTTCCCCTTGCTCCAAAAATGCATGGCTCTGTTTCAAGCCGATTGTAAAGATCAGAATTAGCGTTTGGGCAACTCGAGTCAGCTTCCAGCCAGACATGATCGCAACCTCACATTTAGCGAACGTCAACGAATGTTTTGCCAATACTTATCATGTTTATGATTTCTGGTGGCGGAACGCACAGATTTTCAAAATGCTTCCAATGAGACTGCGTTTCCTAAAACTAGCTTGCAGACACCCCATCATTCAGCCGTAAAATCCACCCCCAAGACTGCGGTCGGATGGGTCGGATCATTGAAAGGTATTTGAATTGATGGACCAAAATTTAGCGTGTAGTTCTTTTGGAAGATTGGCCATAGAAAGCTGCCAGAATCCACAAAATTCACTTTAATCTTCAAATCTGGATTTACGATAAGCAGGTCGTCAGCTGTATTGAATGGCGTATCACCCAGCATCCAGACAAGAGAAGTGTCACATTGAATCAAAATGTCATTCGCAAGCAGGTAGTTCTGTTTTGGGAGTGTAATCGGGATCTCATTGATTACGCCTTGATCAACCAGAACGATCCCCGTGCCAACAGCAACCACACCAAGGCCAGCCAGCCAACCCGGATCTGTTTGTTGAAGCACGGAAATTGCATCATCTTTATATGGATCAAGCACCGCATGTGCAGCATCTACAAGGATGGATTGAGGACTCGGCGGTTCAGAATAGTTGGGCTGAAGAAACGGCGGTAGAATATTGTTGAAGACCGGGTCGTTTGCAGCGGAGTTTTCGTCCGCTTGAGCTAAGCAGGAGTCGTTTGCCGCCTCCGTGTCGGCGCTTGTTCCTGGATTACTCCCTGAACCGATGTCATTCCCAGATGAGAAACTTGAACTGGATCCTGAATCGGAAGTCACCGAGGAATCGCTGCCGCAACCGGAATCTACGGCTGGGCCAGAGTTACTCACGGAACTCTGCATCGTGGATGAATCCGTTCCGATTGTCGGAGCCAAATTTGGTGGGTCAACGGAGGCGACAGTAGTTGATGTCCCGCTGCCTGAGCTGGATTCATCCGCAACGGTCGCACTAAGCAGCACTCGGTATTCAAGCAACTCCGCAGACATCATCTGCTTTTGCCGAGTCCGCCTGTTAGAACAGGGGGGGGCGCAGTGAATGGGACAGGAATTGAGCGACCACTGATTTCCATACAACACGATTCATGCGATGACTCACTCCGAAGATGCGAAACAAGAGAACTGCTACACAAATCCACGCGCGGCCACTGTATTCGCAAAAGGGCAATTGTCAATCCACGTCTATGAGCGATCTTTGATCGGTGCGAAGGAGCACTTCGGCAAATCGATTAGTCAGAGATTCCGCTGGATGGCGACATCGGCGTCTGATCATCTTGCATTTGATCCTGCCGCGATTTCAGAAACTCATCCGCATCTCCTGACGATACTTTCCATTTCGGCGGATATTCGAAGTCGTGACGAAGAATCAGATCGACGTGAATAGATTCACCGTCTCGCTTCATACCGAGATGGACCACTGTTCGGCGCAGGTCTCCTGACCTCGCCGAAACGCCTGACCGAAGGTCTCCCCCGTGAAGAGAGCGCCGCGTGCGAAGGGGAGACCTGCGGTCGGGCCTGGTGCGGGGTCAGGAGACCCGCGCACAACAGCGGAGACCGGCGCACAACAGTGTGCTCCGTGGTCCGGCCTGCGGCTGATACCCGTCCTGCTGGCACAACGTCTCGCGGGAAAGTAACATGGTCGCTCCACTTGACCTCAACTCATGGTGTCAGTTTCGCTGCATCAACTTGATCCATCGCCGCTTCACGCCATACGATATAAAGGAGTTCTTCCTATGCTCACCGTTCCCCAAAACGACCGTCATTCGCTGGCCGTTCCAACGATCCTGGCCGTGCTTCTATTTGGTGTCCTGAGTCCGCCGGCAATGGCGTTCCAAACTCAAAAATCCGACACAGGTGCCACGGCAAAGCGCGCCGTCAATCCGGCGATGGTTCCAGTCGAAGAAAAAGCCGGGCTCCCGCGCGTCCTGCTGATTGGCGATTCAATTTCCATCGGTTACACCGTGCCTGTCCGCGAGTTGCTGAAAGACAAGGCCAATGTTCTTCGTCCGCTGACCAATTGTGGCCCAACGTCGCGCGGCGTGGCGTCACTGGATGATTGGCTCGGAGACGGACACTGGGATATCATTCACTTCAACTTCGGCTTGCACGATATGGTTTTCTATTCCGCCGATGGCAAGACACGCGCCGAACCGTCGGTGGAAGGCGCAAAACATCAGGTGCCTGTCGAAGACTACGAAAAGAACCTGCGGCAAATGGTGGCTCGCTTGAAGAAGACAGGAGCCAAACTGATTTGGTGTACGACGACTCCCGTTCCTGAGGGATCCGGCGGGCGGCTCGCGGACGAGTCTGTGATGTACAATGAAGTGGCTGCGAAGGTCATGGAAGAGAATGACATCGCTGTCGATGATCTGCACGCCTTCGCACTTCCGCAGCTGGGAAAAATCCAGCTGCCGAAAAATGTCCATTTCACGCCCGACGGATCGAAAGTACTGGCGGAAGAAGTTGTACGATCAATAACGGCGGCGCTGGCGGAGAAGAAGTAATTCAAAGTGAGTGGCAGGGCGTCAGCTCTCCGAACAGAATGAACGCACTCACGCACTCGGAGGGCTGACGCCGCTCCGCTCGCCTTATTCTCAGGAATACAAATATGCTTTTCATGACGAGTTTGCGCTGTCGTGGCGTTCTCCTTTGCGGTCTCATGGTCGCAGTCTTGCCCATTAGTCAAGCCATAGCTGAGGATCAGACGCTCTCCAGAATCTCGTTTGGATCCTGTGCAAAGCAGGACCAGCCGCAGCCGATCTGGGATGCCGTCGTCGCGGGCAAGCCGGAACTGTTCATCTTCCTTGGCGACAACATCTACGGCGACAGCAAGGACATGAGCGTACTCAAAGGGAAGTACGACCTGCTCGGCAACCAGCCCGGCTTTCAGGCTCTGAAGAAAACGTGTCCCGTCATCGCCACTTGGGACGATCACGACTTCGGTGCCGATGATTCCGGGGCTGACTTTGCCATGCGAAAAGAATCGCAGCAACTCTTTCTGGATTTCTGGGGCGCTGCCAGGGACGACGAACGTAGAACTCGGGAAGGTATTTATTCGTCCGCCGTTTCCGGCAGAGCGGGGCAGAGAGTGCAAATCATCTTGCTGGATGCGCGTTACTTTCGCAGTCCGCTCAAGAAGGGCTTCGACGCACGCGAACCGGGCGAAGGCTATCGCGGTAAGTACTCAGCGAACGATGATGACGATGCCACGGTCCTCGGGGAGGCCCAATGGAAATGGCTGGCCGAACAACTCAAGATTCCCGCCGAAGTCCGTATCATCGGTTCCAGCTATCAAGTTCTTTCAAATCAGCACGGCTGGGAGATGTGGGGCAACTTTCCGAAAGAACGCGAACGCTTATTCCAGACGCTGCGTGACGCGCACGCGGGCGGCATCATCCTGCTTAGCGGTGACCGACATCTGGCCGAAATGGCTTCGCTGCCGACGACCGATCCGCTCAGCATCGGTTACCCGCTGTTCGACATCACCAGCAGCAGCCTGAACGCCCCGAGCGGAAACATGACAAAAGCCGGAGTTCGCTTCGCCAACGAAATCAACCCGTATCGCGTTGGCCTGACGTTTTTCGACACCAACTATGGCAACATTCTCATCGACTGGACCAAAGACGACCCGGTCATTCGCATGCAGGTGTGCGATGAAAAAGGAGGCGTAGTCCTGCAGCAGCGAGTTGGACTGAGTCAGCTGCAGCCGAAGTGATTTGCCGCACCCTGAGTCACTGCGGGCACCGATTTGACGTAGGAACGAGTGAGAAATAAATGTACGTCAGCCTTTCCAGGCTGACACGCAAACACGACCTGTCAGGCTGGAAAGCCGGCACGCAAACACGACCTGTCAGGCTGGAAAGCCTGACGTACTTCCGACAGTAATCGCCGCTCGCCGCTTACTGCTGACCGCCCGATTCAATCTTCTCCTGTCGCATTTTGCGGAGAAGCCTGACGGCCTCGACGGCCCCGAATTCGGATAACAGAGTCGTGGCCGCGATTCCGGAAACGACCTTTGTAATATTGTGATCAACCTTGTCGGGAATGCCCCAGGTTTTCCCATCGGCCATCGTCATGTAGATCGACAGCGTATGATGGCCGCTGCCGGGACGTTCGCCGATGATATGCAGCAGTGAACAGTCTGCGTCGCGTCCGCCGAACAATTGCTCGCCAATTCGGTATCCGGCGCGGACCCGCCCGGCGTTGACGACAAGATTTACCGGCGACGGATGAAAACCTGCCCCTGACAATTCGCGCCGCAGACGGCTGAGCAGACTCATCAGTTGATCGCCATCTGTCACAGCCAATGCGTTCAAGCCGTCGGAGATCACGATCTGAACATCCGACGTCTCCCGATCGTTTCGCCGATGCTCAGCGACCGTCTGGCTTGATTCGTCCGACAGATGCTCACCAGAAACCGGGTGCAGAATGTAGTCTGTGCGATCCGCTGAACGTGTTCGCAGTCGCAGTGCGTTGGGAATCGTCGCGACGAAGGCTTCGTCGAGTTCTTTCCAGATCGACAATTTAGCGTCTTCGTAGATGTGCTGAATCTCGTTCGCCAGCGACTGGGGCAGGGCAGAGGGGTTCTCTCCGTAACCTTCTGCGATGAAAACGCCTCGCCCCCGGACGTCCGCGATGATGGCGGTGGCTTCCTGCAGAATCTCCCCATCGGAGCGAGCGTCGTTTCTGCGGCGGCAGTAGTTCAGATAGACCCACGACGGATTCCCGAATTTCTCCGTGGGCCGCCCCTCAGCATCGATGACACCAAGTCGCTGGAAGAACTCCCACATCTGATCATTGACTCGGTAACCAAACTTCTCCCGGATGTGGACATGATCCTGATAGCCGGTGGTCAGATAACCCAGCATCGGATCAATGCGTGTCGGAAGCGCCATCAGGTAGCCGGGATTCGCCGGCATGATCTGGTCGATACACCAGCCCAGATCCTGGAGGCTCACGTCCATATGTAACGTCGAGCACACATCCAAACCGATCATCAACCCGTGCAGTTTTCCCATCACGATATCTTCGAGACAGCATCGCACGAGCTGCTCCCGTGACCGAAAGACTTCCGGCCCGATAAAGCCAGCGACGTCGTTCAGATGGACCCATGGCTGTCGAGATTTTCCCTGTCTGGAAAGACCGGCAGCAACGGACTTCGTCAAAGCTCTGGCGAATCCGTACTTGCGGGATTCATGAAGGACCATGTCCATTCCATGGCCCTGGCCATTGGTGAAATCCGCGCCCTGACCGGTCTCAAAATACAGCCCGTACTGCCCGGTTCTGGACTTCGCGTGAGCCACCATTGAATCGACGGAGATATCAAACGTCGCGTTGGCCGTGTCGTTGCCAGCGATACTCTGAAACCAAAGTTCCGTGAGCCCCGGATGTGACTTCTCAACTTCGGCCTGAACATCAACATGAGCCAGCACACAGTGCGGCAGGATGTGCGTGATGCCGAACGTCACCAAAATATCCTGCAGTGTTTGCTCGACCGACGCCACCGACTCTGGCGTGCTCGACACGGGATTCGTGCCCAGCAGGACATCGCCGACGGCGTACGCAAAGGCATCGAACACCTGCCAGCGAATGTCGTCCAGATTGTCGGTCGGCGAATTTGGCTGCACGCGGGCTCCCATGTATCCGCGTGATCCGATCTTCGTGCCGGGCAGCGGATTGAATAGCTTCGCGCCGACGCGGATGAGTTCTTCGTTGCTCATTAGACGCACGACCGCCGCGATCACATCGCTCGACAATCCATCCCGAATGGCGTGAATCTCCCGCTCGCTGTCGTCCAGAAGCCGCGCCTTGAGTTCTCCCAGCGTGAGAGTACTGAGCGACTGCTGCACGTCGGGTTGAAGCGACGCGGTGATCAGCCGATACAAGTCGTCCGTATGTGGTGGATGTTCGTCAATCTGACGCAGTGTTGTGGCCGCCAGTAAAGAGCGGGCCGTCGCTCGGGCCTCGTCATTCGCGGCCGCCACGCCGATGATTTCATCACCTTCCTTAAACTCATTCGCCGCTCCCAACAACTGTTTGTACAGCGTGAGATCCCAGTTCCCTCTGACGCGGTGGATGTAGGAGATCAGATCTTCTCCGTGTAGCGCGTTATCAACAGCAACACCGCCTCGGCCGCTGTTCGCCCAGCCGGTCGCGGCAATCGCTCCTCCCGCAAGACTCAGGGCGAGGAACCGTCTGCGATGGATCATGGAGAAAGTCCTTGTATTCACAGGCCAGAAACACTGCGTTCAATGCCGGATGTTCGAGAACTGAACCCTCACATTATGGCATTCATCGATCCACGACTCTACAGTTTGGCAAAATTATCAGACATTGCCGATCCGCCCGTTGTTTAAGGAACAGCAACTCGGATCCCCCGCAAACACTGAGCCTATTGGAAACGCAATTTCAGAAATCACAACGGCATGGTTGGCGAAGGGAATCAAAGTCGGAACGAAGAAAGCTCTGCGACTCAATCAAGACGATTTCATTCCACCAACGATCGAAAGAAGAGTGGCGCACGCACAAAAAAGTTACGCGCACCTGAACGAGCAGGACCGATCTCTGGCAGTGGCGATTTATCTTTCACACCAAGGTTTGGGACGAGAATGCAATCTCTATGCACAGCAGCAGCTTGAGGCAACGGCAACCGTCCGAGGTCTGTCCAAAAGGCATCAGCGACTGCTAATCGAACTGCGAATCCGAAATTCGAAATGAATGCCCGGCGACACTACTTCTTGCGGGCCTTTTCCTTCGTGGCCTTCTTTCCGGGTGCTTTTTGCCTCTCCCCGTTCATAGATTTAACAGGCCAGTTCGGATCGTCTGTGCGAGCGGATTTCATCAAGGCGTTTGCTTTGGCGACCAGGTCTGCGTGCTGGTGGGCGAGGTTCGTAGATTCGGATTCGTCTGTTGCAAGGTCGTAGAGTTCAATCGGCCCATTCGCGCTGTTGCGAACGGCTTTCCAGTCGTCAAATCGCACGGCCTGAATGAATTCGCGCTCGTGCAGTTCCCAGTAGAAGTAGTCACGCCTCGGAGTTGAGCCACCTTTTAGAAACGCAACCAGTGAATAACCATCCGGCTGCAACCCCGTCGGAATCTTCGCGCCGGCGAGTTCAACCGCTGTCGGCAGAAAATCCCAGAAGGCCCAGGGCTCATCGCTGACTCGCTTGGCAGGCACCGTGCCGGGCCAGCGGGCGATTGCTGGCTGTCGCAGGCCGCCTTCGTACATGCCGCGTTTGAAACCACGCAGCTTGCCACCCATCGACTGATCGAAGAGCTGGCCGACCGGCGACTTTTCGGCAAACGAGGAACCATTGTCGCCCGCGATGATCACCAGCGTGTTCTCGTCGATCTTCATTTCTTTCAGCAGAGCGAGTAACGCGCCGACATCGCTGTCGAGTTGACTGACCATCGCGGCGTAGTTCTTCTGCTGATCGTTCCAGCCTTCGCGATTTGCGTATTCGCCAAGGTCATCGATCTCGTATTTTGCGTGCGGTAACGTTGTGGCGTAGAACAGAAAGAACGGATGATCTTTTTGTTTCCCGACCCAGTTCAACACATCCTGCTGGATCAGATTCTGAGCATACGTCTTCTTCGCGTCGTTTGCGTTTTCCGGAAGTTCGATTCGACTCTCGCCGTCATGCAGCCACGTGGGAAAGTAGTCGTGAGCATGCACCTGGCCGTTGTAGCCGTAGAAGTGATCGAATCCTTTCTTCAGCGGACTGCCGGTTGTGTCGAACTGTCCCATGCCCCATTTTCCCATGCAGGCCGTCGCGTATCCCGCAGACTTCAGGATCTGAGCCACCGTGACGGTCGATTCGGGTAAAGGAAGCTGACCAGCACCAAACGGCGATTCGGACGCCTTGATTTCATGGTTCCCTCGCACCGGCGAATGCCCCATGTGCAGACCGGTCATCAAAGACGTTCGCGACGGCGCACAGACGCTGGTGCCGCAATAGGCCTGCGTGTACAGCGTCCCTTCGGCGGCCATTTGGTCCAGATGCGGCGTCCGGATCAGCTTCTGTCCGTAACATCCCAGGTCACCCTGCGCCAGATCATCGGCGAGAATAAAAATGATGTTTGGTTTCGCGGCGTCTGCAGCGCTGAGTAATGGACCGCATCCAAGGAGGCAGGCCAGTGAAGCGAGAATGTGTTTCATGGTTATGGCTCCTGTTTAGTTGGAAAGTCCTGCCCGGCAGGCAAGGACCTACTTCAGCATTCCCGTCCGCTGATCCAGCCCGAGCATCAGGTTCATGTTTTGGACCGCCACGCCACTCGCGCCTTTGATGAGGTTGTCGATGGCGGCGAAGACGACCAGTTGGTCACGGTTGAAGCGGACGGTGATGTCACAGAAGTTTGTGTAGGCCACGTCTTTGGTTGTTGGGATGTGATCGACGACTCGAACAAACGGCTGGCCCGCGTAGAAACGACGAAAGACATCCAGCAATTGAGTCTGCGTGTGCGGACTCTTCAAACGAGGATAAATCGAACAGAATATCCCGCGATCCATGGGCATCAGATGCGGATTGAATGCCACCTGCACAGCCGCTCCGCCGATGTCGGTCAGGACCTGTTCGATCTCAGGTGTGTGGCGGTGTTTTCCGATGCTGTACGCCGTGACAGATTCGTTGCATTCTGAAAACAGATTAGACAACTTCGGAGTTCGGCCCGCTCCGCTGATACCACTCTTCGCGTCGATAATGATGCCGGTGGGCTCAATCAGTTTCTCCGCCAGCAGCGGTGCAAGGGCCAGAATCGAGGTGCTGGTGTAGCAGCCAGGATTCGCGACCAGTTCCGCGTCCGGGATTTTCGCGGCGTAGATTTCTGGCAGACCATAGACGGCCGTCGTGAGGCGCGTCGGGTCTGTGTGAACATGCTCGTACCAGGTTTCATAGACACCCGGATCGGTCAGTCGATAATCCGCGCTCAAATCAACGACGCGGCATCCGGCATCCAGCAACTGCGGCACGGCTTCCATACTGGCGGTATGCGGCAAACAACAGAAGGCAATGTCACACAGTTTGCCAGCCTGCTCAGCATTCAGGTTTTCACAGCGCAGATCAAACAGTCCGGTGAGCGATGGATGAATCGAACTGATATGCGGTCGATTCTCCTGCCGAGTCGTCGCAGCCACCACCTCCGCCTGCGGATGCCGCGCCAGGATTTTCAAAAGTTCGAGCGCCGTGTAACCAGTCGCACCTAGAATCGCAATACGTGCCATGAATTTTGCCAGATCGAATGCTGTTGAACGAACACAAATGCTTTGGCAGTATAGAACCCGGCTTCTGTGGCTCAACGCTGCTCATTCGATTGCGACACAGTTTCTGCGGATTCGGAGTTTGCCATCGACGCACAGAGACCGAAGCACGTTCTTCCAATCCGGCGTCGGCCTACGCAATGAGCATTGCGACGGACGCAATTTCAAAATTTCCTGACTCTAACGGCTATCAACCGTCGTCGTAGAGTTGTCGCAGGACTCGGCCGGGCATCGTTACGAAGCCAGTCAACGCCGCCGGTGTGAACGCAATTCCCAACAGTTCTTGAATCGCCCATGGGATTTTGCGATAGCTGATCTCCATCACATTCAGCAGTTCGATGGCCGCGCTTCGCAGAAGCGGACTCCGATCGAGGCCACGGTGAACGTATAAACCAGATCGACCGTGCCGTCTGCCGCTGTCGGAGCCGGGTCAATGCTGCTATCGCATGAAGTCTCCGGCGGCATCTGGACACTTAAAAACTGGCGGTTGTACCGAATCCTTAAAGTAGGATGTCCCATTTTCGACCCATTCAACCTCCCATTTTCGACTTCCTTCATCGCTTCGCGTGCTGAAGATCGTCGCGATTCTCGGGAGTCGGAACGGCCCATTTTGGAAGTCCGCAGTGCATACATTTCCTGGCAAATTGGTTTGTGAATATGAAATTTGTGAAGAACCGGTGATGACATTGCGGACATCGCCAGAGCGTCCAAGTCAAACCGAGCGCCCCCATTCCTCCCAGAAAGGCGATTGGAATGCAGGCAATTACAAGTCGAAGAAACGGCCAGTGCCAACGAGCAATCGCCAAGCCAGTTAAGGCAAACATCGCAGGCCCCACTAGAACGACTCCCAGGAAACCCAGTTGCACAAGTTTAAGGGACGGCTGTTGCCAGCCGCCCCCCGCACAGATCCGTACTTGAGGAATTACTTCATACGGCTCCTCCGTCAGGTCAAACGATCGCGGAAATTCCGCTACCCGTCGTGATTACCGTGCCACTCCGATTGATGCTCGATC
>JBBQSE010000037.1:0-30762 GCA_038214195.1 Planctomycetales bacterium
AAAGGCCTTCCGTTCAACGAGTTGTATCCGTCGATCGGGTCAATTATTAGTCGAGAACTCGGCCCGCGCGGCGACGTGCCGCCTTATATTGAAATACCCAATGCTCTGGGACCAGGCGGCCCTGGATTTTACGGTCCGAAGTACGCGCCGTTCACGATCGACAATGACCCCGTGCAGCCGGACTTCAAGGTTCGCGATCTGGATGTTCCGGCCTCGGTTTCGAATGATCGGTTTGCGCGGCGGCAGCAACTTCTCGCGGCGACCGAGCAACTTGGTGCTGGTCACGCCGCCACCGGCCGCGCGGTGATGATGGAGTCTTATTACGAACAGGCGATGAAACTCGTGACCTCGCACGAAGCACGGAAGGCCTTCGACATTCATGCCGAATCCGCCGAGGTCCGGGAACGCTACGGTTACTCGTCCATTGGACAGTGTTCTTTACTTGCCCGGAGACTTGTGACCGCTGGTTGCCGGTTTGTTGGCATTGAACATGGCAGCTGGGACACGCACTTTGACAATTTCACCAGCCACAGCAAAGCCCTTGTGCCTCCCACCGATCTCGCGTTTAGTGCTCTTGTCACGGATCTGGACGAACGTGGTATGCTGGACGAAACGCTGGTTATCATGATGGGTGAAATGGGCCGCACGCCGCGAATCAACAAAGACGCCGGGCGAGATCACTGGTCACAGTGTCAAACCGTGATTCTGGCGGGCGGCGGCATCAAACGTGGAGCTGTGATCGGTGCCAGCGACAACACGGCCAGCTTTCCGACGACGCATCCCTACGGCATCCAGGATCTGCTGCGAACCGTCTTTCATCTCATGGGTGTCGATGCCGACAAAGTTTACCACACACCTCTCGGGCGACCTGTTCCCATCGTCAATGGTGGAAATCGAATTGACGAGATGCTGGCTTAGAGTATCGCCAGCGGATTGCGTCGCGATTCAAGCGTGCCGCGTGTGACGCCGACGCGATTCATCGCATTCAGTGTTTTCCACACATGTTCGCCTGAAACATTTCCGGACAATAACTGAGCGTACAGCGTGTGCAGCTTCTCAATCTTAGCGGCATCATCCCGCAGCAATTCGATTCGAAATCGTCGTACGCCCGCGCTCAGCAGATCGGCTACGACCTCTGCAGAACTTTGAGCCACGGCGTTGAACAGCGTGTTACGGCAGCCAACATCGGCAACCAGCGGATGATCAACGCCCGTTCGATCGCGCAGCTCGACCGTATGAAAATCGCAGGGACGGCCACAATTTGTTTTGTTCGTTCCCGGCGAAAGCATCGCGCAGAACACGCAATGCTCCATGTGGAACATCGGCATGTGCTGATGCACAACGATCTCCAGCCACTGTGGCGGCACCGACTGGACGAGATCCATCAGCTGATCACGATTCAAATCATACGAAGGAGTCAGCCACTGAAGTTTCTGCTCCATCAGAAAGGATGCCGTCAGCTCATTGGTCACATTCAGCGAATAGTCGCCGACGACCGGAACGCCCTGATCGCGAAAGAAGGCCAGTCCGCTCAGGTTTCGCACAAGTACGCCGTCGGGTTGATGTTTGAGCATCGCTCGAAACAGGCCCATTTCCCCTGGCTTCTGAATTCGCGGTGTGGCAAGTAGCAGCGTGTGATCGGATTCCCGTGCGATCCGAACGGCCTCGCTGTATTCACGAATGTCCTGGAAATCAGCAATCAGCCGATCAACCTGCATTTCGACGCATGCTTTGACCTGTTCCAGCGTTCGGCACAATACGGTCAGCAACGGCGTGGCCGTCTGAGCCTCACGACTTGGGAGCGCACTCCGCATCCGGTCCAGTGCGTTGTCGCGGCAGAGAATAATGTCGGGCATCGGCAGCGATTGATCGAGCTGCTCCACCATCTGCTTCCGCATCTTTCCGAGCACACTCAGAGGTACCATCGGCGTACCGGTGATCGTCGCCGTCAGTTCGAGCAATTCGAACGCCGTGCCGCCGAGCCGCGAGAACTGTTCGCGCAGAACTTCCACCGTAATCGGGTGCTTCTGAGCGACCTGTAGCGGCTGCTCAGATTCAACTCGACACGCACAGCCGTTCTTTGCCATTCCTTCAACCAACAGCGGACGACCAGGCTCCGCATGTACGGTCAGCAACAACGGCACATGACGTTGCGGATCAGCAGTCTCGAACGTTCGACGGAGTTGTTGCGTAAGTCGCGGATCGTCCGTCTTCCAGACTCGCTGCCCGACGTACAAGCGACCCAGATCGATGTTGCTGCGATCAAATGTGAGATCCACACTGCCCGAATCGACGGAGTCACTGATCGCCGCGCGATCGCGGAATACCTGAAAAACCCGTCCGCCCTGTTCGTCATCGTTGGCGCGATCGCCATCAAAGACTACGCCATCGCCAGCCTGAATCGAATACTCCAGTTGCACTGTCACTCGATCGAAATGGACGGATTCGATTTTACCCAGCAACACGCCGCGTTTGGCAGAACTCGTCGCCGGAACCAGCATCTTGTGATCGCAGCCGTTGAGCCATCCTGGCGAAAAGCCGCGTGAAAACGACTGCTCCATCTGCTGGACCTGCCGCTTCGTAAACTGCACCGGATGTCCGGCCATGGCGCTGTCAATCGCTTCGCGATAATGCCGCGTAATATTGGCCACGTATTCCGGGGTCTTGAGCCGTCCTTCGATCTTGAAGCAACTCACACCGGCCTCGATCAGTTGCCCGACCAGGTCATACGCCGCCAGATCCTGCGGACTTAGCAAATATTTCTGATCGCCGTAGTCCCGCAACTCACCGTCGCAGAGTAATTCATACGGCAGCCGACACGCCTGAGCACATTGACCGCGATTCGCGCTGCGACCGCCGAGCGCTTCGCTGGTCAGGCACTGCCCGGAATACGCCACACACAGGGCTCCGTGGACAAAGGCTTCCAATTCGACCTTAGTCGAAAAAGGGGTCTGACCCTCTTGACTCAAAGGGTCGGACCCCTTTTTCGACAACTGAGCGTGAATCTGCCGAATCTCATCGATCGACAATTCCCGAGGCAGCACGACTCGCTGAATCCCAAGCTGCTCAGCGACGGCAATGCATTCGGCACTGCTAAGCGTCATCTGTGTCGAAGCGTGAATCGGCAGGTCGTGTGTGATCTCTCGAATCATTCTGGCGACGCCGAGATCCTGTACCAGCACCGCGTTCACTGGTGCCAGAGCCAGCCGCCGGATGATGGTCTGCAACTGAGGCAGCTCATCCGAAAACGCCAGCGTGTTGAGCGTGACATAGCCCTTCACACCGCGCTTGTGCAGAAACAGCATGATGTCGGCGATGTTGTTCAGATCAAAATTCGTCGCCCGCGCCCGCGCGTTGAATCCGTCTTCCAGGCCGAAGTAAACTGCATCGGCCCCATTCTCCACAGCTGCGCGAATGCAGTCCCAGTCTCCAGCCGGAGCGAGCAATTCAGGAGCGATTCGAGGGCCATTCATGGAATTCACGTGCGATTCAAGGAAAATCGATGCGTCGTCGTCCGTGATCTCCGGACGCTGCAAAACCCAGCATGATACCAGCAACACGGCGGAATCGCACTTCATTCTCACACTCAATCGGACGGTTTAACCAGTGGTCGCAGACCAGGCTCCGTCTGGAACAAGTTGGCCATTAAAATGACGAAAAGACACAAGAATAGTATTCGTGGATTTTTGTGTCTTTCGTGGCCGGATTCCACACCCGGTCGATGCTAAATCAGAATCTATGGGACGTGACCATTCGGCGAGAGGCTGATCCTTTGCTTCGGGAACGATCGCCTCATCAATCAACTCCGCCTGGTTCAACGGAGCAGCCTTGAATATCTGTCGCCCGTCTGTGTTGCCACCAGGGCGCGGCATCTGGCCAGGTGTCGCTTCGCGTCCGAGACTGAAACCAAGTTTGCTAAATTCTTCCTTCACCTCGTCTGTCAATCCGAAGTCGTGAGAGAAATTGTTCGTCCGTCCCTCGCGGTCCACGATGACGTGATCTGGACCAGCGAAATTCATCTTGCCGACGTCGCCGTCATCCGCCCACCACAACACGTTCGCTGCTTCGTCGAGCACCAGCGACCACTTCGACCCTGCGGCAGTATTTGGCACGATCTTTACGCCCCATCTCTTTTCCCTGGCAGCAAGTGGCCAGAAGATTGAAAACCGTTGTATGTTTCCCTTCGGCTTGGACACAAACAGCGTTTGCCTGCCGGCGAGGTCGTAAGATCCCGTGCGATCGATCACGCGCAGTTGACTCACCGGCTTCGCAGGCTCGGCCTCCATCGCCGGAGGCGGCATCTGCTGTTGCACGGGGGCGTCGGGAATGTCGAGGGCGTGCTTTATGGCGTCGTGAATTGCTTTGGGCTCGCTCGCGATGCCGTTCGGGCCAAATTGAGTTTCGATGATTTGAGCGGGGTTGCTGAAGTTGTATCTTCGCATCGATCCTTTTTGCTGTACCCAGAGCAGCGAAGTGTTCGGCAACCAGACAGCGTCCATGTGTTGTAACCTTCTGGCAAGGAAATCTTCAGCGGAAGCGAATCCTTGGCTTTCGGATACCAGGTCAGATCGGCCTCGTTGATGATCTACCGACCATTCGGATGACGAGTGACAACCAGTCGAATTTCGTCGGCCAGCTTGTAGCGTCCAGGATTCATTGCGGTTCGTGGTCGAGATGCTGCTCGAGATTCAATGCTCAGTACCGCCGTCAGCCTGCCATGCAGCGACGAACTCCGGGCCATGGCCAGTCCACATGCCTGAGTCCATGGTGAAGATGACCGCCTCGGAGCGACGTTGAGCAGATGCTCGGCATAAGCGGAAGCTCGCACGCCACTGGCGAGGACAAGATCATCGCAGGCGCGTTCGCGTTCAACGTGGAGTCGCCATGCAGCCAACAAGACAAGTGGATTGAACCAGTGCAACGCACAGGCCAGTTGCGTGAGAAGTTGTCCAGGAATATCGCGGCGTTTGATGTGGGCGAGTTCATGTAAAACGACCGATCGCAGTTGCTCGACTGACCAGACTTGTGCGGCGACCGGCAGCATAAGTCGGGGACGAAAGATGCCCCAGACGACAGGGATTGTCTGGTCGGGATGCAGCAGCAACTTGACGCGCTGGCGGATGTTGAGCGTGGTGCAGGCGGCGGTGAAGGCAGAATAGACTTCAGAATTCATGTAGGTCCCGCTTGTCGAGCGGGAGTTTCGCCGAAAGGCGAAGCGGACACGGGGCACCGCATGGCGCAATCAACCCGCTTGGCGCAATCAACCCGCGTCGCCGCTATCTTCGGCGGCGTATTGTGCAAGTGACACCTCGTCTGGTCGCTGGTCGCGGCGGGGCCGCGAAGTTCATTCCGGCAGAGATGACCTACCTCAACGCTTACGTTCCACCGGCACGACTCATTGCGTGTTTTGAAAATAATGGTCATCACGATCATCTGCTGTCCAGGTATTTCGTCGCATGAGGTGTTTCCACTGTTTTCCTCACGCCTTTCTCCTTTCTTGCCCTGGCAAGGGGAAGAAGGTGGCCGACAGGCCGGATGAGGCGGGGGAGCAGAAGTCGTGAGACTTCTGTGCGATCGGCGAGTTCCGAATTCTCACGAATCCGGCTACCTCACCGGCACCGCGCCGCCGGTTTCCTCCGGCGGATTGTTCGGTCGCGGACGACGAAACAACGCATTTGTCACCTTCCGCGCATCAGCCGACGTCTTGTCGGTCAGATGGAGAGAGATCATTGTCGTTTCGCCCCTGCATGCCGTTTCCGGCCAATGCGGTTCCACCACCACCGCCGAATCGAAGCCACAGCAAACTCCGCTGTTTCATGACTGATGCCGACCGAAACAATCGCTTAGGTGTGAGTCACATCGCACAAAAGCCGCACGGCACGGCTTTGCCCAGCTCGTTGCAGGGAAAATCGTGCGATCGCTGTGAACTTTTCGTGAATCGATCCAACTGCGTAGCATCCGGCATAGCCGAAAGCGTCGCTTATTCTCCCCACACCTGTCGCAAATGTTTACCAGTCTACTACGACACATATTGACCGTTCGACGCTTACATGAATTCCCGATTTCACAGCCGACCAAAGGTCATGATTGTAATATCATCGTTCTGATCGCGTCCGTTCGCATGGACGCGTACGTCTGCCAGCAACGCTTTGCCGAGTTCCTCAGGATTCGGTGAGCCCGACGCTACGAATTCCCGGACACGTTCCTTGGTGTAAAGATTGCCTTCCGGATCCATCGCTTCGTCCACACCATCGGTAATCAGCACGAGCATTTCGCCCAACGCGAGATCACGCTCCACCACTTCATAGGTATAGTCGTCCATAATCCCAATGGGAATTCCGATCGTCCCTTCGTCGAATTCATCAACGTCACCATTCGCTTTTCGAATCAATGGCGACATGTGTCCGGCGTTCGCGAGTGTGATCCGGTTCGTATCCAGGTCAATCACGCCCAGGATATACGTCACGAATCGCCCCTCAACCATATTGTGACACATGTGAGAGTTGATTCGATGAATGGCGGTTCGCACATCGTCAGTGAAGCTCATCGTGTTTTGGACAACACTGGCGATTCGCGACATGATCAATGCCCCCGGCACTCCTTTTCCGGCGACGTCGCCGAATGACACACAGACCTTGCGCGGGCTGATCATGAAACAGTCGAAGTAGTCTCCGCCCACCGCCTGGGCCGCGTCGTAGGAAGCAAAAAATCGGTAGCCTTCCACGTTCGGCATTTTTTCCGGCAACAACGCCTTTTGCACGCCGCTCGCAATTTTCATCTCCTTGTCCTGTTTCTGCTTGTCGATATGACTCTGCAGGAGACGGACGTTTTCAAAAGAGTTTGCCGACTGATTTGCCACGGCCAGCAGCAGCTCCAGATCTTCTTCTGTGAAACGCTTCATCGGATTCTGCGTATCCAGACTGATCACGCCGAATGGTTCACCTTCCATATCCAGCAGCGGAACGCACATCATGGAATGAATTGTCAGACTGGAAATGGACTCACTGGCACTGAATCTGGAATCGCTCGCAGCGTCGGCCGACAAGATCCCCGTTCTGTCGTTCAGGACGCGTTCCAGGATGGTCCGACTCAGGCGTACCGATTCATCTTCTGATTCAAGACGCTGCTTCTGAGCGACGGGAACAATCTTTTTGTGAACGGGGTCTCTCATCAAAATTGAACCACGATCAGCCTGCGGGAAGATTTCGAACAGCGTGTCGAGGATCTTGGGAGCGATGCTGCTCACTTCAATCAGCCCCGCCAGGCTCTGATTGATCTTCAGAATCCCCCGGAGTTTTTCTTCGGGCCGGACCTCGAACACCCCAAAGCCCCGCGCCGACGCGGTACCCATGATCGTGGAGGATGCACCATCATTCAGATCAACGCCCAGAGTCAGACTGGAATCAATCGAACTGTCATCGGAGTCGTTTTCGAAGCGAAACTTGATCGGTCCCAGCTTGATGCGATCGTTATGACGCAGCGGGAGCGGCTGATGTTTTTCGAGCTGTCGTCCATTCAGAAATGAGCCGTTTCCGCTGCTCAGATCTTCGAGCATGATCCTGTTATTCACATTGACCAACTGCGCGTGGAATCGCGACACCATGTTGGAATCGACCTGGACATCACAATCCGGATGACGCCCCATGCGGGCGGGAAAACTGGACAGTTCGTAAGGAACCGACTGTCCATCTTTCAGAAGAACGATGCGTGCCATAGGAAGCAATACCTCTCACATCAATCGCATTTACCAAAAATCGATTCTACGTTTCCCCGAAGCACTCGTTTCCCCAGTGTAACGGCCTGCTCGACAGTCCAGCAACGTCTCAGGACAAAATCGTCTGCCAAAACCCTGGCCAAAATGCGACGATACATCGCAAATTTTGGCAACGCGAACTCCAGTTTATACATATCGCTGTAATATCCAATCTGCTTTGTCTGCGGCACGGCCTGCAGGCGCGCCCGTGTATCGCGTTCAATGTAAACCGGGATATTCGAATACCACCAGTGTCCGGACGTCACAACATTCGGAAAAATCCACGAATAACTCACCAGTTCCTGATTGCTCGTCTCCCCCAGCACCGACACCGGAAACACCACCCGTGGGAAAGCATTGAACAATGCCTTGTACTGGATCAGCGACACGCGACTATCGAACAAATCCTGCCCCTGATAAACACCGTCCTCATACACGCGTCGGTTGACCCCGATCATCAGATCGAACGGCAAATGGTACTCGACACAGAATTCCGCCAGCGACCAAAATACAAAGCGACTGAGTACAGCCAACTCATCACTGGATAGATCCTTGCCGCTAAAGACTTTGGCGACGACCGCATCAGCCACCCCAGGCTCGATGGCAGTCGGCACGAAATCCGGTGGTAAAGAAATGGCACACGCCCGCACTCCGTGAGCCTTGAAATGATCAAAGAGTTTTCCAATCGCCTGTCGCAGAGTCTTCGCATCGGCTGGATTGATGCTGGTCGCTCTCTGCAGCCGCTCACGAACAGCAGGTTTGACCAAATGAAAGACCAGATCGTCGGTGCGAAGGCAGGGAACATACTTTTGAGTGTCAAAGCCCTCCAGGGGATCGTCGAAGTCGTTCGTGAGATACACCTGGTCCAGTCCGGATCGTTCCAGCACAGTGTGTTCCCAGTCCGCTGACTGCATCTGCTTCAGTGAATGATCGTAGAGAGATTCCCAGTTGGCTTCGGTAATCCGGTCGTCCTTAAAATCAAAAAACACCTGGCACATTTCCAGCAACCAACTGTATTGCGCCGTGTTTTCAATCGCTGCAAGTGACGGGATGAGTCGCGAGACTTTTTCTTTGGGAGAAATCCCCGGTTCTTCGAGCCTGGCCTTCGGCAGTCCCGCCGAATGCGCCAGTTCGGTGTAGTAGTGGTAACCGAGGATGTCAGCCAGCGTTGTCGAGGCCGCCTGCAGGGGATTGATGTGCGTGTGTGGATCTATCAGCCGCATCGAATTCAGCGGTTCGTAGATTTCTTTGATCAGATTCTCAGACATCGTTCAGCTCGCCTTCAATCAGAACACACGCAATGTGTGGTACTGGGATCATATCACGATCATCGCCCCGCTGTGAAATTCAGACCGTCATGACTTGCGTTTTTAGGGGCAATCATCGATTGTTTGCCCGTCCCGAGAAATCAGCTCTGTCCTTTTTCTCACCGCGATCCTCATGCGTGCCGTTGATTATCTACAGGAACTTATCCCGTTTCCAAGCGTCAGCAGCGAATCCAACAGCGATATCACGGATTACGTCGCCAAGTGGCTTGTGCGACTGGGATTTGAGACCGAACGCGTGAATTATGACGACGAGCATGGCGTCAGAAAGTCATGCGTTCAGGCTCGGAAGGGGCCAGGGATCGGGCAGGGACTGGCGTATTTCTGTCACACGGATGTCGTGCCCGTCAACTCCTGGAGTTTTCCAAAATCCGGGCCATGGACACCGCTGATTGCCGATGGTCGCATCTACGGACGCGGTTCCTGCGATATGAAAGGGTCACTCTGCTGTATGCTGGCGGCGGTCGAGTCGCTGCAGTCGGCAACCCTGAAGGCACCGCTCTATTTCGTGGCAACCGCTGACGAAGAAATTGGAATGCCCGGCGCGAAGAAAGTGGTGGAACAGTCTGCCATCTATCGCGAGATCGTCGTGTCTCAAGCCCGCTCCATCATCGGTGAACCGACGCAATTGGAGATTGTGCATGCTCACAAAGGAGGCCGGGCCATTCGAGCCACCTCGATCGGTCGTGCAGCGCATTCCAGCACCGGTCTGGGCGTGAACGCAAATCTCGCCCTGATTCCGTTTCTGAATGAAATCAGCCAAATTCACCTGGAAATGGAATCCTCCCCGGAATGGCGAGACGATCGGTTCTCTCCGCCGACGCCAAGCCTGAACATTGTCATTCGTGACACAAATTCAGGGCTCAATATCACCTCCGCCAAGTCGCAGTGCATGGTCTATTTTCGTCCGATGCCGGGACAGGACGCTGACGGAATGGTGGAGCGAATGAGACGCCTGGCCGAAACGTGCGGATTGCAGTTTGAAGTGCTCTTCGCGGGTTCGCCGCTCTACACGGATCCGGAAACTCCTTTCATCCGCGAGATCCTCGAACTAACGTCGCTGCCGTCATCAGGGACCGTGGCGTATGGAACCGACGGCGCTATCTTCACGGAGCTTCGCAACATCGCCGTCTTCGGACCAGGCGATATTGCGCAGGCGCATACCGATGACGAATGGATCAGCCTGGAGCAATTGGATCGCGGAACCGAGTTGTACGAAAAGGCAATCCGCCGCTGGTGCTGTTAACTTGCGGCACTGAATTTTGGAGTCGTGTCCGTCATGTCGAATCCCTATTCCGCACTGGATGAATACGCCGGTTTTCAACCAGATGATTCCGGTGAGTTTCGCAGAATCTCCGCTCGACCGATCGAACGACTGACCGAAGCCAAAGACATGCTGGGGGATCAGTATTGGCTATTTGTCGGAATTTGCCTCGTCGGACTACTCATTCAGGCGGTGGTTCCCCTGGGGGTATTGATGGGACCCATGATCTGCGGAATGTATCTCTGTTTTCGATACCGTATGGCTGGCATTCAGGTTCGTTTTGAGACGCTGTTTAAGGGCTTTGAGGTCTTTCTAAATGCTCTGCTCGCTTACCTGATTATGATCGGGTTTTCACTGGTCGTGATGCTCCCGTTAGTGTTTCTTTTCATCGGCGCGATAATTGCCGCCGGACCGCAGAACGAAGAAGCTTTTCTTGCCATCATGTTCACCATGTACCCGGTGATCCTGATCGTTTCAATATTGGTCTCCATACCTTTCGTGTTTGTATTCCCGCTCATTGTCGACCGTGGCACTGGCCCCTGGGAATCTGTCACGCTCAGTGTTCGAGCCGTGTGGCACAATTTTGGTCCGCTGTGCGGCATGATGTTTGTTCATACGCTGGCTGGGATGGCGGGCATGTGCCTCTGCTACTTCGGGGCGTTTCTCGTGATACCGCTGACATTTGGAGCGATGTTCACTGTCTACCATGAAATCTTCGGCAGCCCCGTGAATGTGCCGCCAGCAGCGTTCAATTCACCGCCACTTACTTAAAGGACCGCTCGAACAATAAGTGAGCGGCAAGGCGCTAGTCGCCGGTGATTTACATTGGCGAATACCGGCGTGGGCACGCACGCCGATGGCGTGGCGGTTAAACATCTCAATCGAGACCGTGCGAGGTATAAGGCGAGCGGCAGAAAACGATTGACCACCTGTAGGACGGGCACTCTTGCCCGTCTCGATCCGCGACGGGCAGAAGTGCCCGTCCTACGGTAAATATATTTCTGCCGATCGCCTCAACGTCCTGAACGCCGCAACTGGCGGATCAGCAACCAGAGTCCGGTCGCGGCGGCAACCGTCAGCAGCATTGGAACCGCGTGCGAGGGATTGACAACGTAGTGCGACACGCCGTGTTCATGCGTCGGCAAACCGTGGCCTTCGTGAGCCAGGATCGTCGGCAACTGAAGGCACAAAATTGTCACAAAGGAAATTGGTCGCAGCATCGTAAGGTCGCTTTGAATCAAGAGTCTGTTTGAACCCGAAACGTCTCCGCGTCCACTGACGGGGGACATTAACATCCACGGCGAATGCTGGCTATGCCAGACGCTGCTTCCATTCCGCCACGCGATCATTGACCGATGCCGGTCCGCCGCAGCCGTACGTCTGCAGCGCCAGCAGAGCGTTGCGAGTACCCAGCACGTTTCTGACATCCTCTTCGATCAGGTTGCAGGCCTCTTTCAGTTCTTCCAGAGGCAAATCGTTAAGACGGCAACTGCGGGCTTCGCAGTGCGACACGAGACGCCCCACGGTTTCGTGCCCCGTTCGCATCGGCACACCCTTTTTGATGAGATACTCCATCAACGCGGTGGCGTCCAGAAAACCGTCTTCGAGTCGCGATTCAATCTGTTCCCGCTGCAACTCAGCCCCCGCGACAATGGATGGTGCCAGTTCCAGCGACGCATGCAGAGCGTCGTAAGCCATGAACATCGCCAGCTTGTCTTCCTGCAGGTCGCGGTTGTACGCCATCGGCAGACTCTTGATCAAAATCAGCAGCTGGGGCACTGACGCCATGACTCGCGCAGTCCGACCACGGATCAGTTCCAGCACGTCCGGATTCCGTTTCTGCGGCATGATCGACGAACCGGTGGTATATGCATCGGGCAGTCTGAGGAAACTGAATTCCGTTGTGAACCAGATGATCCATTCTTCTGCCCATGTGCTCAAATGCGCTGAGATCAGAGACAGACAGAACACGAATTCGACAAGAAAATCCCGATCGCTGCTGACATCGAGACTGTTCGCAGCGACGGATTCAAAGCCGAGCAATTTGGCGGTGAGGTCACGTTCAATCGGCAACGTCGATCCGGCCAGAGCGGCTGTTCCCAGCGGACTCACGTTGACCCGCTTCCGGCAATCGGCGAGCCGCTCACGGTCCCGCTGGAATTTTTCGACATAAGCCAGCCAGTAGTGTGCTGCCAGCACCGGCTGGGCTCGCTGCATGTGTGTGTAACCGGGAATGACAACATCCACATCCTGATCACAGCGCGCAACAAAGGCGTTTTGCAGGACCGCGAGCAGTTTATCCAGTTCGTCAATGGCATCGCGAGTGTACAGCTTCAGGTCAGTCGCGACTTGATCATTGCGGCTGCGACCGGTGTGCAGTTTTCGCCCCACATCTCCGATTCGTGTAATTAGCGCGTTTTCAATGTGCATGTGGATGTCTTCCAAATCCGTCCGGAAGACAAACTGACCCGCCGCAATTTCTTCCCCGATTTGATCCAGATGCGCGCAAATGTGGTCGCGTTCATCGCCGCTGATCAGGCCCGCGTGCGCGAGCATGGTGGCGTGCGCCATCGAGCCTCGAATGTCTACGGCAAACAGCCGTTTGTCGAAGCTGATGGATTCTGTGAATGCCTCGACGCGCGGATCAGTGGCCTGATTGAATCGTCCGCCCCATGCTTTTGTCATTTGCCAAATCCAGAGAAGTTGAGGTGTTGGAAAGACGTAACTTACTCGGGACGCTTCCCGTGTTCCACGATCACGGTGGTCCGAATTCCGCCACGAGGCGTAAACGCGGCTTCGATCTTCATCCATCGCGGATCGAGGACTGCCACAAGATCGTCCAGAACCATGTTCGTGACGCGTTCGTAAAACGCCCCGTGATTGCGATACTGCTGCAAATACAGCTTGAGCGACTTCAGTTCAAAGCAGACTTTGTCAGCGATATAGGTGATCGTGAGCGTGCCAAAATCCGGTTGTCCCGTCATGGGGCAGACCGAGGTGAATTCCGGAGCCACAGTGTCGATCACGTAATTTCGCTGCGGAAACGGGTTTTCGAATGTCTCCAGAACATTGCGAGACGGTTCAGACATGGATCAACTCTTAAAAATGGGTCGAGACGGCAAATAGTGAAAGTGGCAACGTCCGGTTTGGGGTATTCAGGCCATTTTTTGGGTTAGGCGATTGGCAGAAAACAAACTACCGCTGACTGAACCGGACTCTGCTTCAGCTCGCACACCGCCCATGATAGACCGCGAGATTCCTGTCAACGACTCAACCGCCGTCAGAAATTGACGATTCCCACGTCTCAGTTCGCCAAGATGTGAAACCAACACCCAAAAAACTTTGGCAATTGTCACATGTTCGATGGCGTGATCCCCGCCGGAATTGAATTCTCAGGATGCCTTTCTACGATGTGTTGACTCGCAGGCTCAGCCTGCGACACAAGCCAGTAACATGGATGCTGGTTCGAAATTTGAATTCAACTGAAAAGGTTAGACAGTGACTTCAACCGTCAGCAACGAAAAGACGCAGCGTGAGATGCTCGATCAGCAAACACGGGAAATGGTACAGTGGCATTTTAGTGACGACACTGGATGTGATTTCTGGCTCGAGAAAAAGAAAACCTTCAACTTTGATCCACTGAAAGACGTCAACTGTTTCGATGACTTGAAGAAATTCCCGCTTTTCGAGGACGACTGGCTCCGCGGTGGCCCAATGCGCCGCTGGGTGCCGCAGCCACTGCAGACCAAACCAATCTACGTCTTTGAAACCGGCGGTACGACGGGAGTTCCCAAGAGCCGGGTTGTCGTGGAAGATCACTGGATCGACTATGAGATCTTCAGTGCGACTCTGCCTGATGAATCGTTCCCGAAGGGCGCGAACTGGCTGATGCTGGGTCCATCTGGGCCGCGTCGCCTGCGACTGGCGATCGAGCACCTGGCTCAGTTTCGTGGCGGCATCTCTTTCTGCGTGGACCTGGATCCACGCTGGGTCGTGAAGCTCTTGAAGAAGGGCAAGATCGAAGACGCCAAAGACTACAGCGCACATGTGATTGATCAGGCCATCACCGTGCTGGGCGCTAACAATGACATTCAGTGCATGTTCACGACGCCAAAGCTGCTGGAAGCTCTGGCGCTGCGGCTCATGGATCAGGGCAGCAGTATCGAAGAAGCAGGAATCAAGGGGATCTTTTGCGGCGGCACCGAGTTCACTCAGCAGTGGTTTCGATTTGCCTGCGAAGAATTGCTGGGGCCAAACGTGTACATCACGCCGACGTACGGCAACACGCTGATGGGCCTTGCCTGCGGCAAACCGTTTGATCCAGCTGACAACTACAAGATCACCTATTTCGCACCTCAACCGAGAGCCGTCATTGAAGTTGTGGATTTCGACGACCATACAAAAGTCGTGGACTACGACAAGACGGGACGCGTCAAACTGTACACGATGACGAAAGAACTGTTCGTTCCTGGATTCCTTGAACGCGACGAAGGCGAACGCGAACGCCCCTGTGCCAAGTATCCCTGGGACGGCGTCAGCAGCGTCCGACCGTATCATGTGTTTGCGAAAACGACGACAGTGGGCGTATATTAGGGGCGAGGCTGGAGGATCCAGGAGTGAGTGAGAAGTCGGCTGGCGAAAAGCTTCCCGTGTCGAGTTATCGTGATCTGCTCGTTTGGCAGAAGTCCATGAAGCTGGCGGTTTCAAGTTACACCTTAACCAAGGCATTTCCTTCAGACGAACGTTTTGGACTCGTGTCTCAGATTCGTCGGTCTGCCTCTTCAATACCAGCAAACATCGCCGAGGGACACGGAAGACGTTCCACTGGCGCTTACCTGAATCATCTTTCAATCTCGCGAGGTTCATTGATGGAACTTGAAACCCATTTCCTTTTGGCAGAACAACTTGAATTCATCAGTATGTCCGAAGTGGGATTATTGCTCGAGAAGTCGAGTGAAGTCAGCCGAATGCTGTCGGGCCTAATACGATCCCTTGAACGCTGAGCCGCAATCCCGATTCAGCTCAATCCCAAATCCTCTATCCTAAACCCTATTTTCCTATGCTCGAAATACCTGTCATCCGCTGGGGCAAGCCTTACGAATCGCTCGAAAAGGCCGATGTTGTTCACTTCGAAACCGGTGAGGTCATGGCGAAGATGCATCAGGCAAATGCCGGCATCGTGCAGATGGACGCGAGAAAGTCTGGCAAAGCGCGAGAAGTGCTCAAGCAGTTTTCCTGCGAGGAACTCCTCAAGAAGTGTGAACAGGCGGCGGACCTCTATCTGACGGCAAATCTTCCCATGGGCACGGGGACGCAGACACCGGAAGAATTCTGCTCGATTCAATCCGCCACGACGGGTCTACCCCTCAACATGTGCCGAGGGAATATGTCAAAGATCGCTTTTGTGTTGAAACACATGGGCGAAATGCTCGATGCGTTGACACGTGGAATACCGCTTGACTTTCTGACGCGCGGGTATGGTATGGAATCGCGTGGAGTGATGGTGAGTTTTCAGTGCAATTCTCCGACACTGGGACTCGTCCTGCCGTCGAATTCCCCCGGGGTTCACACCCTGTGGCTGCCCGCGATTCCGCTGCAGATTGGGCTGGTTTTAAAACCTGGTTCTTCAGAGCCGTGGACTCCGTATCGTATGTACGAAGCCTTCGCGGCCGCCGGCGTTCCGCGCGAGGCGTTTTGCCTTTATCCCGGACCGCATGATGTCGGCAACAAGGTACTGGAAACCTGTAATCGCGCGATGATCTTCGGCGGCCAGGCAACCGTGGACAAGTACCACGGCAATCCCCGCGTCCAGGCACACGGTCCGGGGTTCAGCAAGATTCTGATCGGTGACGACTGTGTTGATCGCTGGGAAGATTATCTCGAACTCATGGTCAAGAGCGTCCTGTTGAATGGGGGCCGCAGCTGCATCAACTGCTCCGGCATCTGGGCGTCGCGTCACACGGAAGCCATCGCCGATGCGCTGGCGAAAAGGCTGGGGCCAATCGAAGCGCTGCCGACCACCGATGCCAACGCCGCCATCGCCGCGTTCACGACGCCGGGTGTTGCTGAAGCCATGAACAGCCAGATTGACGATGGAATCAAGCCTCCAGTCGTTACCGAAGTGACGGCGAAATACCGCGGCGGAGACCGCCTGGTGAAACACGAACGCTGTGATTACCTGCGCCCGACAGTCCTGTGTGTCAGCGACTGCGACGATCCGATGGCTAATACAGAGTACATGTTTCCGTTTGTGTCCGTCGTCGAATGTCCGCAGGACAAAATGCTGAGCAAGATCGGATCAACGCTTGTCTGCACCGCAATCACCGGAGATGACAAGTGGACCTCAGACCTTGTTGATGCCCGGCATATTGATCGTCTAAACGTGGGGATGATTCCGACATGTGCCCTGAACTGGCTGCAGCCTCACGAAGGCAACATTATCGACTTTCTGTTTCGCAACCGCGCGTTCCAAAACAGCATGCCCCCGGCGCATTAATTGGACAGCGCCACTTTTGGCGAAAACCGAGAGTTTTTGCAGCCCGAAGCGTCAGCGAGGGATTGTTCCCTTTTTTTCCCTCGCTTACGCTTCGGGCTACAATTGAACCCAAAGTGGCGCTGTCCAATTAAGGAACAGTCCCGAAATAGGATCCCGAATCGTACGTCAGGCTTTCCAGCCTGACCTGGAGCATAACGAGTCAGCCTGGAAAGGCTGACGTACTTGTGTAAACAGCTCATGCGTCAGTCCTTTCCGGCAGAACTCCGCCAAAGTATTCGCGAACTGGTCAGCAGTCCAACGCTGTCTCGCGTGGGAGTTTACGCGGTCATGGTAGCGGGCTATGCGGTGATTCCCGCATGGTTCAATCATCAGGACAAGCTGGCGATGCTGTCCGGTGGGGCATTGTGCATAATTTTGGCTGGTGGACAGTGCCGATGACCGGAATCCTCAGCTACTTTATGCTCGGGCTTGAGACCGTTGCCGAACACACCGAAGAACCGTTTGGTTTCGATGTAGACGATCTGGATCTTGAAGGCATGTGCCGCACAATCGATGCGTCGATCACTGAGACTTTTACACACGGAAACTGCAATACATGAGTGCCAACGATGTCGTATTGGCGATCACGGGAGCCAGCGGTTCCGTCTACGCAATTCGGCTCATTCAGGTATTGCTGGCGACCGGACAAAACCTGCACGTCGTTGTCAGCGGTGCTGCGCGGCAGGTGATGGCCCGGGAACTGGAGGCTGAGTTTCCGGGGAATTCCGCGTCTACATCGCAGTGGCTCGCCATGATTCAGCAGACATTTACCAGTCCCATTGGCACGGCGTGGGGATATCCCCGACCGTTCGAATCCGCTTCCGTTCCAGGGACCATTCGGTCTTATGCGCCGTCGGATTATTCCGCCGGGATCGCCAGCGGGTCATTTCGTACACGAGGCATGGTGATTTGCCCGTGCTCGATGGGAACACTGTCGGCGATCGCAACCGGTGCCTCCACAAATCTGATTCAGCGGGCCGCCGATGTGCATCTGAAGGAACGTCGTCCGCTGGTTCTCGTCCCGCGCGAAACTCCGCTGAGTCTGATTCAGCTGGAGAACATGACGCGAGTCTGCAACGCGGGCGCGACCGTCATGCCTTCAATGCCTGGCTTCTATCACAAGCCGCTGCAGATCGCCGACCTTGTCGATTTTGTCGTTGCCCGCATTCTCGACCACCTTCAGGTCGAACACACGCTGATGCAGCGATGGGGCGAACCGTAGGCAGATCTGTCTCAGGGCTGTGTGAAGCCGAATAATTGGTACAACTCACAGACCCTGTGAATCCTGCGTTGTTTCTCACCGCAGCGGGGCAAGCCGCGCGACTGTTTCGTCCGAAAACTCGATTACTCATCCTCAACTCCTCTTTTCACGGACGAAACGCGCTAATCTGGCACGATCCTGTTTCCTGAGACTTCTACATGGCCGGTCCCCGAGAATCTTTGCGAATTGTCATCGCTGCCTCCGAAGCGGTTCCGTTTTCGAAGACCGGCGGACTGGCGGACGTGGCTGGCGCGCTCGCGAAATCGCTTGACCAACTGGGGCACGATGTCACGCTGTTTGTCCCCGACTATTTTTCCCTGCGTCAAAACAATACGTCACTGCCGCCGATCGTAGATACAGGATTACGGTTTTCGATCCCGATGAACGGTCGGCCTGTGGCCGGAACGGTGAACTGGACGACGCTGCCAAACAGTGGCGTTCGCGTGTTGCTGGTTCGACAGCCGGAGTATTTCGATCGTCGTCACCTGTACGTGGAAAATGGCCACGAGTACAAGGATAACTGCGAACGCTTCGCTTTTTTTAGTCGCGCCGTGCTGGAAATCTGTCGGCAGATGATCCTGCGACCGGATGTGATTCACTGCAACGACTGGCAGACCGGGATTGTCAACGGATTGCTGCAGACACAATTCAACGGCAGCCCTGGATTCGAACGCACCGCGTGCATCATGACATTGCACAACATGGCGTATCAGGGACGCTTCTGGCACTTCGACCTTCCGCTCACCGGGATGGACTGGAAGCACTTCAACCACAATCAGATGGAAGCATGGGGCGACCTGAATCTGCTGAAGACAGGAATCGCGTTCGCGGATCAGATTACGACCGTCAGTCCAACTTATGCTAAGGAAATCTGCACACCGGATGGCGGCTACGGGCTGGAGGGTCTGCTGTCCTATCGCCGGGACGATCTGGTCGGAATTCTGAACGGAATCGATGAAGATATCTGGAATCCAGGGACGGACCAGCATCTTCCGCACGGCTATTCAATTGACACTGTTGCCGAAGGGAAACCGCACTGCAAATCGCATCTGCAGAATCGAATGCACCTGGAGCAGCGCGCGGACGTTCCTGTCCTGGGGATGATTTCACGAATGGTTGACCAGAAGGGCTTCGACCTGATCACGGGGGCAGCCGATCGCATCATGTCGCACGATATTCAGTTGGTGTTCCTGGGGACTGGAGACGCGTTGTATGAAGGTCAGTTGAGGGAACTTGCTGGGCGCTATCCGGGGAAAGTCGCCGTCGAGGTAGGATTTGACGATTCGCTGGCGCACCAAATCGAAGCCGGATCTGACATCTTCCTGATGCCGAGCCGGTTTGAACCGTGTGGACTCAACCAGATGTACAGCCTCCGGTATGGCACCGTCCCGATTGTTCGAAATGTCGGCGGACTGGCGGACTCGGTGGAAAACTACGAGCCGGACGTGGATCCTGATTCGATCCAGACCGCAACCGGTTTCGTCTTCACCGATTACTCGAAAGAACGGCTGGCAGAAACGATCGAAAAAGCCGTCAGCCTGTATCGACAACCCAAGATCTGGACGCAACTTGTCCGCAACGGCATGTCACGCGACTGGTCCTGGAAACGCAGCGCGCTGGAGTATGTGGCGGTGTATCGTAAAGCCATGCAGAAGCGTCTGCGGCGTTCTCCCTGAGGCGGTGGGTGCGTGGAACTCGGATTGCGATCAGCGATTCTTTCCCAGGATCCTTGAAGCAATCCGGAACAACTGCTAACACAACACCAGAGGCCGTTCAAAACATTAAATTTGACTAATACTGTCCAGGAAATCTCGCTGTGAATCCAATCAACGAACTGCAGGAATTGGTCAGACTCTTTCCGGAACCGGACGGGCAGCAGCTGTATTTGACTGCCGAGCACGTGGCAAAGGAGGCGACACCCGAGCCCTATCGTCAAATGCTGGTGCATGAACTTCACATGACCGTCACAATGGAAGCCTATTACAAATGCGCCGTCGATGTGATTGTGATCGATCAGCGATTCGAAAATGATCTGTATCTGCGCCGCAGCCTGTTACGCCCTCACGGCACCAGGAAAATCGTGCAGTTGGGCTACGTCCGCTTCAACTTTGAATATGTGACCGAATGTGTCAAACGGGAGATCCTTGCTGGAGAGATTCCACTGGGGCGAGTCCTGATTCAGCATAACGTCCTGCGTCATGTGGATCTGGGGGCCATCGTTCGCTTTACCGCCGGACCGGGCCTGGCTGATCGGCTGGAGATGAAGGAAGGTCAGGTCACGTTCGGTCGTCTGGCGACAATTTTCTGCAATGGCTCGCCAGCGATCGATCTGCTCGAAATTTCAGCGCCGCTTGACTGAATTCCTCGCTACCGACGTGAGGAGGCGGCAACAAGACACAACGTCAGCGCCGGAGGTTGGGGATGAGACCGACTTGTGGCACCTCGCAGGTCTTCAGCGCCATCACCGCCATTGCTGTTCCGGCGTGGCTGATGAAGTGATGGTTGTCTTTGTGCAGCGAGCGAGTGTACCAGCGACCGCTTTCGCGTTGATTTGATTTCAACCATGCGACGCCTTGCTGCATGATGTCGTCTCTCGGCGTCACTTCTGCCCGCCGCAAGACATACAGCACGAAGCCCGTGCCGTAACCGTCGCTGTGTTCCGTGTCCTGCGGCAAATCGTCGCCCCGTTGCCAGTCGCCAAGGGTCGCCAAAGCCCAGCCACCATCGGCTTTCTGTAAGGCTGTCAGTTGGCGAATGGTCTCCGCTTTCTCTTCGTCTGTCAGCAGGTCCGGAAGATAGCTGTCGGCCCAGAGCAGCATCGCCTGATGATGCAGTGTTGGAGGTGGATTGGCCTTCAGCCAGTGTCGAACACCTTCCATGCCCTTCTTTGCTGCTGGTGTGGCTGCGTATTCCTCGGGCGCGACTCCCACAGCGATCGCGGCCAGTGTCACTCCGTAATGATCATCAGACTCCATGGGAGGCCAGTCGCACTTGAGCCAGCTGAAACTGCCGTCCTCTTTCTGCACGGTCCACATTCGATCGAGCGCCGTCCGAGTGGTAGTGTGCAGCCGACCTGTGGTCGCCGCATCATTGAAAGCCAGTGCCGCAGCGGCCGCGACGACTTCCGCGTCCCAGCGAGGCCCCTGATCGGCCCATCGTGTTTCTACAAGTTCTTCCGCAAAAGCCCGAACCTGTTTATGCGCCGTTCCGTCGGATGAAATCGCCGGTCGCGCGTAGAGATACGCGAAGTTTGTGTGGCAGGTAAAACACTTTCGATCCTTCTGCCATGTGAGTGCTGCGGAATCCAAAAAGTGAGCCGCCTTTTCAAGCGACATTTCTTTCGCGATCGGCTCATCAACTGTATTGGGGCCAGGCGCGACGACGCTTTCGAGCGTCACGTCGTCCTTCCCGCAGACAGTGGGCACGTTCTGAATACATGCGCCGAGAATCAGAAGTCCCGCACCTAACCGACATACGTTCCGCATCTTTTCGGTCCTCTGAAAGACACAAACTTTGCAGCTCGGCTCATATAGCCAGCCCTCTTTCTGATTCTGACTTTAGCCGCTCGTTCATCGACTGGCAACGGTCGGGAGGACGAAACCGATTTCCGCCATCGAGGCTCAAAGCCTGCTCGATGTCACATCTACGATTGTCCGACCGTGGGTTTTCCCCGCGAGCATGTCCTTGGCGACAGCACCAGCTTCTGCCAGTGTCACCGTCCGAACATTGTCCATCAGGGAGCGTGGTTTCCACGTTCCGGCGAGCTTCTCCCAGATGGCTCGCCGATCATCATCCGGACACCATGCCGAATCAATTCCAGCGAGCGTGATGCCTCGCAGAATAAATGGATACACAGTCGTCGGCAGTTCCGCGCCGCCCGTGACTCCGCAACACGCCACACAGCCACGATGAGAAATCATTCGCAAGACGGCCGCAAGCGTCGTGCCGCCGACGGTGTCGATCGCACCTGCGTAACTCGCCGTCAACAACGGACGATTCGGGACGTTCAGGAAATCATCCCGCAGAATCACCTGTTCCGCACCAATTTCCAAGAGCCAGTCACGCTGCTGAGATTTTCCCGACACGGCAACCACACGGAATTCCAGTTGCGACAAAATCTTGATCGCCAAACTGGCGACGCCCCCCGTTGCTCCCGTGACGACGATCGGCCCACGGTCCGGCTTCAGGCCATGTCGAAGCAATTCGTCAACACACTGAGCGGCCGTGAAGCCAGCGGTACCCAGCGCCATCGCTTCATCAATCGTCAATCCGGCGGGAAGCGGCAGGACCCATGCTGCGGGAACGCGAATATATTCCGCCCAACCACCCCAGCGCTCGACGCCAAGTTCATGCCCGGTACTCAGCACCTGCTCACCCGGCGTGAACGCGGAGTTCGTGGATTCCACGACGGTCCCGGCGGCGTCGATGCCCGGCACGTGGGGAAACTTTCGCACGATTCCGGGATGCCCGCTGGCGGCCATGGCATCCTTGTAATTCAGCGATGATTTCTCAACGCGAATCGTGACGTCTCCCGGCGGAAGTTCACTCCGGGCGATCGAGTCAACTCCCGCGTCAGTCAAATCTTTGTCGGTTTGACGAACCAGGTAGCATCGGAATGTTTCAGGCAACATGGCTTTCTTCTTTCCACGATCGCAGGAATGAGCGCCCGTGATCAAGAATGACTACCGGGGCATCACCGCAGCTTATGCCAAGCACGGTGTCGAGTAAAGAACGAGCGAGTAATCAATGTACGTCGGGCCTTTCCAGCCTGACAAAAGCGAAATTGATTCCTTCGGCTTCTCCGACAGCGATGACTTTGGCATCCAGTTCCAATGTTCGCTCCCAGCTTCCCAGCTTCCCAACTTTCTGGTGCGATATTTCCGGCGGCTGATTCCTTCCTTCGGCATTGTTGGTGTGAGTTGGCATGAATGCCAGCGCACACGAATTTGCACACTGGCTGTAATAATCGCTTGCTCCAGCCGTCACTTTCCAACGTAGCACCACAGGCAGAGCACATCTCAAATCACATCACATCGACGGAAAGACTCATTTTAATTCCCTGCTCAACGATAAAAGTCGATCCAGTTTACAGTGATCGACTTCGGATTGTCTTCGAAGAACGCCTTCGACAAGTGAATCTCAAAGGATCCATCCTCCTGCGGAATCGATTTCACCGGTTTTCCATCCTTACCGACCATACGAATCTCCATCCAGTACGAACTTTCAGCATCCAACGGTGAATCTTCTTTGCCATCCTTCCACTGTCGCACGTTGGCCTCCTGACTCGACACCGCAGCCTCAAGCGTGACAGTGCCATTGGAGACTTTGAAGTTCTCCAGACCTTTCAGTTGCAATTGCAGCACCACAGCGTCCGGCCAGTTTGCGTCCAGTCGTTCAATAGTCGCATGGCTGATGCCAAATGGACTGTGGAATAAAAAGATCGCTTTGCCATGTTGGATATTGACTTCTGCATTGTCACTATCACGCTTCGTGGTGATTTTGAACCGCGGCGGATCTTCAACCGCGTTCGTGCAGCCATTGTTCAAAATGACTGACATCGCGACAACAAATGCCTGAGCTTGCGACATGGCCTCGATCCGTTTGTGATTTTTCTGAAGGTCAGATTGATCCGTTCACCGACATTCTGCCTCGTCTTTGGCACTTCATGTTGCCAGAACCGCTGCATTGTTCCAGCCATGACGAGGAGTGTCCCATGACCAACCAGAAATTCTTTGTCTCTCTTGTGACATTGTGCCTGATCGGAAACTTTAGTACTGCTCCCAAAGGCAAAGAACCGAACACATAGCCAATTTCTGGCTCATTGTTGCCATGCCAACTCATCCTGTCTGCCCCAGTACGATAGCCGTTCAAAAGTCAATGAAGAAATCTCCGCGCGGCCGAAACCGCAATTCAGCGCGAGTAGCACGAGCAGTCGGTCAAACGGCTGGCCATAGCACATCAGCAATTGCAGCTCATCCTATAAGAACGTATCAACCTGCTCCAGACTTCGTTGGGCATGATCGCTGGGAAGGCGACGAATACACTGTGTCGTAGTCATTGAACACCTGGGGTTTGGTCCATGTGAACGCACTTGAAGCATGCAGCAAGGTCAGGAAACGAATCAATGTTCTCGGGTAATTGCTCGAAGTCTGCGCCGTCATGAGGACTGTCGTTCCGAGCGTACAGGGACGTCGGCACCAGTAGCCAATCAGCTCTCCGGCGGCCTTGCTGTTCAAACGGCCCAGCAGCCTGTCCGCATGATGATTCATCGGATTCCGGGCCTGCCATACCTGCATAATGCCTCACGGTGAAAGATGGCCTGTTTCGTAGCGGAAATATTCCTTCTGATAATAGCCCGGGTACTGCCTCAGTGCCTGGTGCAATGTTGCAGAAGGAGACGCAGGAAGAGATTGTTGCCTGGAGTTGGTAACGGACTGTGGCTTCGTTTGTTGTTGAATCGGTCCCGGAACTCGTCCCGAGCCATGGATCAAGATTCAATCCAATAGAACACTGGATTTCCAATAAAAATGGCCACTTGCATCATTTGCAACTGGCCATTAAATTCGGAGGCGGGGGGCTTCCCTGTCGAAAACCGCAACCCTATGAAAACAAGGATTTTACGAGACGTTTATTTTTCATCGCCCGACGGATTGCCACGCACAAATAGCGGCGGAGACTTCGTATCAAAGTACAATCGGTGTGTCGGACCGATGCCGTGACGTGAATCCCAGGTACACCTTGTGACTGAAAAGACCAGTTGCAGGCGATGCGGAACATCAAAGACTACATCCACGGCAAGTGACTCCGAGCCGGATGGAACCTAAACGACCCGAAGTCCATTTTGCTAGCGTTTCACGACACCGAACAGTAATCCCACTGATCAGATACCCTTTGCGACTACTTTGATCCAGAGGATTCGATTGTGGTCCATTCGATCGACTTCGGAACTTGCTGTGTGGCGAGTGCCAGCCGCTGGCCGTCGTGGGACCAGGCGAAACCAGTGACTTTGTGGTCGGAGGGCAGGGTGAGAAGCGGTTGTGGCGAGCCTGGATCGTGGCGGTTGATGGAGTGCAGTTGTGGCCCGGGAGTTGCGGGGCTTTGAAGACTGAGGATGATCTGCTGATCGTCTGGCGACCAGGAAAAATCATCGATCACAGCGTCGGTCGGGGAATAGATCATTGTCGGAGCTTCGGTAGAATTGAGATCCGCCACGACCAGATCCACAATGTTTCCGTCACGACGGCGCGCTTTGAATGCAATGGAACGGCTGTCGTGCGACCATGCGACGTTTCCGCCGAGGCTGGTGTATTGACCAGCAGCTTTGTCCGGATGAAATGGTCGCGTCGCGCGACTGGCGAAATCCATCAATGTGATGCTGCCGTGCCTGTGGTAGACAATCATCCTGCCATCAGGGGACATCTGAGGACCGATGCCGCCTGGATCGAGAACCTGACGATCGGAGCCGTCCAGGTTCATGAGCATGATTCCCTTGATCGGCTGGCAGAAGACAATTTGGCCGCCGTCGGCAGTGAAACTCGGCGCGAGTCCCGGTCCCAGATCCCTCAGTTCGCTGCCATCGGCATTCACCACGACAACGCGCGATGTCGTTGTCGATCCGTTCGACATCTCCATCACGATCCTGCTCCCGTCCGCTGACCATTCCGGATTCGCGAGGTGCGTCAGCCCCAGAGTTGCAGGAGTCGTGACCTTCTGCAGATCGGTTCCGTCGGGTTTGATCACAACGAGTTGGTTCGTAACGGACTCGGACGATTCCGGGAAGAAGGTCATGCGTTCCGCCTGCAGGACGACGCTCCTCCAGACGACTTTGCATGAACCAGCGCCGTGGCAAAACGTTTGCAGTCGGATACCTTCCTGCTCGATGCCCGCCAGAGACACCGGCTCCGAATCGAGCAGCCAAAACATCCTCGAATCCTCGTCGGCCAACAACGTAAAGAGCGTATCGCCTCGACGCGCGATACGCAGTCGTCCGTTGACGGCTTCATTGGGACGTGGTTCGGCGCTCCACGAACGAGTGCCGTCAAGCTGACCAAGCGACACCGACGAATGCGATTCATTGCGGCCCACCGACGTCAGCAAACGACTGATTCCATAGGCTGGTTTGCGAGCTCCATCAAACCAAGCCTGCAGGAGAATGCCGTAGTCACCTTTGTTCTTTTCCAGCTGCAACCTGGTGAACGCTGCTTCAATGTCGAAATCTCCCGACAGCGAAAATCGTGGCATGATGTCGGTAGCGATCCATGCATCGGTTGAAAACTGAGTCACCTGCACTCCCTCCGGACCAGGCAGCATTCTCACCGTGGCGGGAAATGGAGGCACTTTGAAATACTTTTCCGGCAGGCCATCTTTCTGGAAGTCGTGCGAAAACACGGACTTCAGTCGCGGGAGATCCGCATCCAGTTTGTCCATGACCGGATGACCGGCCAACTCCTGATGCGAGAGTTCCGGCAGCGTCTTCGGCCAATTGCCTCGCATGACGACGTTTCGAACGCGGGCCTCGTATTGGTCAACGAAGTGGAACAATCCGAATGCACGTCTGTTCGATGGCTCAAGTTCTCGTTCGTAAACCGTTTGACCGTTGAGTTCAATCGCAACAGTCACGCCGCGAATCGAAAGTTTCAGCCGGTTCCATGCCTTGGCCTTGAGCGGCATCTCGCCCAGGCCACGGCGGTTTTGAGGAACAATCTGGTTATTGTCCGGAGCCAGCGATGTTCTGTCGTGGCGTCCGTCGGTGATCCAGTGTTCGCTGATGCCGGACGGTGTCACCACGAATGCCAGTCGATCCAATGTCGGATGAGTTTCCACGGTGCCTGGATAAAAGAAGAATTCGTATTCAACGGACTCATCGTCCATCAGAGGACGCTGATATCTCAACAGGCTTTCCGCGCAAGTGCCGCTCAGTCTGGGATTGATTCGACCGACAATCCATCCGCTGGATTGCGGATCAGCGACGTGCTGCCAGTCATCCTCGATCACTCCATCAGGTTCCTTGTGGTACGGAAGCCATCCGGTCAGATCAGCGGACGACGACAGTGGAACTTCGTCGAGCACACGGGGCTGCCCGGTGATGCGGAGATCCTGCACTCCTCCGAGAGAGTTGTTCCCGCAGCGGACGGCAATCCAGGGATCGTGTGCATCCGGCAGTACGTCGCTTTGTACCTTGCGCCCGTTGATGAAGATTGTACGAGTTCCATTGTGAAGCACGGCCCGATATCGCGCTGTCAAATGGAACGACGTGAACGGCGGATCAAGCCTAATGGGCGTCGACCTGGTGCCGAACGAACCGACTTCCAGCAGCGACGAATCGGCATTGGTACCGAAATAAGTTCCAGCGATTAATAATTGACTGGGCTGAGTCGCAGGCTGGATGAGATCGCATTCCACTTCGAAGTCACCAGTGAGAGGCAACCTGTAGAAGAGAAAGTCTTCTCCGTGTCCCGAAACGCGTGTGACCTGGCCATCGCGCTGTTGCCAGCGAAGGTCTGGATAGCCGTCGCCGCAACTGGAAGCCGTGGCCGCCGACACAGGAATCCAGTGGTTGATTGCTGGTGTCGGGTGCCCGGGGCTGCCCACAGCCATAAAAGACTTGGGGCTGGACTCAGCGGACTGAAGGACGTCCCTGGGCTTCGGGCGATCGCCCTTCAAACCCGGCCGGCGCTGCATTCTTCCGTGCAGAGCAGAGATTTGGGCATGCCACAGGGGGATCCCTGGCGGCCGTGACTGCTGAGTTCGCCGGGAATAAAGATCGGCAATCAAGTCCGAGATGATTTGCTGATCGGCGAATCGCTGACATCCCCGAGCTGCGGCCAAAGTCTCCGGCCATTGGTCCGGGATTCCGAGCGGTGACTGCAGCGCCAGCAACTTGAAGAACTGTTCGCCATCGACAGTGATCGCAGCGGGATCGTTCAGTTCGAGACTCAACATGAACAGCAGTGCTGCCCGAGATCGGCATTGCTGTTCATCATCAGAAGCCAGCGTGTCCGCGACCAGTTGACGACATTCGGTCAGACGATTCAGTTCTCTGGCGGCGTCGAGCCAGTCGAATACTGGCGACACGATCACACCGCCTGAACCGGGTTGGCCAATTCCGAACGCGTCAATTTCGGGTTGACAAATTCCCGGTTCGGCGACCGGTGGCGCTGGCTGCGTTGGTGAGAATTCGCCCTGCATTCGAAAGCCGGGGTGGTCTGGTCCCGGCAGTATCCAGCACGACAGAAACTCAAACCGTTCCGATACCGGCATTGCCAGGGCACGGTGTCGGATGCTGAGGATATCCTGTGTCAGGAACTCTTCCCGAAGCAGCTGGTTAAACGCCTGGCGATCGGCATCGCTGAGTGTTTTTCCTTCAGTTGTCATCGGATTGCTGAAAAATTCCTGAGGCACGGTCTCCGGCCAATCCCCAGTCAACACGATCTTGCGAATCTGCACACCGCCTGCTGCGGGATCCCGGAAGAAACCAAACTGTTGATCTCCGGCCCAATCAATGGCTCTCTGATAGATCTCGACTCCGTTGAGCGACACGGTGAGCACTTCATCGTGTGATCGCGCGAGTGTGACCTGATTCCAATCGTTCACCTTCAGTGGCAGATTCTGTGGACCGCGACGGTTCAGAGGTTCTGTCAACGAATTGTCCGGCAGCAGGCCGCTCCATTCTCTTTCGCCATCGGTCACCCAATGAACCCGGACGTCGTCCGGTTGCAGAAGAAATGCCAGTCGCCCAAACATCGGACTGACATCCCACGAACCAGGTTTGTGAAAGTATTCGTAGCTGATGGATTCGCCGCCCAGCAGCGCACGCTGGCAGAACAACCGTTCTTCGATCGTCATCGATGCCTTGCTGTCTGTGTTTGAATCGCTGCGTTGGCCACCGGCTGGTGCCTTGATCACGCCGTCCGCTACGCGCCAGGTTGGAGCAGGCGTGAGGATGGTGGCATTGCTGAGTGTCCTCTGCGGGCTAGCGTCGATGACCTGCACCTGCCAGCCGCGAAGGGAATTTCCCTCCACAAGCGAAACCGATCGAGGAATCACCGGGTTGCCCGTTAGCTTCAGATTGCGGAAGAGTGGTCGACTCTCATCCGCACTTCGCAGGCAGATCCACGGAGACGTTTGGAATTCCAAATCGTCCGTGCGGATCGGATGGCGATTGACAGCGACCGTGGCCTGATCCGACGCTACCTTGACCGACCAGTGGTTGAAAGTCGGTCGTTCCGATATACGGACAAATGGACTGAATCGCCTTCGTGTTCGTGCTCCCAGGGGCCCCCAAACATCAAATTCGTTGGCGTGATTCGAAGCCTGAAAGTTGAGTCCGCCAAAGACCAGCCCGCCGTTCGCCTCGTTTGCGCGGCCGAGTTGAGTTTCAAATTCAAACTGGAATTCTCCTGCCAGAGGATAGCGAAACAGCAGAAGGTCTTCCCCCGATCCCGAGAGATGCAGGATGTGATCTTCATGAACCAGCCATTTCGCTTCCGCGATCGCATGCGAATCTGCCAGCCCTTCCGAAACAGGAACCCAGTACTTGAATTGAGTCGTCAACAAGGATGGCGCGTCGGTGGTTGCCCGATTCTTCAGGACCGCAGTTGCGTGCGCGTGTCGCAAAAATGACCGAATGCTCCGCGACCGTTGACTCAGCTGGCTGGTTTGAAGTCTTTCCATGATCAGTTCGCATTGAGGCCGAAGAGCCGGGTGTTGCAGCGCGGCTGCCGCGAGCACAACGACGTCCAGGTCCATCTGTTCGGAGGCCGTACCGGTGCCGGGCCGCAACTGGGATGGCTGGGGGTGCGTTTGCCGCGCAAATTGTCCTGCCAGCGTCGGCGCATCAATGCGGTCTTCGGCCAGTTGAGCGAGTGTCAGCAGAAAATCGGCATGTTGCACTTCCTGCTCCGACAGCGTTTCCAGTTCACGAATCAGAGGCTGAAGTTTGCTGCATTCTTTTGCGGCAATGACGAGCATCCAGCCACTGCAGAACAGGCCACGCACGTCACCGATCGTCGCAACAGGAAAAGACGAACCATTTGGACGCTCACCCAGGACCCGCGCGAATTCTGCGGGCGGGACAACTGTCGGGACCAGACCGCTGAGTATGCGTATCTTCGGCGGCGCACCTTCTGGTATCGTCCAACGCGAGAGTATTTCAAATTTTTCTTCGCTGCTCAACTGCGACAGCCCGCAGTGCAGCGCCGCGCAGACCGGGAAGAGTTGATCGTCATGCGCAATTGAGAGGGATCCCGTCCGATCAACGATATCCACAAGCTCGTTCAGCGATTTTTCAGGATCGCCATCAAGCAAATGTCCGAGGACCAACGCGCGGACATCATGTACCTGAGCGAAGGTCACATCGTCCGCCGTCGCGGTTTGCTCCCCCGTTGCGCACAGAAATGCGACACATGCAGCGACAGTGCACCGTTTGAAAATACGTGCGGAAGTGCCTTCAACGCGACAAAAGGGTAGGCGTTGATGCGATTGCAGGATCATTCTACGTTTTTTCCTCGGGTGTTTCGTCGTGAATCATGATCCCAGTCGTTGCTAATAACTATTTCATGCTACATGATCAGACAATTTGTGAGATTCTGATTCGTGGTGTGCGTGAAACCGACTCTGGAAGCG
>JBBQSE010000038.1:0-30691 GCA_038214195.1 Planctomycetales bacterium
GTGCGAGTACGAATGATTGGTCAGGAACGTTCCTTTGACCTGAACGGCCCGACGTGCTGCGAATTGATCAATGGCAAACAGTTCCGCGCGATCAAGGGTCGGCTGGGACAGGATCCGCTCAGCGAAGATGCATGTCCCGAAAAACTGTGGGAGCGAATTTGCCGCAGTCGATCGCCAATCGGGACTGTGCTGTTGAACCAGTCGGTGATCGCGGGCGTTGGCAACGTGTACCGGGCAGAGATTTTGTTCCTCCTGGGAATTCACCCCGAGACTCCGACCAGCAAAATCTCGCGGGAGCAATTCGACGCATTGTGGAAGTTAACAACTGACTTGCTCAAAATCGGGGTGAAGTACAATCGCATCATCACCGTCGATCGCCAGTTGTTCGGCAAACCGCTCAGTCGTTTGAATTCTTCGGAGCGGCTTTATGTCTACAAGCGATCCAACTGTCGTCGTTGCGGCTCCACGATCGCAAGCTGGCTGTTGGGCAGCCGGAAGATTTACGCATGCGAGAAGTGCCAGAAGACGAATTAAAACTCTTAACCGCTTAATTTGGACAGCGCCAGTTTTGGCGGAAACCGAGCGTTTTTGCAGCCCGAAGCGTAAGCGAGGGATTGTCCCCAACTCGTTCCCTCGCTTACGCTTCGGGCTATTATTTTGGAAAAGGCGGGGCTGTCCAATTAAGAGAGCACCTCGAACTGCTGCTGTGAGACTGACGTAGTTCTGGAGTGCCGAGCCGAAGACAATCTCGCTTTCTGGCAAAAACACAGGTCACATCTGCTTTTCTCCGACTTCTCATTCAGGAACGCACATAGCACCAGACACTTGCAAGCAATTCACGAATTCGGAAAATTGAAACACATTCCTCACCTCAACGAATCGTCGGCGAGTTTTGATTTACGAACGAAGGAAGTTTAACAGCACCGTCTGATCCGAAAGCCAAATGAAATGATATCGCTGCCAGACTCAACACATATCGACAATCCCGACGTCATTCTGATCGGAAGCGGCATCATGTCGTCAACGCTTGGCGCGATGCTCAAGCGACTGCAGCCTGACCTGAAAATCCAGCTCTACGAGGTCACCACCGAACTCGCTCAGGAAAGTTCGAACGGCTGGAACAACGCCGGGACCGGGCATGCGGGAATCTGCGAACTGAGTTACACGCCGCATCGCAACGCCGATGGATCGGTCGATGTGTCGAAGGCGATCGAGATCTTTCAGCAGTTCGAGCAATCAAAGCAATTCTGGGCTTATGCGATCAGTGAAGGAATGATCGATGGTCCGCGCGAATTCGTGAATCAAATTCCTCACATCAGCTTCGTTTACGGTCCGGAACAGGTTGACTTTCTCAAAGCCCGCTACGAGTCCATGTCGGCCCATCATTTCTTTCGGGAGATGGAGTTCACGACGAATCGCGAGGTGATCAAACAATGGGCTCCGTTGTTGATTGAAGGTCGCGATGACATGCCGGTCGCCGCAACCAGAATGGCGGCCGGTACCGACGTCAACTTCGGCACGCTTTCCCGGAAACTCGTGCATTGGCTGGCCCGACAACCCGGCTGTGGTGTCGCCACCGGGCACCGTGTCATCGATCTCGACAAAACGTCCGATGGCTGGAATGTTAAAGTCAAAGACATTTCCGGCAACCGCAGTTTTAACAACCGAACGCAGTTCGTGTTCATCGGAGCTGGCGGTGGCAGCCTGCCATTGCTGCAGAGATCGAAGATCGACGAGGTGAAGGGCTACGGCGGATTTCCGATCGGTGGCCAGTGGCTTGTGTGTGACAACCCGAAAATTGTCGCCAAGCATCATGCGAAAGTTTATGGCCAAGCTCAGGCGGAAGCGCCAACGATGGCAGTGCCGCATCTCGACACGCGTATGCTCGATGGAAAGTCGTCGCTTCTGTTTGGACCGTTTGCTGCCTTTACAACAAAATTCCTGCAGCAATCTGGCAGCTTCAGCGACCTGCCTTCTTCAGTCAAGTTCGACAACTTTGGTTCGCTGGCCAAGGTTGGGCTCTACAACTTGCCACTCGTGAAGTACTTGATCCGGCAAGGCACGCAGAGCATGACAGCCCGGATGAAAGTTCTTCGAGGCTTCTATCCCGATGCCCGGAGTGAGGACTGGAAGCTGGTGAACGCTGGTATCCGCGTTCAAGCCATCAAGAAGGAAGACGGAGCCGCAGGCATCGTCCACTACGGTACTGAAGTCGTCACGAACAAGGACAAATCCATCTCCGCTCTGCTGGGAGCGTCCCCCGGCGCGTCTGTTTCCGTTTCCGTGATGCTGGACGTCGTCAAGACCTGCCTACCGCACCTCCTGGAAAGTCAGGTGGGAGCCGACGAGATGAGGCGGATGATCCCAACATGGAACGAAGACCTTACTCCGGCCTCCTCAGCGGAACGCTTTCGCCAAGTCAGTCACGATACAGACGAATTGCTGGGTCTGCGGGAAGCCGATCAAGCCCGATAGCACTGTTGGCAGTACTCAAGCGAAGGCTCAGGTTCATGCAACGTCATCCAAGCCTGCAACGCTTTTCGCGAGAGCATTATCGGGCGCTGATTCTCTGGCGTCATCTTGACAAGCAGTTGGATTCTTTCTCGCGGACCGCCTTGAGGACTGACATGCATGTTACGCCTGTGCCCTGATCGCCCTCTTCCGCCGTATTCATACGTTCCGGGACGTCAGCCTCATCCGATCAGCGACCCGGCCGGACACAGCTACGGAATGCACTTGATCTCACCGGCTGAAGTTCAACAGGATCCAGTCGCGTCGGTCAACCTGGTTTCCGGATGGCGGGTGTCCTCCGACTATCTCTTCGGGATCGACCTGTTCAACCATGGATTTTATTGGGAAGCTCACGAGACTTGGGAGCAGTTGTGGATTGCATGCGGACGATCCGGTCGAGAGGCCGATTTTCTCAAGGGCCTGATCAAGCTGGCCGCTGCCGGTGTCAAGGTTCGTGAGGGTCGCCCGATCGGCGTCCAACGACACGCTTCACGGGCACGTGAGCTATTTCAATTGGTCTCTGAGAATATGATCGACGGACTTACTGCTCACATGGGCGGTCTGGATCTGAGTGCGCTTTGTGACGCGGCGGAAATGATCTCCACAAACGCCAACAGCATCGTCGATGATTCCGACGATCGATTGACGGCTACTTTAGCACTGCATCTCTTTCCCAAAGACGTCGGATGAACCGACTGTATCCGACGAACTGCCACTCTGTCGCTGCACTTTTTCACGACGGTATGGGAGTCGAATCCGGACCCGTCGCTATGCCAGACTAATGATGCCGACGACGAACGTGCTGTTGCCGCCATCATCGGCTGATTCGCGTACTGGCGAGCCTTTGCATCAATGCGTCCCAATTCTTTGAGGGCAATTTCCAGGCTTCCGCTGGACTGATGAATATAGAGACCGATGTCGAGCAGACTTTCCTCTGCCACGGGCGTCTTGCGAACTTAGGACATCCTGCTCAACCTTTTTGTTGAGCCAGACGATTCGTCAGCGATTGGCGAATCTCATCCAAGTCCAACGGAGTGGCTTCTCCAGCGTGCGACTCTGCCAATGACTCCTGCACTCGACCACGCAACTCGGAATGCCGTTGACTGACTTCGCGGAAGACCTCCAATGCGGCTGTCAGCACAGCGTCTTCATCGGCATAGCTGCCTGATTGAAGTTCGTCCTGAATGAACTGATTCAGGTCTGTTGGGAAAGTTCTGGTCATCGCAAATTCCTTTGGAGAGTCACACGTTCTATTGCGGACGCATAGCTGCCGTCAAAACGGAAACTCAAACGTGGCGCGTTCCAGTCTGAAAGTGTCGATTCCCGCCGCCAGCACGGCCTTGTCATCGTCGAAGGCATGAACGACGTCCCCCGCATGGAATGCCTTCAAGTCGCCGCCCTCGACCTCGGCAGCAACAAAGTCACAGCCGAACAACTCGACAAACTCGTTCGCTACACCCTCCAACTCGCCAACAACCAAGCGCTGCTGCTCGCCTGAATACAAAGAAGACGAGAGGGCCAGGATTCACAAAAGACGACAGGTTCTGGATCCCGAGAACCCACAGTGACACTGATTCTGTATTCAGCCTGTTTTTGAGAGTTGCGGCGCGACAAAGTCAGATTCCTTTCCGACTGAATCGTTTTCAGTTTGGTGTTCGAGGGAATCTGACCTTCTCATATCTCCGTGAATTCCGATACCCCGCGTTTTTCAACCAAAAACTCTTCACGGCGTTGGGCAAGTCCCTGTGCACTTTGGAAGTTAAGGTGAGGAACATCTTCCGATGTGGTCCTTGCAACAAAAGTACGAGGGAAAGGCACCTGCAACATTGACTGGAATCGCAAGATTTCACAAACTGCCTAATCAACGATGAGCAGATCGATGACCCTATGATTGATTTATCTCTGTTTAGTTTTGCCAGCTCGATACCCCAAGCCTTGCTGTGAATTGGCGATCGAGGTACAGGTTGCCATTTAACTCAAGTTGTCAAAACTGCGTTGTAAGGCCTGATACAGACTGTTCAATCACGTACACATCATCCCGGTAGTGGCGTTTCTTTAGGGACTCGACAAGTTCACGGACTTGGTCCGCGGACAGCGCAGTTTGCTTGGCGATCGAAACGACATCAGCAGCGCCATTCTTTATGCTGTGGACTACCATGTACTCTTCTTTGTTGAGATTCACGCTTGTCCCGCGAAGCTTCTTCCAAAAAATCACTAGCCGAAATAGCAGTCTTGCTTGTGATACTGGGGAAAGCGGATCTGAAAAAGTGGAAATCGCCGCTTGAGCATCACTAATTGAAAGCACATCTTCCCAATGAAAAAGATTCGCTCCTCCGCCGATAAGATGAGGATCAGCCGCTGCCTCGCGAATCGTTTCACCAACAGCGTCCACATCTTGCAGCAACCTTCCAATTTCTGCTAAAACGGCAGGGTCGGTCACAATGGATCGTTCCAACAGTTCCTGAACTATCTCAGATGCGGCTGGAGACATTTGGGTCGATTCCTGACTAGTGCACGATATGAAAACACACAAATTGACAATTGGAATTATTGGCAACGTAGGGCAGATGGGGTCTGGCCGAACAGTTAGCAAATACAGGCTAGTCGAAATTGAATCGAATTCACAACCAGATTTCGACGAGGTTGACGTGGTACTCTTCGACGGCGGGAACCGTGATTCCAAGTTACGGGCCGACCACCTGAACAGAAAGCTTACTTTACCAAGATGCTTCTTACAAGAGATTGAAACCGGAAACGACCCTGAGTTCGAGGTGCAGATGGCGTTAACTCGCACATATGGCTTCGTCGTCGGCTGGTCAAGTGAAATGGCACGTACATTAAAACTCATTCGTGCCTACTCACATCCTGCAAGTGTCGCGCTGGGGTTGCCAGTGCTGATCACTGGTAAGACTGGAACAGGCAAGGAACTTGCGGCGAGGGCCCTTCACCGATTCACCACAGGACGTGAGGGGAATTTTGTTGCGATGAACCTTGGAGGAATAGATGCAATGAGTGCTCGTTCGGAACTCTTTGGTCACGTTAGGGGAGCTTACACTGATGCATACGTGAGCCGGGAAGGTGCATTCAAAAGGGCGTCACAAGGAACGCTATTCCTTGATGAAGTCGGCGACTGTGCTTTGTCAGTTCAGATTCAGTTACTGCGTGCTCTGGAAGAGCGAGCTGTACAGCCGCTAGGAAGTGATCAAAGTGAAGCGGTCGATGTGATGGTAGTATCTGCTACTCATCGCGATTTGCAGCAGATGTCTTTAGCAGGGGCCTTTCGTCTTGACTTACTCTCGCGACTTGACTCACTAGAACTGAATTTGATACCGCTTCATGATCGCATTGCTGACTTACCACTGCTTACTCAGTTCGTTCTTCAGCGACATTCCTTGTCGCCCAACCTGATTGAGTTTTTCGATTTTTCTGTGATGAGTAGTTTCAGTTGGCCCGGAAATCTCAGGGAGTTTCGTTCGTTTGTCCTTCGGGCAGTCGTGGAACAACGGACTGGTGCCAGTTTTCTTGATGTCTGGACGCGCTATACCGCCAATGAAGAGGCCGACAGCATGCAGTTTGCAGCTGGGACACTCAAGCGGATTCGGGAGGACTTGGAACGGCGTGTCTTAATCGCCCGACTCCAGAAATTGAATTTTGACACGGAGCTTGTTGCCAAGAGTCTTGGAATCTCAAGAAAGACACTGTACACCCTCGCCAAGAAACTTGGCGTCGCAACAAACGCCAAAGACCAAAAGCAAACTTAGGGCGTAGGGCGTTCGTTTACTGGAAGAGTTTTATGTTTGTCGCGTTTACGAATCACGATGAGGTCACAGACGTGCTGTCGCTGTGCGCAAAACGTTTCCTTGTGCATTGCAATCCCGAATTTCTGGCGTCCCCTCCACATGAAAATGGACATGACTCGATCGGCTCAACCTGCGAGAGTCTATTGGCACTAAGCTTGGGTATGCCATTCGTGTTTTTTGGTCACGGGGCGAAGCCTCCAGCGGTTGGACTAATCGGACAAGCTGGATTTCATGATGTATTTCCCAACGGAAATTTTTCTTCGCTAAACAACCGCTTGATTATTGCAATTTGTTGTCATTCCACTGGAGCATTGGCAAGAGAATTGGACGCAACAGTGGTGGGGTTTCGTGAGGCAATTTTGGTTCCTTGCGGGAAACCATATAGTTCGATGTTTGTCGATTGTATGGACAGAGGGCTAAAGCAATTCTCGTCAAATGTCACAGCAAATGAGATTGCAAGTGACTTGCAAACGGCGTTGGCTGCTTTGGCATGCGATTTGTTCGACGGATCGGAGCATGAGGGTTGGCTTGTAGCAATCAATATTGAAATGGACTCCAAACGGGTCTCTTTGGTTGGAGATGGCGCTTTGCGGCCATTCCCCAATGGCGATTGAGGATCTCTTCAAACCAATTGAAGTTTTCCTCAATAAGGCACAGCAACTAGAGCGGGCGATCATCAGTCGCAACTCGTTTTCCAAAAGGAGCTTACGGCTTATTCTGTTTTTTATTTCGACCGGCACGCAACGTGCATTCATGTTCGTCCAGCTTTGATTTCCAACAAGAAGGAGTGTGTGACATGAGTGCCATAAATATTCCACATGACAAAGAACGAATAATTGCAACGCTGAGTGAGTGGGCTGATGCTTTGCCTGACCGGGATAAACCGTTGGTTCATGATGCAAGTGGTCAAAGGTATTCGGCCAGCAGGATCATTGATGAAGTAAAGATGGAAACTGACTACGGGAGGCAATATGTCCAAAGCATGATGGAACTTGCTCTACGGAGTCTGCTTAAAAAAACGCGCATTTGAAACATCTTTTGTTTCCTTTGGTCACTTTTCGAACGAAACCGCTCGATAGCTTGCATTGCGCACTGCGGCTGTTTGAGCCGGTTGAATTCTGTGGCACTTTGACTCGCGTCCAGCGGCTGCGTTGGGTAGCTCAGCGTACTTCAATCATGTTTCCGAGACCAATTTTCCTGAATTTTGAAGTTCCCCAGAGGTGGTTGGGGCCTTGGAGTGGACGTTTTGGACTCTGCACGGCGGATTGTCCGAATGTGAACTATCGTCGTGTGTCAGACGAAACGGAGACGAGCTCTGCTGAGGAGCAACTCCTCAATGGATAGAGCGACGTGGGCGGGGAAATCCAGACAGATCCGCTGCGGCGTCCACGTGAGGAGTATGGCGGCGGTGTCGATGGTGGAACGGAGCGAAGGCGAAGTGGAGGCCGCAACCGGGGTAGGTTTGCGAGGTCTTCCGTGGCCGCAGTCGAATTTGCCCCCGGTCGCGGACGATAGTCCGTCGACACGCCGCCCTCGTTGAAAGGCTGCAGTTGGCTCCGGCAAGCCAAGGCAGGGGCGCCTTTCAGGCGGGTTTTCGGTGTTCGGTTTTCAGTGTTCGGAAAAGCAGTCGACCCGATAACTTTCAGTGAGCGGGGAGACGTAAGTCTTCTGATAAAACGGTTGTACTCGGAGACTGACGTCTCCGGCTCGCCAGTCGCACTTCCTCGCCGTTGGCTCGGGTTAAACGGTGGGGTTTGATTGGCGTTCGAGTTCGTTGAGGCAGGCGAGTTCTACAAGCGCGTCATCGTAGCGGTGTTTACGCGCCGATCTTCAACACGTCACTTTGGTTTCCGGGTGAAAAGACCCCGCAGCAATCGAAATGGTGCTTTGAAATTCTCGATGAACCGTACGCCAGTTCCATTTGCTTTCAGCAACATCACCGTCGTATCGTCACTCGACAAATTTGCCGCGTTCAATCCGCGAATTTTGCTCAGAAGCGCCGGTACGATCAGTTCCGGCTGCGTCACATCAATATCCTGCAGCAGATCGCAAACTCCCTGCGGGCTGATCAATTCACCGTTTTCTTTCTGAGATTCCGACAAAGAATCTGTATAAGAAAGCACCATGTCACCCGGGCTTAAAACCAGTTTCCCGGATCGATAATCGGCGGTGTTGAAAATCCCAATCGGCATATTGCGCATGGGTGTTTCACTGAGGCCTGTATCGCAACGTTCCCAGCGACCGCTACTCGCTCTGCGAATCACTGGCATCGGGTGGCCTGCATTGCAGAGCGAAAGTGTCCTCGTCGGCGAAAAGAACGTGCTGACAAGCGCTGTTGCGAAAGCTCCTTCCTCTGAAATGCTTTCGAACTCTTCGTTCAATGACTTCACCAAACGCGACTGGCTCACGAAATTAATGTTTTTCCGCATCAGATCTCGCAACTCGACGGCGACAGGCGCTACCGATGCCCCGTGCCCACTCACATCCGCCAGCAACATGCGTGTGATTCGTCCGGAGGCACACGACGACAAGTAGTAAACGTCACCGCCTTCATTGTTGCTGCGATACGGTTCACTGTGAATCCAGAGATCCAGCCCTGGGACAGAGAACTGGGACCAGGTGGATCGATTACCACCCCAGACTTCCATGCACTGCATTTTTTCGTTGGCTGGCTGCGGTAATGTTATTGATTCTGTTTGCGTCATGATCAGGTCTTTCCTAAATCAACATCTACTGATTGTGTAAATCCCGGAGTACCGCTTCAGCGGCCTTGCGCCCACTGACCATGGCACCCTGAATCGACGCAGTTTCACAGTAGTCACCGCATCGATACAACCCATCAGCCACTTTACACCCTGAATCAGTGACGTCACGAAAATGAGCTGGCTGGCTGGGCAGAGCATTTCGAATGCAGTAACTCCGCAACAGCGACCATTGGTCAACCTGCGAGCCAAACCAATCACGCAGTTGCCGACGAACCGAGGCTTCAACGTCGGCCGACAGGGCATCTTTCGGTCCAACGACCGAAACGCTCACGAGCGTCTGGCCTTCCGGCGCATAGCTTGGCACAATGTTCGTTGGCACGCAAAGGTTGTTGATCGGGGGCTTTTGATCACCGTTCAGCATTAAGAGTTTATCACGAAACGGGGGGTGTTGTGCCGCATAGTAGAGGCAAGTCGTCGCATTGAATCCCGGCGTGGGAATCCGCCCGTTCGTGAGTCGCGATGCTTCCGGGCCATCGACAGCCAGCACTATGCCGCGACTCTCTATCGTCTCATTGTTTTCGAGACGTATTCGCAGGCCATCCAGTGACTCCACGCGCATGTTGAGCCGAATTTGAGTCGAAGTCAATCCGTCTGCCAGTTGCTTTGTGATCGCCCCCATGCCATCTTCCGGAAGCGCAGCGTCACCGACCGCGAACATGCGAAAAATAAACTTAAAAAAACGACTGGAAGTTTCCAGCTTGTCTTCCAAAAAGACGCCGGAGAACCACGGTCGAAAAAAACGGGCCACGATATCAGAGGAGAAACCACAGGTGTTGCGCAGATAATCGGCAGTCGTCGTGTCCGGTTCAGCCCACAATTCTTCAATCGTTTTTCGAGTGACATGCCAGCGCAGTCGGGCCAGTTTCCATCGGTCAGCGAGTGTCCCAACTCCATTCAACAGCGTTGAGAACACATCTTGAGGCCGTCTCCACGGGTCGCTCATGACAACTGTGCCAGCCCCCGCTCGTATCAAGGCACCGGGGTGAAACGCGTGCAGGCGAAGCGCGTCATAATCAAGTTCTTGGCGCGCTTCCGGATATGCCGTCTGAATAACCTGGAAACCGCGGTCCAACTGGAAACCATCAACGACATCTGTTCGGACCCGACCGCCTACGTTGTCCTGAGACTCCAGCAGGAGAACTTCCACACAGCTTTTTTCAAGTTCACGAGCGCAACACAGTCCTGCCAAACCCGCGCCGATAATTACAATCGGTTTTTCGCTCATGATTTTACAGCACTCACAGGTTCGGCATCAGACGCCGCAACTTTGCGATGTTCCATTGACGTCAGCCGGGAGACTTCAATATCGATGCTCTGTGCAGCAGTGGCGATGTTTCTGAGCATCCTCGCGAATATCAATTGATGCAGAGGAGACACAGCATACCAATAGAGGATGCCAAACAGTCCCACGGGATCAAACATCGCGGTCTGACGAATGATGCTGCCTTCATCACACGGTGTCACTTCGAACTCCAGCCATGCTCGGCCGGGAAGTTTCATTTCGGCGTACAGGCGGAGGATGTGTGGCCTCTCGTACCGTTCCACGCGCCAAAAATCGAGTGGATCTCCTGCGCGGAGTTCTTCCGGGTCGCGACGGCCGCGGCGCACGCCCACACCTCCGACGAGCAGATCCAGAAAACCGCGAAGCGTCCACAACCAGTTACCGTAGTACCAGCCGGTTTTCCCGCCGATGCGACGAACGGGAGCAAAAGCTTTCTCTGGCGGGACCGCAACAGTGAGAGTGCGGGAGTCAACAAGTCGGGAGCCAAAACGCTGTCCGCCCCAGATGCGCGGAGGTCCGCCCGATGACAACGCATCTGACCATCGCGTCTGGGCAAATTCACGGTCTTCGTTTACCAGAGCGCGCGCGATCGCGTCTCGGACGGAACGCGGCTTCACAGAAAATGTACGGGATGCGAGATTATTCGAGAGCAGTGTTGGATTCCGCAGACTCTCAACCAGTTTACGTCCGACACGAGCATAAAGTGGAGTCACGAGTCCCAGCCAAAGACTTGAAAGATGGGGCGTCAGAAAAGGTACTGGGATCATCCATCGCGACAGCCCGCGCTGGTGTGCATACTCCTGCATGATTTGACCGTAGGACATCTGGTCCGGCCCGCCGATTTCGTAGACCTGAGATGCCTCAGACGGAAGATCCAGGGCAGCACACAGATAATCCAACAGGTCTTCGATCGCGATCGGCTGAGCTTTCACATGCACCCATTTCGGGCAAATCATGACTGGAAGCCGCTCAACGAGAGCACGAATCATCTCGAACGACAGACTGCCTGATCCGATGACGATTGACGCCCGGAACTCGATCACCTGCGGATGAAAGGCTCGCAATATGTCGCCTGTCTCCTGCCGACTACGGAGATGTTTTGAGAGTTCCTGATCCGGATTGCCGAGACCACCGAGATAGATGATCCGTCGAACTCCTGCGGCAGCGGCAGCCTGAGAGAAATTTGTGGCGGCCACTCGATCTTCGTCTTCAAAATCCCCTGACGCGCCCATCGAATGCACGAAATAGTACGCCGTATCGACTCCGATCATCGCCGCATCCAGCGTGCTTCGGTCCATCACATCACCAGCGACGACCTCGCAGCCAGCGTCCAGTTCTCGCGTCATTGCCTCGGGGCGACGCGTGAAACATCGAATTTGCCGCTTCTGATTCTGCATAACAGAAAGCAGACGCCCGCCAACATAGCCAGTGGCGCCTGTCAGCAGGATCAATCCGCGATCGACATCTCTCATGGACTTTTCCGATTCTCTTGTACGTTCTAATTGGACAGCGCCAGTTTTGGCGGAAGCCGAGCTTTTCTGCAACCCGAAGCGTGAGCGAGGGATTTTGCCGAACTCGTTCCCTCGCTTACGCTTCGGGTTACTACTTCGGAAAAAGTGGCGCTGTCCAACTAAGTTCAAATTGCTGATAAACCAACACCCGAAACTCAGTCGCCGGGATGAATATATTTTACTGATCAGGAACTGGGCTCATCGGGCCGGTCACTTCCGATCAGCCCCACAAAGGCAGACACCAGAGTAACAAAAAACACGACAAGACCAACTACGAAGATTTGCACCGTACTAACGACCATTGGACTGCCTCCCCAGAATCAAGGTTCCGAAGCTCAGGATTGAGGGCACCCACAGACCCACAAACAAGCCCTCTTCACGGCTGCCAGAAAACCACAGCGAGACGGAAAACAGGAAAGAAGCCCCAGCGGCTATCGTAAAACCCAATTTCGCGATACTTAATCTGCTCATCTCTAATCCTTCACTTTCATCGTGATGCCTGCGAACCATTTGTAAATCAAATTAAAACGCCGAAATTGGTACCGAGAGGCCTGCTTTGAACCGACAGGCTAAACCAAGGACGCATGCAGAAACAAAGTACGTCAGCCTTTCCAGGCTGACTCAGTGTTCTTACTGTCAGGCGGGAAAGCCTGACGTACTTTTCAGGAAGTTGTTTCGGCACTCATGCTAAGCCAACCGCCAGGACCCGAGCCAGCCGAGGTCGAGCATCAGTTTCATCCCTGATCTTTTCAGGGCCAGTTGGAGGGGTCCCAGATTCGTCTCAGACCAGTACAGATGCACCAATGTGCGAATCTGCATCTGAATGGAAATCTCTGTTTCACGAGCCACGATTTTTAACGGTCGGCCATCACACCTCGCGTGAATCTGGCCGACCAGTCTCAGTTTGGGACTGGGATTGACTCGCTTGTGCGAATCTTCATCGTGCCGTTCAGCACCCACTCAGCATGCTCAGCCTCAGCCCCAGTTCGGCTTGGAACTTTGACATGCATGTCCGCAAACTCGTAAGCAATCTCCGCATGTCGGCCCGTTAAGCGTGCGAACAGACCTTCTGCAAGGTCGGGCCAATTGGTTGTGTGTTGTGTGGTCATTGCATTCTCCAAAAGTGTTGTCTGAACGCCTCCCCAAAGTAAATGGGGGAAGTAAAACGTTCAAATCGTTCAATTCGCTAACCGGAGGAATGCGTGTGATTTAACAACGCTTTTTCAAATGAGGTGCTTTTCGGCCGAAGCATCGCTGTTGGGATGCATCTCCCATGCTCGTTTTCAGTCGCATTCAAGTGCGACGTTAGACCTTGGGTCGTAGGTTGGACATTCCTGTTCGACTGGATGAACGACGGGCAAGAATGCCCATCGTACGCATTGAACGAAGATTCGACGCGGCACTCGCATTCGGCCTCCATCAAGGCGAGCGGCAGGAAAGGAATTACCCACAGAATCCCGGCTTCTCCAAGAAGCCGGGCTTCTTTCCCGGTATATCACAATCTGCCGCTCGCCTAATTGGACAGCGCCAATTTTTCCGAAGTAGTAACCCGAAGCGTAAGCGAGGGAACGAGTTATGTACAATCCCTCGCTCACGCTTCGGGCTGCAAAAACACTCGGTTTCCGCCAAAACTGGCGATGTCCAACTAAGAGGCCGAGGCGCTGGTCCGCTGATGCCAACCTTTGTAAGCTCTCCCGCAAAACTGAGCGCCGTAAACAGCAAAGATCAGGATCGAAATGGACCAGGCAACGCATAACAAGATCGTCTCTTTCATCCATCTGCAAGGCCGACATGCTGCTGAAAGGCGAAGGTGAAAATGCTGACCATGTGGTCGGTGGAGCCGAGTGGTCCACGCTTTCGCACGATGCTTTTCCGGCTCGTGAATTCGACTTCATGCTTTCTAATCCGCCGTATGGAAAGAGCTGGAAGAAAGATCTCGAAGCGATGGGCGGCAAGGACGCAATGCGTGACCCACGCTTCAAGGTCACGCACAACGACGAGGAACTGAGCCTGGTCACTCGCTCAAGCGATGGGCAGCTATTGTTTCTGGCCAATATGGTCAGCAAGATGAACGGCAAGACGCCGCTCGGCAGCCGCATTGCTGAAGTCCACAACGGATCGTCGCTCTTCACAGGTGAGGCCGGACAGGGCGAAAGTAACATTCGCCGCTGGATCATCGAGAACGACTGGCTCGAAGCCATCGTCGCGCTGCCGCTCAATATGTTCTACAACACCGGCATCGCGACCTACATCTGGGTACTGTCCAATCGCAAGACCGAGCACCGCCAAGGCAACGTTCAACTGATCGACGCCACGCAGTGGTTCAAACCGCTGCGCAAGAATCTTGGCAAAAAGAACTGCGAACTCGCGCCGGAAGACCTCGATCGGATCTGCGAAGCCTTCACCGCCTTCAAGGAAACCGAGCAATCCAAAATCTTCCCGAACGAAGCCTTTGGTTACCGCAAAATCGTCGTGGAACGCCCGTTGCGCTTGCAGAGCCAGATCACAGCCAAAAGTATCGAATCGCTCCGCTCCGCTTCGCTTCAGGTGACGAAGAGATCCGTTCCGAACTCTACGATCGCTTCGGCGACGACCTGTTCAGTAACTTCAACAAAATCCGGAACGAAGTGGAACAAGCGTTGGTCGACTGGGGAGTCAGCGACGAGGGTGATGACGAAGAGGAAGTGGATGACGCTCCAGCCAAAAAGGGCTTGCCGGAAAAGAAGAAAAACAAGCTGCTCGACGCCAGGACCTGGGAACGCGACGGCAAACTGGTTGACGCCGCCACCGCACTGCGCAAGGAACTCGGCGGCGAAGTCTTTGAAGACCACAACCTGTTTCGCGACGCCGTTGAAGCGGCCCTCAAGAAGCGTAAGTTGAAACTGTCCGGCGCGGAGCTGAAAGTCTTTCTGAAAGCCGTCAGTTGGCGAGTCGAAACGGCTGCTCCGGTGATCGGGAAGATTCACAAGGCGGGCAAGGCCGCAGTAAATCCATTGCACGGTTGCTATGCGAATCCCGCCGGTGACAAGAAGCTGGTCCTCGAATACGAAACGGACCCAGACCTCCGCGACACCGAGCAAGTGCCGCTGCAGGAAGACGTGGAAACGTTTTTGAAACGCGAGGTGCTGCCCTATACACCGGACGCATGGATCGATCCCTCCTCAACCAAAATCGGCTACGAAATCAGCTTCACCCGCCACTTCTACAAGCCACAACCATTGCGTTCGCTCGACGAGATTCGCAGCGACATCGTCGCATTGGAGAAAGAAACCGAGGGCCTGCTCGGTGAGATCGTCGGCAACACAAAATAGCCGTGAGCCTTGTGCCTAGGGCTGCCTTGTATATGATTGCCGGATCTCTCCATGTGAAATGCAGCCTTACACATGGAAAGAATCTGGTGCCATACCAAAGGCACGACGACACATGGCGAAGCCAATGAGCCCAGTTTCAGAAAACTCCTTCCGGGCCGGACGATACATCCGGCAGCTCACGGGTTATCGCGCCTTTATTCCAACTCCGCTCCCGCCGCAGCCAGCGATCAGGATTGCTGGCCCACTTCAAGTTTTGCTCTCCGAAGCCGACCGTGCCCTCGGTCGGCTCGATGGCTCCATTCAAACCCTGCCGAACCCGGACCTGTTCGTCTATATGTACGTCCGCAAGGAAGCCGTCCTTTCCAGCCAGATCGAGGGCACGCAAAGCTCGTTGCAGGACTTGCTCTCTGCCGAAGCGAAAATCTTCTCCCCCGACGCGCCCCAGGATGTGTCTGAGGTGATCAATTATGTCAGCGCGATGAATCATGGCCTCGAACGGCTGGCTGCACTTCCGGTGTCCGTGCGACTGATTCGCGAGATTCACGAAAAGCTCCTCGCCGGGGTCCGTGGTTCTCACCTCACGCCCGGCAAACTTCGCACAAGCCAGAACTGGATCGGACCAGGGGGTTGCACGCTTGCTGAGGCGACCTTCGTGCCGCCGCCGCCCGCCGAGGTTCCCGAGGCTCTTGCCGCTCTGGAACGGTTCATCCACGGCGACAGCGATCTGCCGCTGCTCGTCAGGATCGGCCTGGCCCATGCCCAGTTTGAGACCATTCACCCGTTCCTCGACGGCAATGGTCGCGTTGGCCGGTTGCTCATCACTTTCCTGCTCTGCGAGCAGAAGGTGCTGCTCAAGCCGGTGCTGTATCTCTCGCACTACTTTAAGCGCCACCGCACGAAGTACTACGAGCTCCTGCAGGCGACTCGCGATCGTGGTGCCTGGGAGGATTGGCTGGAATTCTTCGTCCGCGGCGTCACCGAAGTGAGCCGGGAAGCCACCGAGACGGCCCGGCGAATTCTTGCGCTGCGCGAGCAACACCGTTCCATCATCACCGATCATCTTGGCCGCGCCGCTGGCAACGGTCACCGCGTCCTTGAAACCCTTTACGAGCGTCCCATCCTTGCGGTGAGGGATGTCCAGACCCTGACCGGCACGACCCACCAGGCCGCCAGCAGCCTTGTGGCGAAGATGACCGAGCACGGCATTCTGCGTGAAGTGACGGGATACAAACGCAACCGCCTTTTCTGCTACCAGCCATACATTGACCTCTTCAGTGAGCCCGAGCCTGCAGAGGGCTCGCCATGAGCGAAAAACAAGATCCGTCGCTGACAAAGGGCATTCGCCAGCTCGCAAAAAAACTGGCGGCGGTTCAGAAGCAGGCCCGTGAGATGGGAATTTTCGTCGGGGATCGCGAACTGTTGACATGTGGGCGATGCGGCCTGATGGAAGATGTGGCCTTCGATGGCCGACTTCTGACTTGCCGCCCGGATTCACTCGGCGAGGATACTGCGTTCCGATTTGAGGAACTCCCCGACAATCGCTTTCAGTGCCCGGTCTGCGGCACGGTGATCCACCTGGAAGAAGACAAGTCACAATGATCGAAGACCTGAAGCCGTATCCCGAATACAGGGGCGCAGGATTGCCTTGGCTGGATACAGTGCCACGGCATTGGGACATGATTCCCAACCGCGCTTTGATGCGTGATCAACGTCAAGTTGTCGGTGACAAATCGTTTGACTACACGTTGCTTTCCCTGACGTTGGGCGGAGTAATTGCACGCGACATGGAAAACCCTAAAGGCAAGTTTCCAGCGCAGTTTAATTCGTACAAAATTGTAAACCAAAATGATTTTGTGTTCTGTCTTTTTTGGACATTGATGAGACAACGCGCGGAGTTGGTCTGTCGCCGATGAAGGGTATGATTACAGGTGCCTACGATGTATTCAGCCCAACGGCACGAATCATTCCGCGGTACCTATATCACTACTACCTGTTCGTCGATAACGGAAAGTTGATGAAGCCCCTTTACACTGGACTGCGAAAGACGATTCAGCGAGGAGTGTTCGCAAGCCTCAAGGCACCGTATCCTCCACCCGATGAGCAAGCGGCTATTGTGCGATTTCTGGATCATGCGAACGGGAAGATCGAGCGGGCGATTCGGGCGAAGCGGAAGCTGATCGCGCTGCTCAACGAGCAGAAGCAGGCCATCATCCACCGCGCCGTCACCCGCAGCCTCGACCCAACGTCAAACTCAAACCCTCCGGCATCCCCTGGCTCGGAGATGTACCGGAGCATTGGGATGTGATTCCACTACGTAAACTTGTGAGCGCTGGACGGCGAATTACCTATGGAATTGTGCAACCCGGCGATCCGGATAAACGTGGTCGATTTATGGTTCGCGGAAAGGACTATTCCTTTGGGTGGGCATCGCCTGAATCGGTATTTCGAGTCTCGCCGGAGATTGAGAATCCGTACACGCGTTCGCGACTGAAGCCGGGCGACATTGTGATGACCATTGTTGGCGCGGGAGTAGGAAATGTTGCTGTTGTGCCGGAATGGTTGGATGGCGCGAACATAACTCAAACCACAGCTCGGATTGCAGTTAACAGATTAATCGCAGATCCCACATTCATTGAACTCGTACTTCGGAGCCCAGTCGGTAAAAGGAATTTGGAGCGATACGTCTACGGCTCTGCTCAACCAAGAATGAACCTGCCGCACGTCGGCGCATTCGAAATTCCAGTCCCTCCACGGACCGAGCAAATTGACATCGTCGTTTCACTTCAAGCAGACCTTGATCGCACAATCAGCATCAACGCACGGGCGGAGCGTGAAGTCGCCCTCCCCCGCGAATACCGCACGCGGCTGACGGCGGATGTGGTCACGGGCAAACTGGACGTCCGCGACGCGGTGAAGCGTTTACCCGCTGAGACCGAAGAACCGCTACCGCCCGACGATCCGCTCGAAAACGACATCAACGACGAAATTCCCGACGAAACCGACGCATGATTGCGATTCATCGCACCGCAACCGCACCACGGTCGTCGAGGGCTCCTGCGATTCGTCGCGGAGCGACCGCACGATGGTAGCCGTGGGTTTCAACCCACGGAAAACGTACCATCCGTGGCCCCCGAGTCGCGGAGCGACGATTGACGATTCGTCCCCGCGTTACGCAATATCATTCGTCGCTCCGCGATTCGTCCATCGACACGTTTCGCATCCCGTGGGTTAAAACCCACGGCTACCATCAAATGTCGCTCCGCGACAAGGGGCCGTCGTGACGATCGACGATCCACGGCGTTCCGCGACCGTGTCCCTCGTCACGTTCCGCGTCCCGTGTCCGTCGTCACGTTCCGCGTCCCGTGGATTTCCGCGATTCATCGCACCGCAACCACATCGCGGTCGTCGAGGGCTCCGCGACAGGGGCCGACGCAACGTGTCATGTTCCGTGGGTTAAAACCCACGGCTACCGTCGAATGTCGCTCCGCGACAAGGACCGTCGTCTGATGTCGCTCCGCGACTGGGGGCCGGTTCAATCCCACAAATACCGTTCGTCGTATTCGATTTCATGTTTGTGAAGCAATTGGAGGTATTCCTCCTGAAACGTCATCCGGCTGTGGTGTTCCCGTTGGTTCTGAATATACGTCGTGACGTTCGGGATGTTTGACTTGCTGACGGTGAATGCTCCATAACCGTCCTGCCATGCGAATCGGCTCATGTCGGGAAATGTTTCGTGGATCCATCCGGACGATCCACCTTTGATCAACTGGGCAATCTTACTGGGTGCAAGCGTTGGTGGTGCCCCCAGCAGCATGTGGATATGGTCTTCAATCCCGCCAATTTGGAGCGGCTTCATTTTGTGTTCCTTTGCGATGCCGCCAAGATAGGCCCAAACTCGCTCTTCGATTTCCGGCGTGATCCATCGTTCGCGGTTTTTCGTACTGAACACCACGTGGTAGTGCAATGACGTGTACGTATTTGCCATCGGTAATTCCTTTCAAAAGAAATGGTTATTTTCGTTCTCGGTTTTATGATCGTGGGACTCCTCCGTCTTACGCGAAGCGCTCTGCGATTCGTCGCAGCGCGATCGCATGATGGTAGCCGTGGGTTTCAACCCACGGAAACGTTCCGACCATAAATGTCGAGTCGCGGAGCGACGATTGACAATTTGTCCCCGCGTCGCGATGAGGTCATTCGTCGCTCCGTGACTTTACCGTCATCACCTGCCATATTCCGTGGGTTGAAACCCACGGCTACCATCGGATGTCGCTCCGCGACGGGGGCCGGATGATGGAATCCGTGGGTTTCAACCCACGGAAATGTTTTCAAAAGAGACCGGGGTGAATCATGTCCAACGACGACGCTTCGCCGCCTTCATCCACGGTTGGAGAAAACCTGGCAGGTTACTCAGGCCGTCGGGTCAGCGATACGTCGGAGTCCGGTCTCGAATCACTGATCGTCAAAGGGCTTCTCTCGAAGGGTTGGCTGGCTGGCGGTAGCCCGAGTTATGACCGAAGTTACTGCGTGGACTTGGAGCATCTGCTTGCTTTTGTCCTCGCCACTCAGCCAAAGCTGGCCGAGGTGTTTGATCTGGCCAACGACAGCCCAACGCGACGTCAGTTCCTGGCCAGACTGGAGAAAGAGATTGGGACTCGCGGCGTCATTGATGTTCTGCGAAAAGGCATCAAGCATGGCGCGCACGACCTGATTCTGTTCTATGCGACGCCGTCGCCAGACAACGCCAGGGCGGTCGAACTGTACAAGGCGAATCGTTTCAGCGTCACAAGGCAACTGCGTTACAGTCGAGATGAAACTCGTCGCGCTCTCGACCTTGGGCTGTTCATCAATGGATTGCCGGTCGCCACGTTTGAGTTGAAGAACAGCCTGACCAAACAGACGGTGGCCGATGCCATCGAACAGTACAAGCGGGATCGCGATCCCAAGGAACCGTTGTTTCGATTTGGTCGCTGCGTCGTTCATTTTGCGGTGGACGACAGCGAAGTGATGATGTGTACGGAACTTAAAGGAAAGGCGTCCTGGTTCCTTCCCTTCAATCAGGGCCACAACGATGGGGCTGGCAATCCTCCCAATCCCGACGGTCTGAAAACGGCCTACCTGTGGCAGTCGGTCCTCACTCCCGCCGGACTGACGAACATCCTGGAGAACTACGCCCAGATCGTGGAAGAGAAAAACCGGAAGACGGGTAAGAAGAAACTGAAGCAGGTCTTTCCGCGATTCCACCAGTTGGAGGTCGTACGGGAGTTGTTGGCGGATGTGGCAGAGAATGGCGCCGGTAAGCGATATCTCATTCAGCATTCAGCGGGCAGCGGCAAGTCGAATTCCATCGCGTGGCTCGCGCATCAACTGATCGGGGTGCGAAAAGACGGAAAGGACGTTTTCGATTCGATCATCGTCATTACGGATCGGCGTTTGCTTGGCCAGCAGATTCAGGCGACGATCAAACAGTTCGCTCAGGTCGGCGCAACAGTCGGGCACGCCGAACACTCCGGTGACCTGCGGAAGTTCATTGAGAGCGGCAAGAAGATCATCATTACGACGGTGCAGAAGTTTCCTTTCATCCTGGATGACCGGTTGACAGCTACTACAAGCTGATCAAGACGATTGAGGGCGACCCGGAGTTTGATTCAAAAAAAGCCCGCAAGAAATTGCGGAAGTTCGTCGAGAGCCACGACCACGCCATCCGGCTTAAAGCCGAAATCATGGTGGACCACTTCCATGAACAGGTCATCGCCCTCAACAAGATCGGCGGACAAGCCCGCGCGATGGTGGTTTGCAGTGGGATCGAGCGGGCGATTCAATACTTTCACGCATTCAGGACTTACCTGTCAGAACGAAAGAGTCCTTATCAGGCCATCGTCGCGTTTTCCGGTGAGCCAGAATACGAGGGCGTTAAAGTGACCGAATCGTCGATGAACGGATTTCCCGGCAGCGAAATCGCTGACAAGATCCAGGAAGATCCTTACCGATTTCTTATCTGCGCCGACAAGTTCCAGACTGGGAACGACGAGCCGCTGCTGCACACGATGTACGTGGATAAGGCGCTATCAGGTATCAAAGCCGTTCAGACACTTTCGCGTCTGAACAGGGCTCACCCTCAAAAGCATGACGTCTTTGTTCTCGACTTCATGAACAACACGGAAACCATCACGGCGGCATTCGCCGACTATTACCGCACGACAATCCTGGGCGAGGAAACGGATCCGAACAAACTGCATGATCTCAAGACGGCCCTGAGCAACATCCTTAAGAGCTTCAATGATCAGTTCGCGACTTTGTTTACGGACGCCGATCGGATCGTTAAGCGAATTCAGGAAGATATTGCTCCGAAAGTTGCAGCGGACGAGCCTTACAAAAATGCGAAACTCAACACGCCAAACGCAGCCCGGATCGAACTTGACGCCGCGCTGATGCGGGTGATGGGTCCGTTACTCAAGGACGATACCGAGTTCTACAAGCAGTTCGTGCAGAATGATTCGTTTCGACGGTTTGTCACGAACATGGTTCATGATCTGACGCAGGCGTAAGTTCAGCGAGAGTCATTGCCCTGGTCAGGGTTTTGCGTGACTTAATGCGGGCATCTCCCGCAGAGATGTCGTGCGGCGACTAACGTTGATGCAACTGCTCGAGGAAAGTTTCTGCGGTTTTCAAATGGGTATCGAGCTTGGTTCCCATTTTACGGCACTGCGCTGTCATGACTGACATGCGAGGATTGGCTGCGAAGAACTCTTGATGCTTGTGGATGAATCGCCAGTACAAGGCATCCCAAATCGGACACCAACTCCCTTTGGGAAAGCGACTCATTTTCAACACGTAACTGGATCCGCTGATATACGGCTTGGTCGTAATCAGGCCGCCGTCGGCATGTTGACTCATTCCGTAGACGTTGGGCACCATGACCCAGTCATAAGCATCGATAAACAATTCCATGAACCACTGATAAATGGCATTCGGACCGATTTCGCAGAGCAACATAAAATTGCCAAGAATCATTAACCGCTCAATGTGGTGACAGTACGCATGCTTCAGGACTCGGTGAATGACAGTGTCAACAGGTTCAATCCCGGTTGTGCCGTCGTAAAAGCTCTTCGGCATTGATTGATCATGCTGCCAGAAGTTTCCGCTTCTTTGCTTTTTCCCATGGATTCGATAAACGCCCCGCATGTACTCACGCCAGCCGATGATCTGCCGGACAAATCCTTCCAGCGAGTTGAGCGGAACATCATCCGCACGTTCCAGCGCTGCATCAATGACTTGTTGTGGTGACAGCAGTCCGATGTTCAGAGCCGGCGTGAGGACGGAATGGAACAGAAAGGCTTCATCGCAATCAATCGCGTCTTCGTATTCGCCGAATTGAGCGAATCGGTGATCAAGAAAATCGTTGAGACCAGCGACGGCCTGCTCGGTTGTGATCGGATAGCGGAACGATTCGACATTTCCGAATGCCCCGGGAAATCGATTGCTCACTTCCGTCTGCGCATCGGCGACTACGGGATCTGACTCGGGCCACGCGATTTGAGGAATGTCGATCGAACGCGGCAGCTTTTTTCTGTTCGCTGCATCGTGACTCCATTTTCCTCCCAGCGGTCGACCGCGTTCGTCGAGCAGCAGTCCAAGTCGCTGCCGCTGCATACGGTAAAAGTCTGCAAAAGACAGCTTATCTCGGTTCGCGGCAAATTCATCGAAGACGGTTGTGGGAGTCAGAAAATGCGGATCATCCAACTGGATCCATTCAATGCCGACTGCGTCAAGAGACTGCGTGAGTCGCTTTTGGAGCCAGTCGTCATTCGGATCGACGAACTGAACCTGAGTAACACCCATTTCCTTTAGAATTGGAGCAATGTCGGCTGTGGCGGTAATCTCATGCGATTCAATGTATCGAACACGCTTTCCCTGCTGTTGCAGCAACTGCTTGTAACAATTCATCGACGCAATGTGCAGCGCCAGTTTCTGTGCATGAAAACGATACTGCGTGAAGAGCAGCGGCTCCTCGATCAGCACACACAGGTCAGCCAGTGCGATGGCCGGATGATTCGCGAAGAGTTGATGCGGGTAGATCAGGGCGGCAAGCATGGGATCAGGACTATCTCTTCGGCAGAACGTGTCCCAAACCACCATCTATGCCGATCACCTGGCCCGTGATCCAGTGATTCTCCGGATCAAGCAGCCATGCAGCCAATGAAGCAACTTGCTCCGGTTCGCCCAGACGACCCAGTGCATGAAGGTTTGAAGACGCGGCCGCTGAGGCCGCGTTCTCCCAAATCCGACGCGTCAATTCAGTCCTGACCAGCCCGGGGCTGATGACATTGACTCTGATATTCAACGGCGCATATGTAGCGGCTGCTGAACGACCGAGGCCGATGACACCAGCCTTGGCGGCTGCGATCGCCTCATGATTCTGGATGCCAATTTCAGCGGCGGCTGAACCAAACAGGACAATCGATCCGCCACGCTCCCGCAGCAGTTTTGCACCGGCACGCACGGTGGCAAATGCCGTGAATAGATTCGTTTCGATCGTCTGCCGAAATTCTTCGTCCGATGTGACATGAGCCGGTTTGAGCACGACGGAGCCAATACAATTGACAAGTCCGGAAAAGCCTCCATTTGATTGTTCATCTCTTCGAAGCGTTTCCTCCAGCGCTGCGGACGTGCTCATCTCGACGACAGCGTACGGCTGGCCGAGGTCATGCGACAATGCCTCCAATTTCTCCTGGCTTCGGCCGACCAGCAGCACCTGACGACCATTTTGGACTAGTCGCCGAGCCAGAGTGCGGCCAATTGAACCCGACGCACCGATGATTGCTATTCTTTCCATGGAACACCGCTCGTTTCTTTCAAGCATAGAGTGAAGCACCCATGAGTAAGTCCAAGGGCATAAGTTGGCGAGCGGTGGGTGTCAGCCCACCGAGTTGCACGCATTTGACTCGGAGGGCTTACGCCGCTCCGCTCGCCGGGTTTTCGGCGAGCGGGGGACGTGAGTCCCCTGATTGTGAATCCTGCGATTATGACGGTTAACTTATGCACGGGTTCTTGCGATTCCGGAAATAGTGTCTTACTGCACGCACCACGGCGCACTGAGACACAGCAGCACTCCGCGCACGGACCAGGCGAATGTCCGGAACCAATTTGACCGCACGAGTTGTCGGATGCGAACTTTGTCGAATCCCTCGAGCAGTTTCTCGTGACGCGGAACTTGCCAGTACACAGTCGAGATCCAAATCGAAACAAGTAGCACCGCAGAGACACCAAATGCTGGAGTCAACATACGTGTCGGTTCAGACCACACCAGAGCTATTGCAGTCCCGGCTTCGACGAGCATTGGGCCACCGACCACCCACGAGGTGCGTCTCTGGTGCTGCTTTGAGTACTCACAAAAATGTTCCGGGCCCACGTACTCCATGAGCGGGTAATGCACGATCTGCACAAACCAGATGATCCCCACCATGAGGAGCGTAGAAACAAGATGGATGGCCATCAGCCATGATTCGTTCACTGGCTCATTCCAGGTTCTTTGATCGAACAGGTCTCACCACAGCGACCGGTCAACCGCAGGCGGTTTTTCGCGAACACGCGATAACCGACATCCAGGAGTTGAGTGATCATCGGCAATCGCGTGAACCAAACTGCCGGACCGAATCCGACGGCTGAATACAGGCGTCGAAATACTTCGACTCCGGTCACCCATGTTCCATCCAGCAATCGACCGTGCATTTCCGCCATGAGTTCGTCCTGCGTCTTCCCAAGAGACGAGACGTCAAATTCAGGCGCTGCAATGTTGGTGAATAGAATTCGCTTGTTCCGATCCAACCGACCGAGCATCCGGGTTTCACGCAGGCACAGTGGACAGTTGCCGTCGTAGAACATTTCTATCATGTGATTTGGTTGCATGTTTGCCGCACTTTGTGTTCGCATAGTTCTCAGATCAGATACCGCAAATCGCGAAGGAGATTAACATCCGTCACAACCCTTTGATCCATCGCGTTTCTTAACATGCCATCGACCAACTCGAGAGAGTTTCGTCCGGATGTGTCACACCTTCTGCAAAACGGCGTCTCTCTGGCCATCGATGTTGACTCGAGCGGCTTTCCAAAGAATGAGCGAAAACGGAATCCACCAGACGAGATCGTTGGTGAGAATGGTCCAACCCATCGCGAGTGGAAATCGGCCGGAACTTACGGCGCCAATGAAACCGATCGGGCCGAAGATTTTGCCCAGGAGACCGACAAGCACGATGGGCCAGTGGCGCACCGGGTCCAGTGCCGCAATTCCATAGCCGATGCCATACACTCCAACAATCATCCCGATGCACTGCCAAAGTTCCGGATACACCGGCAATGGACTGAATCCCGCCAGCCGAAAGATCGTCAAGGGACTCAGAATGGCAAACGCCCCCCAAATCAAGTTGTAAGCCGCCGCAGCCATCAGAATACGAGGCATCCAAGGCGGCACTGTCGTGGATTTCAATTGAGATTCTTGTGCTTTGGGGACTCTCAGATCCATTTCAGTCGCGCCAATCATCAGTAGACTCTCAATTTGAAATTCAGTTTCGACCACTCGCTGGTCTTTTGGAAACGCAAACTTGATGGTCTTACCGGAGTCGCTGCCTAAAACTAACGACGCTTTCTACTGTCAGCCTGAATGTTGCGTAAAATTCGCTTGAAGGGATCTGAACCATGCCATTGTCAACGAGCGAACCGCACGTTGATTCGCGTCCAGGACCACAACGACTGCTCCTTGGTTGTCTCTTCACGCTGTTACTTGGCAACATGGCGATGTCGGCGTACGTCATTCTCCAACTCATCCTGCTGCCCCCCGGAAGTCGTCCACAGGAGATTCTCAACCGACGCTGATTGTTTCAATCGCCACGGCCTCGATTGCCGAGCGGCGCAAGGACCGAATGGCAGATTTTCAATCGGTGTGGTGGTGCTCGAAGTGATTGAACGTGTCAACCGGGAACTGGTCACAACGGCGGCAGTGATTGCTCACAATGCTGTGATTGCCGCCTGAGCAACGGCATTTATCCGACCGCAACACCTGGTAGCTCAAAAACATCAGTACCAGGCGTTACATGTCGAGAAATCACTTAAGTGATTGGGTCAGACGCGATGCAGTGGCTCAGGAATTGTTGAGAACCTGAATTCCCTGACGTACACGCCGTTACCTGACAGCTTCCAGAAATCGATAATCGTATAAGGCCGCTTCATCGGTCAAGTCGGTCAGGATGGCGATTCGACCTGTAGTGGAAAATGCCAGCTTGAAAATCTCCCATTGTTCGTCACTGATCTCCCCCTGCTGTGACGACACGCCGCCACCTTCCCAAGCGATGGAAACGCTGCGGCCACCCGCGATTTCGAAATGGCCAAGTCCTGTCACCCGACCAAAATGCCATTCAAATTTTGAACCAGCCTTTTTCGCCTGTGCCGCCTCCAATGCGTCTTCGCCGATTTCATGCATTTGATGCTTGGTTTTTCCAGATTTCTGCTTCGACATACTTGTACCTTCTTGTTTGATTTACGGCATGGAAGCCGCAACGGTCGGACATCCAACGGGAGTCAACACGACTCTCTCTTCCGTCCGGAAGAGCCTGCATGATATCGAGTTTTTACCGTTCCTGCGAGGTGGGTACGAAACTCATTATAAACATTCGCCGAAGGTATGGGCAGAACAGCGAAGCGTAAAATTCGGTGCGACGCAAGTAGCGATACGAAGATAGCGATGACGGCCTGAAAACTGGTGGCAGAAGTCTCCCGTCTGCGATCACTTCTTCGAAGGGCGTAACCGCGCGACTGGCGACGTTAAGTGGACGGCCACTACAGGGGATCTCGTATTCGGTTCGAGCTTTCAACTTTGAGCCATCGCAGAAGTTTACGCCAGTGACGATTCGCAACAGAAGTTTGTTGACGACTTCGTAGTGGCCTGGAACAAGGTGATGAATCTTGATCGATTTGACCTTGATCCAGCTCTGCGAAATGGGTCGAAGCCTGTGGCGTCAGGTCAACGCTGATCATTTGGTCGCTCGATTCCCGGTCGCTCGACTCCCATGGTCGAGCGGCCAGAGCTTTGGACGACTGGCGGTGATAATTTGTCCCCAAGCGATAATCTCACCCGATTCTCGCTCAACGATCACAGCCCCAAAGGGAAGTTCGGGAACGTTCGCGGCCAGTTCAATAGCTCGTCGCATGAAGCGTTCATGTTGAAGTTCGCTCATGGCCTCCCCCAATTCATCGCCGTGATCGACAGTTGCAGCACAGTCGCCAGTGAGACCCATACAAATTGTTCACGAGTCATTTTGGCGACGACTCCCGTTCCACCCTGATCCACTCGACTTCCATCTTGAACGGCCCAGCCTTCTTGTCGCCCAGTAGAAATCCCACGGAATTGATCTCTTCTGGATTCACCGCACCGGCTTCCTTCACGACCCGACCAAACGAAGTGGCCTCGAATTCATCGAGCGGGACTCTGATCTCGATCCATTCATTTTTTGAGGTTTGCACCTTAGCACGGTAAGAAAATGCGGTTAGTGATTTATTGAGGTAGAGGTTCAGCGTATATTCCCGCCCATCGCCACGAACTTTTGCGACAAGCGTATCACCCTTTTCCAGTCCAAGCTTCCTGGCTTTCGACCGCACTGAAGCAAAGCCACCGTTGTTTGCTAAAGACAGTGTGCCGAAGAATTCCATCGTCTTCTGATCGGTGATCTTGAAGTTGCCTTCAGAGATGCCGCCCATGACGCCATCGTTGACTGTCTGCCACTGTTTGGCAGAGTCGGCTCCGGTGAAGTCCAACAAGGGCATCGGTTTGTCTTCTGCCATTGCAGTGGTCACTATCAACAGGGCCAAACAGCCCGACAGACAGGTAAGTTTCATTCGACACACTCTCCTTACAATTCCACGAACGCCAAATCATACTCGGATTATACGCTGACCGATCGCCCATTCAAACAGAGCATCCCATTCCTGCTCCATCATTAGCCGACGCCACTTGTTTTCCGTCTCCCCTATTAAATCGAGGCACACGAATGATTCTCCGGGCAATCTCGAAAGAGTGCTTCGCAAGTCGGCAATTCGTGTGTGGATTCGGAGCTTAAGGCCGCCTCTCGGGATCTTTTTTCCGCTGCGTTGGACCGACACGCCAAACCCAGTTTTGCATGTTCCGTTGCGCGTATCGGTGGCGCACACTATCAGCGCACACCGACGCAGTGAACAATTCAAGTTGGATGCTCTGGTTTAAGGCGAACACGTACGAGTTGACGACATGTGCGTTCTCGTGATGGGCGATGCTACGAATAGTCATCCAGTCCGGACACTCGCAAAAGGCAAAAACTAAATTCAAAAGCGACCGTTAATGAGCAAACAGTTCCCAACATTCCGATGATTTGGGAAACAAGTTGACACGTTCGCTACCGCAGGATATTGTGAATCGTCGATAAACGATATTGAGGGCACGGCAATGGTCAGGAAAACAGAAACAACCAAGTCAAAAAAGTGTGATTCGTCTGCTGTTGCAACGGTTGCGTTGCAGTCTGACGAGCGACTTGCGGCATTGGCATGGGCCGTAGCTCATCCGGCTCGGGTACGGATTGTGCGTCTGCTGATCGGACGCGATTCGTGCGTCTGTGGTGAGATTGTGGATGAGATGCCGCTTGCGCAGTCAACTGTTTCTCAGCACCTCAAGATTCTGAAGGAGTCTGGGCTGGTGCAGGGTGAGATTGATGGTCCCAGGGTTTGTTATTGCATCAATCGAGAGCGGCTGGCGGAATTGAAATTGTTGATTGCATCCCTGTAGTTGCAGAGCATCAAATTTTCCAAAATAGTAACCCGAAGCGTCAGCGAGGGATTGAGTTCTGAGGTTTCGGCGTCTTGCCGACAAATCCCTCGCTGACGCTTCGGCTTGCAACCACATTTGATTTCATTCCTGATCGATGGTTTTGTTTTCTTATTTCAATCGCTATTCGCCGATTTACGATTTTGTGGAGTTGTGAAGGAGTTCGTTATGAAAACTATTCAGATTTACGACCGACCCATGTGTTGTTCCACCGGCATTTGTGGGCCTCAGGTGGATCCCGTGCTGCCTCGATTCGCGGCGGACCTGGATTCGTTGAGAAAAGCCGGACACACCGTCGAGCGTTACAACCTGTCTCAGCAGCCACAGGCCTTCATTGAGAACGCTGAGATTCACTCGCTTCTGTCCACAAAAGGGACGGACGTTCTGCCTGTTGTGATGGTCGATGGGCAGGTGGTGAGTCGCGGGATTTATCCGTCGCGTGAAATGCTCGACTTGTGGACTGGTGGTGGTAGTGCGGCGCAACCAGTGGCTCTACCGATTGCTGATCAGGGATGTTGCAGTGGCCAGACAAGCTGTTGCTAAGGCAAGCGGCAACAGTATGTCGACCAGTAGAGATAAAACTACGCCGAAGGAATCCGACTTGGGACAGGTCGGACCACGTAGGCAGATCTGTCCCCAGATCTGCATCCTTCAAGACTTTATTTGTCAGGATCTTCGTTATGGAATTCTTGAAATCTCCCACTCGCAATCTGTTTTTTACCGGCAAGGGAGGCGTTGGGAAAACATCGGTTGCCTGCGCAACGGCCGTTCGCCTTGCAGATGCGGGCAAGCGAGTGCTTCTGGTATCGACGGATCCTGCATCGAATCTGGATGAGGTGCTCGGGACTCCCCTGGAACATCATCCAACGCCGGTGCCAGCGATACCAAATCTCTTTGCCATGAACCTGGATCCGGAGAAGTCTGCCGCAGAATATCGCGAACGCATGGTCGGACCGTATCGCACTCTATTGCCTGCGGCGGCTGTGGCCAGCATGGAAGAACAATTCTCCGGATCATGTACGCTGGAAATCGCCGCTTTCGACGAGTTCTCTCGACTGCTGGGAGATGCCACTGCCACATCGCAGTTTGATCACGTGATCTTCGATACGGCTCCGACGGGCCATACGTTGCGGCTATTGACGCTGCCTTCGGCGTGGTCAGGCTTTATGGAATCGAACACCACCGGAACATCATGTCTGGGACCGCTTGCTGGCCTGCAGACGCAGCAGGTGTTGTATCGGGACACTGTCCGCGCACTGAGTGACTCGGCGACAACAACGCTGGTGTTGGTGACTCGCTCGGAGGCAACTGCGTTTCGCGAAGCGGCTCGTACCAGCGGTGAGCTGAAAGCTCTGGGAGTCCGCAATCAACACCTTGTCATCAACGCGGTCTTTCGAGCCACCGACAGAAACGATCCATTCGCAGCGGCGATGGAACGACGTGGTGACAAGGCGGTTTCGGAAATGCCTGAGGTTCTGCGAGACCTTCCTCGCACGCTCATTCCGCTCACGGCTGGTGGCGTTTTAGGAGTTGCGGCACTGCGGAGTCTGGGACAACCATTGTCGACAACGCAGGCATCATCGGCGACGCAGGCACCGTCCACAGCATCGACAGCCGTGGATTCAAAAATCGATCGTCCGCAACTTCCTCTGTCGCTCGGAGCGATGAT
>JBBQSE010000039.1:0-30372 GCA_038214195.1 Planctomycetales bacterium
GCTAGCCCAATGGTATTCGATTTGGACAACATGCCTTTCGATCGGGAGGGCGAAGCTCCTGCTGAGCCGCGAGAAACATTGGATATCGTTGGGCATACGGCTCGGCAGGAGCCTCGCCCTCCCTCAAATCGAGTGCCATTGGGCGCTAGCCGCCGGTTTCTTCCAGTGATTTTCAAACAAACACCGGCGGCTAGCGCCTTGCCGCTCACTGAATCAATAAGCCCCTTGCGCCGGTGGAGGTTGACATGTGCTTTAAGACGATCAATGCAAGACCGATTTTCCTGGTCACTTTTCTGCTGCTGACGATTTCATGTCCGGCGCTGAGTCTTGCTGTCGCAGATCAAAAGGCTGAAGATCGAGCAACACTCATCGTGCTGGCACCCGTCGGACCGGTGTTCGTCGATTTGCATCTGACTGTGAGTCGGATTCCCTATCGCGAATGGGTCGCGAGATTCCTCGCCAGCGATATGGATGTCGATCGTTCAGGACGCCTTGATGAACATGAACTCAACCTGCTGACGGATGGGGTCAAGACCCTGGTCGGCGTGAAGAATGCCGCAGACATTCTGAAAGCGATGGACGTAAAATCGAACGATGTCGCCACTGATGATTTCATCGCGTGGCTGCGAAGCCGGATTCCGCGAGCTTTCGATCTGATCGCACAGCCGCAGCCTGCGGACGATGCCGTGCGTCTGGCATCACTGCTGGATCAGGATTTCGACGCGGCCATTTCCGACGCCGAATTGCAGGCTGCTGCGCGCACACTGCGGTTTCGTGACCTGGACAATGACGAAACCTTCAGTATTTCCGAACTGCTGCCGTATCGCGATCCTCGCAGCCAGAACGCCGCAGTCGCACCGGATGCTGTCAGCCTTCCATTCTTTCATGTGACTGATCACGAATCGGCTCAGCGGGCCGCCGAGCGGATCGTTCAGCGTTATGGACAGGACGGTCGAGTACACGTGGCCGTCCTGCGACAGCAGGGTGGAATTCCACTGCCTGTGGGGCAAGCCGATCAGGATGCGTCCAGCGAATCACTCTCTATGGACGGCGTGCTGGCCATCGTCGAAAAACCGCGATTCCACATGATCATGGATGTCAGTCTTTCAGTTCAGGCGAACGTCAGTAATGTCCGAGCCGCGATTGATCGCTACGCGTCGACTTTCTGCAAGCGCGCCCCAAAACAGATGTTTGGCGAATACAATCTGGAAATCGACGGACTGCCGCTCAAAGTCATCGCGTTGGGCGGCAGCGCCAACGACCGCCGCAACACTCAGGGATATCTCGGGCAGACGTTCGTGATGTCGGACGGCGACCGCAATCAGTACTTGGACGAGAGTGAATTCTCCGGCATGATCGAGGCTCTGAATCGGTCCGGTGTCAACGCAAACTTCGCAAGCGTGGACTTTAACGGCGACGGCATGGTCACGCGCGACGAGGTTTTTTCTTTTGCGAAACGTGATCAAATGGCGACCGCCAGTCGTGTGCAGGTTTCCGTTGGACAGGATGGAAAGACGCTGTTCAGTTTGCTGGACAAGAACGGCGACCGTCGTCTGTCCGTCCGGGAAATGCGTGCAGGCGGCGAAGTGCTGCGAGCCTGGGACTACAATCAGGATAACAAATTTTCCGATTCAGAACTCGGCACGGAATTCGTCCTGGCAATTAGCCTCGGGCGTCCGGAATTCCGCCGTACTTCCGGGCAGTCGAACATGATGGCGATGGAGATGAGATCCGGAGACGCGATTCTCCCCGGCACGGATGCGCTTGAAGGCCCGGAATGGTTTCGCCGGATGGACCGCAATCAGGACGGAGACGTGTCGCCCCGCGAATTCCCCGGAACCGCCGAACAGTTCGTCCGACTGGACGTTGATGCCGACAAACTGATCTCGGCCGATGAAGCCATGCGGGCTGAGAAGCAGTCACCGTAGCAAGCGATTGGCGATTCCCGTGAGCAAGTCGCAATTCAATAGAAGCATCGAGCGGATAATTAGTCCTCAACAATGCGAGCGTGTCTTGCTGATGCCGGATGAAATGGTCCGAGATCGACACAAGCAAAGCCGTCTGGATGCACTGTCCGGAACACCACAAGACCGCTTACAAGGGCAAGAAACGCATCGTCGTCATTGGACCGCACGCACAGCAGGTCCTGAACTCACTCAGGGAATTGAGCCGTTCCGATTACCTGTTTGATCCGCAAGTCGGGCTCGAAGAATTCTTGCGGAAAGCCTACGGTGACAAGGCCAAGGTCCGCAAGACTGGCGACTGCTACAGCAGGCACTCGCTGAACGCCGCCGTGCGGAAAGCCTGCGACCGGGCAAAGATTCCACGCTGGACACCGGGACAGCTTCGCAAGACACGGGCAACGCACGCCCGGCAGCAGGGAGACCTTGAGACCGCACAGCAGGTCCTCGGACACAGCAGCAAACAGACGACAGAACGCCATTACGCGCACGTTGACCTGTCACGGGCAGAAGCAAACGCCTTGTTGTTTGGATGATGCCGATATCGCTCAGACTAACGACAAAGTCGTCAGGGTGCTGAGCTTGAACATGCAGCGATTTCAGGATTGCTGCGGGGAAGTCCTTGAGGTTGAAAGTGACGATCACTTCGGCCTTTGCGAAAACGGCAGCCGCGAAAACATGACGGTCATCAGGGTCAGGTAGTTGAATTCCTTCGATAAGACATTCGTATCCCGAGACAAGTGAATCTGGAATCGCGGAATTCATCAGGGACACAGTTCGCTGGAGTTTTGTACGACGAACCTTGTGCTCTGATTCGGGGAATCGTCGGATAATACTCCGAGTCCACTCCTCGTGAATCTTTTCCGTCCACTTCGCACGAAACAAGCGGGCACGAGCCAACCACATCAGAAAGTCGCGAAGCTCCGCCGGATGGAGAACGCAGGCATCAAACACGGCTGCGAAGTGACTCACAAATCGTATCCCAGTCCAAGCTCCTGTGCATCTCGGGCAAGTTCAAGCATTGCGGCATTGCTTTCCAGTTCCTGCTGTTTCTTAAACGCCATCAAATCCTTCAGAACAATCCGACGATGACTTCCAGCCTTGTGGAAAGGAATCTTTCCGGCTTCAAGCAATCCCACGAGATAGGGACGGGAAACACTCAACAGGTCCGCAGCTTCCTGCGTTGTCAGCTCTGCATGAATCGGCATCAGAGTTACTGAGTTCCCTTTGGACAACTGAACCAGAATGTCTTTCAGCATTCGCAGCGCTGCAACAGGAATTTCGCAATCTTCGCCGTCGATCGTCAAACGGTAGCTTTTGCGTTTGCGACCAGCGAGAACTCCGGCAAGCTGCCGACTGGATTCTGCCACCAGCGTCTGGTCAACGTCATCGGGAGAAACGGTGTCAGGTGAATCTGGCATTGCAATCATGGTTTTGGGCCGTCGTTGTTCAACGATGGAATTGTGAATCATTGAGGCCGTCGCTGTGGCAGCGACGGGAAGGGAATTTGATTTCTACCTGTAGTCTTACGACACTATCTCTATTCGAAATAAACGAAACAAGCGAATTGTCAGCCAATTGGCAGAAAAATGCAATCGGCGTCAGAAAACGGGGGATTTGCCGCCGTCCGGAAAGGCTGCGACCGGGCAGAGATACCGCGTTGGACACCGGGACAGCTTCGCAAGACATGGGCAACGCAGGCCCGGCAGCAGGGAGACCTTGAGACCGCACAGCAGGTCCTCGGACACAGCAGCAAGCAAACGACAGAACGCCATTACGCTCACGTCGATCTGTCACGAGCCGAAGCAAACGCCCTGTTGTTTGGATGATGCCGGGAACGTGATACACTGAAGTTTGCAGGGCTAGATTAGCTCTCGAAAAGCGGTTCCCGAAAGCCGCCTGCCCTGCATGTTTTTGACTTTCGGATGATGACTTTCGGGAGTCGCTCGCCGTGGATTCTCCGCCGACACTTGATGTATTTCACGCAAGACTTGACCAGTTGTTGGCGCTCGTGTGGCCATACTTAGATGAACTCGAAGCCATCGCAACACGTGATGATGCAATCATGCAGTTGTGGCTCACGGAGCCCGTGTTGTCTGAAGAGCAGAAACGCCAGCGTGAAGAGTTTCAGGCGTGGGCCGCGATGGACGGCTTAGCGTTCGACGATCCTGAAGTCGGCGCAGAAAGCTGCATCGCCTGTGCGTGGTGGCGAAACCATTCGTATTTGAGGATTCAGGAAGCTATTCGCAGGTGCAGAGAAGCGGCTGGGTATGGCGAGCCGAGTGTGATACTGCATCGTGCGCTCAAATTTTTGGACCAGTCACTGCGCGATTGCACGTTCGCACTTCGCAGCCGGTTGCATACACCGTGGCCGCGTTCAAGAATTGAGGACGCACTGGCGCACGTTAGTAGCAACTCTTTCCTGTTGAGCGAAAGACGCCTGAGGGAACTAGTTGATGAAAATGAAGAGCGTGAATTACGCGAACAAGAGGAGTGGAAAACAGCCAAGTCCGCATCTCAATCAAACACTGTTTGGCAAAGTATCTACGGCATTCCATTGGGAGATGTCGCTATGGATTTAGAGTGTGTCTCTTTCTATGTCGAGTTCCCCGCAGAACTGGCAGACAAGATTGCGCGAGATCTTCTTTTTTTTGATTCTTTGACCGCATCTGAGATTCAAGAACATTGGATGTCGTGGTACGTATCTCCACTAACGCAGCCGATTGAGTTCTATCGCCTGTTGTCCAGTCTGCTGCCCGAATGCCCGACGAATTTTTTGGCGTTCGGTAGCATTCTGCCGGCACTGCAAAGCGACGATTACGCGGCTGTTCGCGATGCACTGCAAAAGGCAACAACCGAATTGCAATTGTTTGGGTCATGGTTGCAGGTGACGGGACTTTGGAGCAAACGTCCCATTGAACCTCAGGCGTCGTCGAAAAGTATTTCCCCTGAGAACCTGGAATTGGATTCCACCAGTGCTCCCAAGCCACAGTGGTTGGCGGACGAAAGATCCCTTTCATATACAGGAAAAATTGTTCGGCAATTCGCGCCGAACATAAGGAAAGACGTCCTTGACATCGTCAATTCATTTCAGGAATGCGAATGGAAAACACGAATTGATGATCCTCTTTCGCCGCCCGATGCAGACAAGACCAAATTGGCGCTACGGACCATCAATAAAGGTTTGAAAGAATTGAAGTTCTCCAAGGATGGAGACGGCATCAAATGGAAAGTGATCCTGAAGTGATTCCACACTGCCGCTGAACTCCCCGGCATCGCTAGTCAGACTCTGTGCATGGCTGTCACTGACATCACTTTGCACGGAGTTATTTAGTGAACATCGCAAACGCCGAAACAAACGACCTGATTCCACTGAATCAAGCTGTCCGTACCGAGATCCCCGGCAAGACCAGTATCTCAACTGCTTGGCGCTGGGTTACCCGTGGGCTGGTTCCTGCGAATGATGGCGAGCCACGAATCAAGCTCGCAGTTCTGTACGTTGGGAACAAACCATACACGACGCGCACCGCCATCCGGGATTTCATCGACCGGTCAACGCAGGCCCGTCTTGCCCGTATCGCTCGCACTCAGCAGCGAGCCGACGACGTCACCGACGATGAATTGCAATCCGTCGGTCTGACCGCCCACAAATGAAGCAAGGCCCCCGATTCCGCTGTGGATTCGGGAGCCCCGTTCCGTTGTCCGCTGTTCGTCGCCCTTGGAAGTGTCGAACAGCAAAGTTTGGAGAAGTAGTATGACAAAGAAAAGAACCAGAAGACAGGGAGAATCCTCGGGAGGAATCCCCAGAAGAAAGATCCCGAAAGCACAGACGTTTGCGACTGTGCAAGAAGTCCTGCTCGCTGAGTTGAAAACTCACGGACAGGGCACCATCGAACTCGTTCACGCTAAATGCGAGTTTGAAAAGAGCGCCGGGCATCTGATCGGCATCGCCGTGAATGCTCTGGCCACAGAAAAGCGAATCGTGCGGTTAAACCTGCAGCACTCAAGAAGACAGCAGGCCCACGGACGATTTGTAAGCCTCTGGCGACTCGCTGAGTAACGCCCGTTGAAAGAAGCGGGGGCCGGTTGTCAGCCGGTCCCCCCTTCGATTTCGTTTCACGTCGGCAGGCAGGCCGACTCACTAGTTCAACACAACTCCACAGCAAACGGAGCAAGTACATTATGGCATTGAATGATGAAAACGAACAGGGTCAATTGCTCAATTCGGAGCAACGAACCGACGCAAGGCAGGCCCTCGGTTGTGGTGTCAGTGTGCCACAAGTCGCCGCACACTTTGGATTGACGGAAACGGAACTTCGTGTTGAACTCGGGATGCCTCAATGGCGCTCCGAATTGCCCCCACAGGATCGGCAACAAACTCTGTTCGACGAACAGGGGGCCGCATGATTTCCGAAACTGAAATCGTTGACCAGTGGGCCGTGATCTGTGATTGCATCGCCAAGCCGGATGAGTCCACTCAGGCGCTCGAGCTACTCACGACGTCGATGTTCACGGAACCCGGTTGTCTGATGATGCTCGGGGGCTGTTCCGTGATTACGTCAACACGACTGGAGAGGAACAGGCCGGTCTCACGGGTGATCTGTCCGCCGCATGGTCAAAGCTGGAGGAATCTGCCGCTCGCCTGGCGCTGGTGATTCATTGCATCCGGCAGGCCGCCGGGGAACCTGTGGACCCGTGGACCTGCGACGCCGACAGCATGACGTCCGGCATCACGCTTGCCACATGGTTCAAGGATGAGACACAGCGAGTCTACCGCCTGCTCACGGAGTCCCAGGAAAGCAGGGACCTGCGACAAATCGCCGAATGGATTCAACAACACGGTGGCACCGTCCGCACTCGTGACCTGGTGCCAGGCCGCCGGGATATCGAATCGACCGAACAGGCCGACGATCTGCTGCAGCGATTGGTGGACAATCATTTCGGTTCATGGAATCCAGTAGCATCGACCGAACGCGGGGGCCGACCGACTCGTGAGTTCTCTCTGTTCGCGGTTGTGAATGCGGATTGAATTCCTGTCAGCTGTCAGCAGAACCCCCTTGAACCATTGAGGAAACGGGGGTTGTGCTGACAACCGCACTTACGCTGAATATGTGTACAAAAGAGTACTCCCAAGGCGATAAACATCGATCGCAATGGTGAAAACTGCCTGTTATCACATTTTGAGCGTCAAAATCTGTCATTTTTTGTGATAAAAATAGATAGGCACGTTGAATTGTGTGATACACGATCAATAATTTGTCGTCAAAGGAGTTTGAGGAATGGAACTTGGAGCCAATCCGACAGGACGCTATCGCGTCCGCATTTTTCGGCCTGCGTTTGATCAGGTTCGCAAGTTGTGCCACACAACCAGGGACTGCATGGCGTTGCGGCGACAAACTCTAAAGCTGCGGTTTTGGCCAAGCAATCACCCTGAAGACGAAAGAGGGCAAGTAGTAGACCTGAATTGGGATTGGATTCGGTCAATGCCTTCGCTAAAGACGGGCGAGTTACGGATCGATGACACAATCAGTGGCAACAACAATCTGCGAGTGATCTTTTTTGTTGGTGACTCCGAGATCAAAGAGCCCTTGCCGATGATCTGGGTTTTGAATGTGTTTCAAAAGAAACGCGACGATTTTACATCAAGTCAAATCAAAATTTTTAAGGCACAACGACAGCTGGTAATTGAGAGATTCTACACGAATCCTCTTTAGGCATGGACGCCGCAAAGTACGCGGAGTGTCTGTTTCTGTGTATTCATTCTAGGGAGAAGTGGGATGGGATCTGTGATTGATCGAAAAACAGAGCTTGACCAAACAACATATAAAAACCTTGCCCCAATTTTTGCACAGTGGATGCATGCTCTGATGGAATGCAGCGATGTGGTGCAAGGGGTGGTCCACGACATGGTCGAGATAATGGTGGACCCTGAAGCAGACGACGAAGACAAGGAAATGGCCAAAGCGACATTTCTGGAAGCCCTGTTCCCGGTGTCACATAATGGCTCTTTGGGTGCCGATTTAAACGAACTTGAAGAAAAGCATTGCAATGGGGTAATTGGAGACTTGATTCATGAAATGGACGCCGAAGAAATTTCGTTCGGTGAAAAGGTAAAGAGTGCGCTGGTCGATCGAGGGATGACCCAGCAACAACTGGCCATTGCCATCGGCGTTGGCCAACCTGCTGTTTCGATGATGCTGAATCGTGAGGCACGACCACAACTTCGGACAGTGAAAAAAATCGCAGAAGCGTTGCAGCTTTCGCATGAAGACTTGTGGCCCTGTTAGCATCCGACATTCTTGTGGTCAGCGCGCATTACTGAATTTCAGAGGAAGAGCGACTCCGGATCTGGTGTCGCTCTTTTTTTGTTTGCGTTGGGCATAGCAATTGAATCTCTGTCAGCTGTCAGCAGAACCCCCTTGAACCATTGAGGAAACGGGGATTGTGCTGACAACGCAGGGCAGAACGAAATAAATGCCGACCGTAGCAACGGGGGGGGCTGCCCGACCGGCCTTTCCCGATAACCCTGTCCCGCGCACTCGTTTTTTGTGCTGTTTTTCAGGGGGGTAGCAGGATGACGCCGTTATCATGCAGCGGGGTCAGGGGCCGGTATGGCTTCGGGTCCCTATTGTCAGCACGATTCTGAATGCGGTAGAATCAGGCCCGATAAGCTCCAGACACAGTCCGGCGGAATTTTGCTCCGGGGAGGGGGGTGCCCCGTCAACGGGTCCCTCTTCCGACGCTTCCAAGCCGCTCTCATTCTCACAGCTCGCGCTAGACAGACACATTCATCCATCCAGATCCCTGCAAGGGGCTTGGGGTTGGTTTGCGCGATGGGTCCTCTCAGGAACCCCAGACACGCTCCGCAGGGAAGCCCGGACAGGAAATGTGTCTCTAAGAATTTCCCAGGGCAATCAACAACATGAAAACCCTCAAGGGGTCAGGGGTACGTTGCGTCTGCAGATCCCCCCGGCTTTCGGGTCCCCCCGTGGCGATAATCACCGATTGGTGTTTCCGCCCGCGATGAATTTTTGTCCCCGCGAAACGCAAATGTTTGAAAAGCAGCAACACTTTGGAAGGAACGGTATCAACCCGCAGCTTCCCGCAGCCGGGACAAATGGCACTCCGGGCAGGGGCCGATTGCGTGCAAGTGCAACGCATCAGGCGATGATAATTGTCGCCAGTACCCGATTAGTCGAATCGATCCGTACCCACTTCTACCCACTTCGGGCCGAAATGGGGTGCAAATCAATGCAAATGAATGAGTTCAATTGCAATGCCCGAAAGAGCCGAATACACTGACAAAAGACGAGTGAAACAGTGAATTCGCGGCTGTGGTGTAGTGGTAGCACGACAGCTTCCCAAGCTTTAAGTGAGGGTTCGATTCCCTTCAGCCGCTTTGATGTGTGGACAGAATTTTGGTTTGACAAAAAGATATGAGGCAATGAGTCGTCAGGCGGATTCCCTCTACTCTTCCTTCAAATCTTCATCGCGAATGTAATCGTGGCAAGCGATGCAGGTGGCTGTGAGGTTTTGCTGAAAATATGCGGCCCCGGCGAGGTGTTTGTTCCTTGCCTCTTCTTCCAGCCGAGCGGCCTGTCGCATGAATTCGCTGCGAAAGTGTTCGTACACTTCGTCGTCATCCGTTTTCTTTTCCCAGCCATGCGGTGGCTTCAGGCTCATCAGTTTCAATGACTCAGCGGACTTTGCGATCTGGTCAAAGTCGTGAGTCACGAGTCCTTTCAAAATCTTTTCGGCTTCCTTCAACTTGGCTTCCATCAGCAATTCGACGGAAAGCTGATTTTCGGTTCTCTTCAATTCGTCGATCTGCACAGGAATCGGCACGACTTCATCACTTGCAACCTGAACGGAACCGACGGCGGCGACGCACGCCAACAGACCAACAAGCCCGGCGATTCCCAGCTTTCGTTTTCTGCTCATAGAAATGACTCCCTACATTTTTCAGCCAACAATTTGCCAGCATCGAAGAAACGACGCGAGAGCGATACGTTGAGACTCTCGTCGGATTTTGCGAAGCGATCAACAAGGAATTGATGCTTCTCCAAGTCTTCAAAAGGTTTTCGACCGTTTGTACGATCAAAGTTGCCATTGTTGACTTATGCAGGCCATCCGCAACGAATCGACAGGCCGGTTCGTATACATCGCTTCGATGACCGCGTAGTGCAAGTACATGTACTCGATTCTGCTTCGCCTGATCCTTCTCTGGACAGATGTTGTATGCGATCAATAAATGTGAATTTGCGGATTCGAAATCCCTTGATTCAATGTCGATTCTTCCTCGAAGGCGGTGCCACCCACAGATCTCATCCGTAGCGCATCCATCTTCAATCGTCGTCACCGTGATCTACTGTAGTTCATACCTCGCCAAATGATCATTAACAAGAGCACATCGGCATATGCCTCATCGTTCAACAATGTATGGCAGACCGTCAGGCTCGCCCGCGTCCGGAGTAGACGTGATCTTCTGTGATCAGCTTGTCCATGAAAATGTCATGGTCAGCGACCGGGATTTCATCGAACAGCTGACATTCAAACGCCAGCGCAATCAGCGGAGTGTTGCCGCGAGCGTGCTGCAGGAGTTTATCGTAGTATCCTTTTCCATGTCCCATGCGAGCCCCGCGACGGTCGAACGCCACGCCCGGTACCATGATCAGGTCCAGCGTATCGACGTTGACCTGTTTCTCAGGAAGGCTGCGCAGTTCGGTGCGTGGCTCCAGGATCTTGTACATCCCGATTTCAAGTTCTTCCATGTTCTCCAGGCGGAACAATTCCAGTTCACCATCCGCGTTGCACCACGGGACGACGATGGTCTTGCCGGCGGCAAGGGCTAATGCGAGGTCATCGCGAGTTCGAACTTCGCTGCGGACGTCGATGTAAAACATGATAGTTTCCGCCAGTGCATATTCCGGCAGCGACATAAACGCTCCGACGATCCGGCGACTCAATTCGTCCCTGTCTTTCTGAGCGTTTCTATTGGCATGCGCCTGCTTGCGCAGCGCGTCCTTGCGTTCTCGAATGGCCATTTCTGAAGACATGCAATCCCGATCAGTTCATACAATTGGAGGAGAATTCTGAAAACACGTGGCTTTTAGCTGGACAGCGCCACTTTTGGCGAAAACCGAGAGTTTTAGCAGCCCGAAGCGTCAGCGAGGGATAGTGCCTTACTCGTTCCCTCGCTTACGCTTCGGGCTACAATTGAACCCAAAGTTGCGCTGTCCAATTAGGCGATCGACAGAAAGCGATTTACCAGTTGTTGGGACGGGCACTCTTGCCCGTCACGGTCCACGACGGGCAGCAGTGCCCGTCCTACGGTAAATTTGGTTCTGGCGATCGCCTTACCGCGCCACGACGGGTCATCACTCTGAAATTTCCGATCAGCCTTCCAGCGGCTTGACCCAGATGTTGCGATACCGCAGTGGATCGCCGTGGTTCTGCAGATAGATTGGGCCATCTTCGGGGCCTTCCGGAACCGGAGCCGCGCGAGTTCCTCGAGGCAGTTTGACTTTTTCGTGGATCACGACACCGTTGTGCTTCACCGTCATCCATGCGTCTTCGGTCTTCTTTCCGTCCGCTCCAAACTTTGCGGTGTGATATTCGACGTCGTAGGTTTGCCAGCTGAGTGGCGGGAAGCACATGTTGACGTCCGGCTTGCGGATTTCATAAATCCCGCCGCATTCGTTGTTTTCCCCGGTCAGACCAAAGGAATCGAGCATCTGAACTTCGTAGCGTCCCTGCATGTAACATCCGCTGTTGCTGCGTCCCTGACCGCGAGCGTTAGGCATGAAAGACAACATGAATTCTACATGCAATTCGTAGCTCCCGAACTTTTCCTTGCTGGTGACGCCCGGCAAAAGGAGCTTGTCGTCGCTCATCTGACCGCCTTCAAAGTGGTCAGCCGTCGTTCCGTCGAAGAGCACCACTGCACCTTCGGGTGGCTTGCGGCCAATGGTTGGTGACACGCGAGTGGTCTTCGAAATTTCGCCGACGCGAACATTGTCTTCGTTCGTGATCACCAGGCTGCCGTCTTTGATCTCGCCAGTACCGTGGTCGCCCTTGAGCACGCCAGACTGGCCGTTCAGCTCTCCTTTTCCTCGCAGGGGCTCGTTGCCGTCCCAGCCATCGCCCGGCAGGCCGCCGATGTAGGCCACCCACGCCAGTTTTCCTTCGCCTTCCGCAATCACCTGGACACCGATTTTGACCTCGTTGTCGCCAGCCTTTATAGCCCCCGTGTATTCGCCCTGGATGGCGAATTCAGGCCCGGCCTCTTCGCTGGTAAGGAACGCCTTTTTTGCATCATCGGCGGACGCCCCGCCAATTAGAAACGCCAGAAAACAGAAAGTCAGAATGCCGGGTTTCATCATCATCATCGAAACACCTTCAAGCGCACGGAATCAATTGAACCACGAAAACACAAGCTGCATTTAGGCGAACGGCAAAAAAGTGAACTACCATGGACTCAACCGGATGCTAACGCGTTCCGGCTGAGTTTATGAGCCGCTTGGCGTTAGCCCACGGTTTTCGTTGGAACATGTTCATCTGCCGCTCGCCTTAGAACAGCAGAGTTGAGCCACAGAATACCTGGCGAAGGCTCAGCCCGCAACCGAGTTGAACTCGTTCGCGGCACCCAGATTTTGGCGACGATTGACGGGAACAATTGAGACAATTGTTCTACACTTTGCTTCCCATTGTTCCGTCCAGCGCAGAATCTGAAAGTTTTAAACTTGTCCCACGACATCTACGAAAACCCGCTCATCACGCGTTACGCTTCTCGCGAAATGGCCACCATCTGGTCGGCGCAGAAGAAGCATTCCACATGGCGACGACTCTGGATCGCACTCGCTGAATGCCAGCAAAAACTTGGCCTGAATATTTCTGACGCTCAGCTGGCGGAAATGCGGGCGAATATTGACAACGTCGATTTTGACGCCGCCAACAGATATGAACGGGAACTTCGACACGACGTGATGGCCCATGTTCATGCGTGGGGCGATCAGTGTCCGAACGCCCGACCGATCGTGCATCTCGGGGCGACAAGCTGCTTCGTCACTGACAACTCGGAACTCATTCAGATCAAAGAAAGCCTGCATCTGATTCGACGCCGACTCGTTCAGGTCATCGATCAACTGGCTTCGTTTGCCGTTGAGTATCGCGATTTGCCATGTCTCGGCTTTACCCATCTTCAGCCAGCGCAGCCGACGACTGTTGGCAAGCGGGCGACACTGTGGTGCTGGGATCTCTTGCTGGATCTGGAAGAGATCGAACATCGGATTGACACGCTGCGATTTCGGGGCGTCAAAGGGACGACCGGAACGCAGGCAACGTTTCTGACGTTGTTCAACGGCGACCATGCCAAGGTCGAGCAACTGGACCGCATGGTGACGGAGGCAATGGGTTTCACCTTGAAGCACCCAGTGACCGGTCAGACTTATTCCCGCAAGATCGACAGTCAAGTCATGGCGGCACTCAACGGCGTTGGCCAGACGTGTCACAAAGCCGGAGCCGACATCCGCATTCTTCAGCATCGCAAGGAACTCGAGGAGCCGTTTGGCAAGAAGCAGATCGGTTCGTCCGCGATGGCTTACAAACGCAACCCGATGCGCAGCGAACGCATGTGTTCGCTGGCGAGGTTTGCGATGAGTCTGCAGGCCGGTGCCGACGCGACGATGGCGAATCAGTGGATGGAACGTACACTGGACGACAGTGCGATTCGACGACTTGCGATGCCGCAGGCGTTCCTGGCGGTTGACGCCTGTCTGATTCTGTACCGCAATATTTCTGACGGCATGGTGGTTTATCCAAAAGTCATCGAAAAGAATTTGGCGGCGGAACTGCCTTTTATGGCTACGGAAGAAATCCTGATGGCGGGCGTTCAGGCGGGCGGAGATCGTCAGGAACTGCACGAACAGATTCGACTCCACAGCCAGGCGGCGGCGGATCAGGTGAAGCAGCAGGGAGTGGATAACGATCTCATCTCGCGACTGCAACTGGATTCACACTTCGCCGCTGTCGATCTGGCCGGGGCTCTGGACGCCAGACGCTACGTCGGTCGTGCGCCGGAACAGGTCGATCAGTTTATCAAAGACTGCGTCCAGCCGGTGCGGTCGAAGTACGCGGCGGATTTGACGTGCGAGCCTGAAGACGTGCGAGTTTAGTTCCATTGAGAGTTGCGTTTCGATCGAGCAAGTTTGAACTCTCCGGATGGAATACGATGGAATTGATTCTCTGGCTGATTGGTGTTCTGACGATCGTGCTTGAACTCTGGCTGGGATTCGCGGTCGCTGGCTGGGCGGGAAACAAGATTGTCGTCGATCGAAGCAAAAGCCCAGGACCTTTTTGGGTGGCAATCTTCATTCACGTTCTGATCGTGTTTGGGATTCCGGTTCTTGTCTGGTTTGAGTACTCGTGACAACCTGAAACGATGTTGAGGGGTTGCCGCGTGACGGCCTCGCCGAGGCCTTTTGAAGTTGCGCATTTCTGACTTACGGTCGTTACCGACAGAGAAACCACTGAAAAACACACTAACCCGAAGCGCCAGCGAGGCAAAAACTTCTCGCCGAAGGAGAGACGTAACTTGTTTGCCTCGCTGGCGCTTCGGGTTAATATCAGGACAGTTTGCGCAACTCCAAAACCGAAGCCCCGGCTCTGCCAAATACGTAAATTCTTCATTGCTGATTCACCTTACCCTGTTTTGGAACTCCCATGCTTGCCGGACATTTTCTCAGTCGTCGTCAGGTCGAATTGGTACAGATCGACGAGCCGCGACTTCCCGCAGCCGAATCAACTCCTGGCCAGATCATTTTTCAGCCCGAAATGACGTGTCTCTGCGGTTCGGACCTGCCGTTCTTCGACGGAGACTTTGAAGGGCATCCAATCAACTATCCGCAGCCGGTCGGCATGTCTCTGCATGAGATGGTTGGCACGGTCGTCGATACAAACGGCACGCGATGGAAACCAGGCACGCGGGTGCTTGCCGTGCCTGTTGGGCAGCACGGATTGTTCGAACGCTTTGTGATGTCCGAACAACGCACAGTCGCACTGGATTCGCGATTGTCGGACGAATTTGCGATGCTGGCCCAGCCGTTCGGGACGGTCGTGTACGCTCTGAAAAAACTTCCCAACATGATCGACCGCGACGTCGTCGTCCTGGGACAGGGACCCATTGGTCAAATGTTCAACACCGGCCTGCGCAACATGGGCGCGCGGCTGATCATAGGCATCGATCCGCTGGCGTCGCGATTAAAGCTCAGTCCCACGATGGGCGCGACGGACACGATCTGCGCGACTGGCCTTGAAGCTGTCGAACGGGTTCGTGAGATTCTCAAGGGTGAGCTGCCGGAGATCGTGGTCGAAGCCGTCGGACATCGGTCTCATGCCCTCAATGATGCCATTGAGCTCACGCGGCCATTTGGCCAGATTCTGTTCTTCGGTGTGCCCGCCACCACAATCGACGGCGTCAAACTGCGCGCCGCGATGCTCAAGAATCTCGTCATCAGCACCAGCGTGCATCCGGATTTCGAAAGAACATTTCCGCTCGCGATGCAGTGGATCGCAGAGGGCCGCGTCAATTTGGAACCGCTGATCACGCATCGATTTCCGCTGTCCCAGATTCAACAGGCATTCGACACATTTCGAGATCGCGTTGATGGCGCACAAAAGGTGCTGGTGGAGTTTCCGTCGTGGAAGGGAAATGCGAATTGATCAGCGAAGGCGGGCCTGCGGCGCTGGTCGTCCCCACGGCTCAAAACTGAATGCCGGCTCTCAGGATAATGGCGTCACCGAAATCAATCTGACCAGGCGTGTTTGTGAATTCCATCGAGCGGCTGAACACCCAGCCGGTTTCGACAAATACGCCGCGATTTTTCTGGCGGAGGTGTTCGACGCCCAGCATCAGGCGCAGATCCCGCAATGTTAACTGATCGTCCTGTCCGTTTGTGCGTTTGACGGCCCAGGTGTTGCCGCCGAAGACGCCACTGACGTAGGCCCAGGTTTCGCTGACGTCGGCGTCTTTGAGAATTCGACGAGAGATCCGCGGTGAGGGAAACTGGATGTCGTATTTCCACAGCGGAGACGGCGTCCAGTAAATCCCCATCGTCGGCAGTACCGGGTAATCCTGACGGCCGGTGTACATCGCTCCCCCGAAGATCGACACTTTGTCCGGCACGATTTTCCACCACAACATTCCCGAGCCAAAAAGTTTGAAAGCATCCTGGCTGGAATTAAAATCGCTCCGCACCGAGGGCGTGAAAAGGACCATAGTCGTCAGTCGTTCATTGATCACACGCTTCCAAAACGTCTTGACGCCGACTTCGTAAAGTGAGTTCGGCAGGCCGAGCGCTGACGATGCGTCAAGGTCGTCCATACGGAAGAACGGCGTGAACGAGATGAGGTGATCCATGCTTCCGAGTGGAACGGCAAAAGTGCCGAACAAATCGAGTGACCTGATCCCCAGTCCCGATGAGGAATTCCCTGGAATGACTCCATACGCAGCCTGTGTGCCCTGGTAACAGGTGTCGCGGTATCGAATCAGGGGAAGCTCGCAATCATCGAAATCCGGTGCGCAAGTGGATTCAAAGCCAGCGAATGACGCGGTGCCGGTCAGATTCGTTTCGTCGAGCTGTGGATTTTCGAGCAATTCGTCGTCAAGCAGCGAATCCGCAATCGAAACGTCGGGCTCTTTTCCAAAAAGAGAGGAAGTCTCGGTGGATTCGTCCCAGACCGCTGCTGATTCAGGGTTTGCCTTGATTCGAAACTGTTCGAGAAACGAATCCTCAGCGCAGGCGGTCGCGATGCTTGTCGCAATGATCAGCAGCGCCATTAAGAGCCAGCGGCAAGGTTGAGTCATGGGAGCGGATCGCTACAGGGAACTGACGGAATTACCTGTGCAATCGGCATTTCAGGAGCAACTCGGGGACACTGATTTTGGCAATCGAGGCAGCCGTTCGAAGTGCCTTCTGCCGAATGTCGGCGTATTCCGCCGATCCATGCGTCAGGTACGATCATCCTGCGATTTTGGCCGTGAGGCAGGACTGCAACCTGCCATTTCGTTGAAAACCAGGCAGGTTGCAAACCTGCCCCACGAGACGTTCACAGTCTCCCTGACAGACACTGTGGTACCGATTTCAGTACGCTTCCGGGCATTTCGCCCGGAATGAGTTCACGAGCTGGGCGTTCGCCACGTAAAATAGCTGTGATCGATTGGGTTGCGGCCGGTTAAGGATTGGAGAAGAATTAATGGCGGAACAGACTCTGGAGCGGGCTTCACAGGCTGAAAACGATACAGAAACGGTCCACAAACATGCCTCGGAATTTCCTCCGGTGCTCGATGCGCATGACAAGGGAACAGCAGTGAACTCAAATGCTTCCAATCAATCCGTTGGCTGGGGAGAGGAAGGCGACGCCGGGGAATTTGACTATGTTCCCGTTTCGCCGTGGGCACCGATTGCTTTGTGCATGGGACTGCTGGGATTAACTGGCTTCATCGGGTATTTTGGACTCTACGTCGCGTTCTTCGGGATTTTCGTCGGCATCGGAGGTCTCATGCAGATTCGGGCGGCCGGCGGATTGGCGAAGGGCTCGTTAATGGCGGCCTTTGGACTTGTGCTGTCGATCTGCAGTTTCGGGCTGGGTTCGGCAAAAATGTACTACAACTTCCAGCACGAAGTTCCCGAAGGCTACCTTCGCGTCAATTTTCCGAAGGATGTGGCTGAAAAGGAGTTTGTTTATATTGGCGGACACAGGAAACTGCACCCCGATGTTGCGTCGATTGTCGGCAAGCAGGTGTACCTGAAGGGATTCATGTGGGCGACGCAGTCCACCGAAGGGCTCAGTCAGTTTATTCTGCTCAAGGATAACGGCGAATGCTGCTTTGGCGGTAAACCAAAGGCGCATGACTACATTGTGATCAAGTTGCCAGTGATGAAGTCTCCTGATGATCGCCCTAAACTTTCAAAGCGTGCATCCGGAATGTCCGTTGTCGCGAAGACGTCAAAACCGGCGGTTGACGGCGAAGAACCAGTCATCGAATACCAGCTGGTCACACGAGCGTACATTGGCATGGTGGCTGTGGCTGGTGTGCTGGAAGCGGACCTGAGAGCCGGTGAAGACGCCAAACCGGACGATTTCGAATATGCTCCTGTGTATCGAATGAATGACGCTCAACTGGTTGAAGAAGCGTGGACACGGTTTTGATTACAACGGGACGGAACGGACACGACATGAAAAAACGTACTGCGGCTTCCACAATATTAATTTCGCTCGCTGCCGCAGCCGGATGCGGGACTGGAGACAGCGAATACGTTAATTTCAAAAACACAGAACCGTCGAAGTTTGAGCAGAATCAGAAGCAGCCCGAAGTTGAGACAGTGACCAATGATGCTGCGACAGGCGAAATTGTCGCGAACAATTCCGTCGAGGCGGCGAAAGCAATCGCCGATTCGAAGACCGTTGACAAGAATGTCAAGCCCGCGTCGCATTCCAGCAAAACTTCAAACGCAGAGAGCACTGACGTCGCTGGTTCCGATGAACCGGAAACTCAGGCCAAGTCTGTCGTCTCGACGAAGTCTGGCCTCATCGGGCAGGCAGATATTCCAAAGATCGACAATGGCACGTCGGAAGCGGCAAATAAGATCGAGTTGCTGATTCCCAACAAGTCCTTTCGTCGCGAACGAGGGACTGAGGCGGTTCGAGTCAGCTACGACGACATCGATCTGCTAAAGGTTCTCAACATGGAACCCGTGCCACCCAACGCTGTCCAGTACTTTCCCGAGTGGCTGGCGGGGCTGGACGGAAAGCGGATTCGCATTCGTGGCTGGATGTACCCGACATTCATTTCGGAAGGTCTGACATCGTTCACGATGGCCCGGGACAACGGTATCTGCTGCTTCCAGCGAATGCCAAAGATCTACGACGTGATTTTTGTGAAACTCGCGAAGGGTGAGCAAACGGATTACATCGACCAGCGCCCATTCGACATTGAAGGCACGTTTCGCATTGATTCTGAAGGTGACGGCTCCGAGTTGCCTCGGTTGTACAAGATCGAAGACGCCCGCGTGCTGAACTAGTACCCTGCGTCACGAAATGGCAGTAGGGTCGCTGGAGGAGGAATGCGCAGAAGTTCAATCAAGATAAGCAGGGAGACCTCAGCAGTGCCGCAGACCTGTGACGCGCTCAGCTAACCCAACTTCCCCAACTCGGCGAAAAAGCACTGTATTTTCGTGAGCTTCGAAACGCTGCGTCATCGCTTCTTCCTTTTTCGATCGATCACGACTGCGACACCGGATAAATGTCTCCGGTGCCTGATCTTGTTCAGAGACAGCCGCATTGATGTTCGCATTGGTCGTTGCCGCGACAGGCTCAGCGCCGGACTCATCGTCATCATCGTCCTTTGGCCACGGCACGATCTTTACTTCGAGACCATCGCGGATCGCATGCCAGTCGTCTTTGAGAATCTCCTGTTCGAACTTCCTCAGCGTCGCTTTCGCGAGTCCCGATGATATGGCGACGAACGCCGTCGCGAAGGAATTTGATGTTGTCTTCGCTCACCATGCCACGGTCCATCACCCTGATGCGCTGGCTCTTGCCATAGCGGCGCTGCGGCAGCGGGAAGTCGGCCCGGCCCTCGAAGAACGTACTGGTGACGTCGTACATTAACAGGTCGTATTCAAGTTCAAACAGGTCGCCTGCACGCTGCCTGAGATGAATCTCGAGCGACTCTTTATGCGGCAGCACCACATCGAGTGTTCGATACAGCCGGTTGTCATCGACCTGTTTTGCCGGCACACCCGGCAGATCGGACAGCGCCGTTTTTGGATACCATTGTTCGGCGATGTAAAGTTCGCTGGAAGGTTTGAGCAGTCTCGCCATGATGAGGATGAGCGAACTGACGTCCCACGGAACCTGTTCACGTCCTTCCGGGATTGCCTTTTGAAAAAACGTGTCGGGCTGCAGCATGCGAATCAGATGCAGCGCGAGCCACGGTCCTCCAAACTGCCGCGTGTTTTCGACACGGACACCGGCGACGTTGACTTCTTCCCATCGCGGCTTCGTGGTGTTCTCATCGTCGTTGAAGAGTCGCTGCTGACGGTCATGACCGCGTGTGGATTTGTCTTGGCGACCAGTGGCGGTGTCCGTGCTGTCGATGGCCTCCTCGACCCCAAGGCCGCCCGGCTTCGTCGATCTTCCCAAGCCACGCCACCACCCGCTGCCGTGGCCCTTGCTTGGTTCGATACGATTCGGCGAGCGCCCAGTACGCTGTTTGCTGTCCGTCTTCTTCTTTGAAGTATTGTCGGATAAACATGGCGGAGATCTTATGCCCCGTTTTCGTGCCCGCCAGATATCTTCATCTCACTACATCGCGTTTCAGATTTCAAAACACGGCTGTTTTCGAATTTCAGTTTCCAAAACACGGCAAACTTTTTTCCGACGGTCGCATTTTGTTACACTTCTGGGGAAGTTGGGCTAGCGCCGCAAGTCATCGTTGATGGGACACCAGAAGCGCCCGAGAGCTTCGCATTCAAGTTTGGTGCCAAATCCTGGATGGCGAAATAAATTTCGTTGCCATAAGTCAAACTGCGGGGCGGATACTGCGACGAATGCGTCGGGCGATCCTTTGAACCGTGGGATCTCTGTCCGCGTTCGCCGCCGCCAGCGTGCCGAGAGCCAGAGCGGCGGCAGCAAGCAATGAGCCGCTGGAATCAGTCGAAGCTAACGCAGCTGTCGATGTATTTTGCAGAGCGTTTCGCAATTCCTGTCCGGCATCAAACGGCAGGCGGATTCCCTGATTCAACAGGCCCAGCGCCGAGCCATATCGAATGCCAAGACCAGGCACCGGAAGCTCTGCAAGATTTCGTGCTGCTATGTTGAGCGGTGCCATAGCTGCATCGACTGGTGTTGAGTTGTGGTTATCGGGCACCGATGCTGACTCAGCGGATCCGCCGCTGGATGCCTCGACGCGACTCAGCACGATTCTTTCTGCAACGACATCGCCTGCAACACTGGCGGCCTTCACTGGAGTACCGGGGATATCAGTCCGGATCGCTTCAACAGCTACTGCAAGCTGCTCGGTAGACGCTGCCTCGTCAGAGGTGTCCGACACTGTCGTTACCGGCGTGCCGAAAACACTGATCGCAGCTTCCGTTGATTTTGCAGCCCCGACACCGACGGCTTCGGCTTCCGCTGGTTCAGCGGTCAACGCTGCCGACGGAAGAGGTTCACCAGTGTCCGGCTGTTGCAATTGGATGTCCCTTGTCGGGACGAGACCACGCAGATCGGCTGCGGGAACCAGCAGTTCGTCAGCGAGGTGTGCAATGACATCGTCCAGGAACACCATGTGCTGATCTGCAAGCTGCACATTCGCACCGGTGTAATGCGCGTCCTCCAACAGAGCTTCCAGATCATCGAACGCGGGAACTTCGTTGTTGGCAGTGCTGACTTTTGAGTTCACTTGTTCGGCAGGAAGTTGACTGACGACCGGTAATGCAACGACATCATCGCCATACGAGTCGATGCCGACAAAATTAGCATTGCCCTCGTCGGCAACATCATGCTTTTCCGGGCTGTGGGTTTCCTCTCCAGGGACCAGTGCGACGGTTGCAAGGTGCTCGACCTCGTTCGACGATTCTCGATCGTCGCTGACTTCCTGGCCACCATCATCGTCAGCACGACTTTCGCTCATCCATACTGGCGAAAGATTGAGCCTCAACTCCAGCATTTCCGGATAACAGACGCGATACCCACGACGAATACCATACTTGCTCATACAGAACTCCCTCGGAAGCGGGGACATCGTTCACATCTCAACTGATCAAATACCAATGACACTGACACTTCCCGCAATTCTTATACCGCCGCCATGCACGAGAATCTTTCCTGTTCACTTCGTTCACCTGTGCCGCTACCGCGGCATGGAAAGATTCTTTCCATTACTCTGAAAAGAAGATTTCCATCCACTGAATTGTCAGTGAATGACGGTGTTCAGTTGATAACGCCAATCGGCGGCGGTGCCGGCAGCGATCTGCCGCGTAGTCAGTAATTCGCCGATGATCGTGTCGCCCCGTTCCCGACATCGCTCGAGTCTCGCATCCACTGCGGACGCTGAATCAACCTGATGTGTGGCGATAAACGCGATCGCTTCCAAGGCGTTTTGGGTTGCCTCAATTCGCAGGCGGGAGTCTTCAGTGATCGAGAAAAGCAGATCAATTGCAGCGAACGCATCGTCGGTCGCTGCGGCGAGCTGAGTTGATTGAATGTACCTTGCACGCTGAAGTCGAGCGGCGGCGAGGTCAAAGCGAACGTCTTCTGCTGATGCGTCAAGCGAAACGCAGTGCTCGAGCAGCCAAATGGCTTCGTGCAGCAGTTCCGACGGTGACGCGTTCGCAAGTGACTCCGGGCAGGCCGAGGTGACCAGTCGGATATTCACCACGGCGTGAGCATGCATCGTGGCGATACGTTCGGGCGAATGGACTTCGATCTGTCGGCACAACCCGGCAGCCTGACAAAACTCATGGCACGCGAGCGTTGTGTTATTCGCCGCAATCGCAACTTCGCCTCGGCCCAGGTGCAGCCACACGTAGCACTGTTGCGTATCAGGTTCCGCCTGAAAGTCGGCAGACAGCGAATTCAACGTCTGTTCAGCATGTTCATAGCACTGGACGGCGGCGTCCAGCTGTTTGGTCTTGCGGGATGCTTCTCCAAGCCTGAGGAAGGCGACCGTCAGAGTCAAACTGACCGGAGAATCAGTCGTCACTTCGTTCGAAAGCTGCTGAAGATCGTTAATGGTTGCCATTAACAGTTGCTGCTGCTCAGCCGGACGATCGGCGAGTGCGTTCTGCAACCCGAATGTCAATCTGTTAAGAACGCGAAACGCCAGGTTTGCCTGTCGACTGGCTCGATCCGCTTCACCAATTGCAGCCGCACGTTCCGCGCGGGAGCGATCATTAGCTTCCTTTAACAAGGAGTAAGAATTAAGGAGGTCTCTGTTCCGAATGACAAGTTGATTGCGCGCCTCGGTGACGTCCAGCGTAAACCGTCCCCACATCACGACGAGCGTCAGCAACAGCCCAACGATGATCAATGACAGGTTGGCGATGGATGGATTTCGAACCCTCCAGCGCAGGAAGCGTCCCACCATTCCGACGGGGCGGGCCAGGACCGGCATTCCGCTCATCCACCGTTGAAGATCGTCGCGAAACGCAACTGCGGAGGTGTAACGATGCGAGGGCGCTTTCGACATTGCCTTGAGGCAGATCGTTTGCAGATCCCGGGGAATCTGGTCGTCAAGACTCCGGGGCGGTCGGGGCTCTTCGTGAAGGACCTGGTGCAGCACCATGCGCACGGAGCCACGGAACGGAATCTCTCCCGTCAGCAGTTCGTACAGCACCGCTCCCGCGCTGTAAACATCGGATTTCTCATCAGCCGCATGAGCATCGAGAATCTGCTCCGGAGCCATGAAACTCGGCGTTCCGGCAATGCTTCCGGGAGACGTCAGGTCAAAGCTTTGCTCTTCAAGGCGCGCCAATCCAAAATCGACCAGCTTAGCCCGCTGCTGTTTTTCCAGCAGCAGAATGTTGCCAGGCTTGACGTCTCGATGAATGACAGATTTTTCATGTGCGGCTGACAGTCCCGTCAGGATCTGGCACACCAGCTCGACGGCCTGCAAATGTCCAGGTCGCTCACCGCATTCAAGTTTTTGCTGCAGAGAGGGGCCGTCGATGAATTCCATCACAAGGTACGGCGGAAAGTCGGCCCGTTCCCGAACGTCGTAAACATCCACGATAAAGTCGCTGTCCATCCGCGCGATGGCGTTGGCTTCCTGAAGAAAGCGTTGTCTCGCCGGAACCGAAACGCACAATTCGGCTCGCAGGACTTTGATGGCGACTGTGCGATTGAGCTTTGTGTCCAGAGCCCGAAACAGATGCCCGGTCGCTCCGCTGGCGATGTGTTTCAGGATCTCGAATTCGTCCAGACGCCCACAGTGCTGATCATCTGCCGAACGCTCTGGAAAGATAATCTTGTCCGCCGGGGAATCCGCAGTGGTTTCCTGCGGCATGAGGCTGGTTCGACGCTCGGATACGACTTCCAGAATGCCCTTCATCCATGGCTCAACTTCGTCATGCTTCTGCGACACGAGCGCTGAGATTTCATTGTCCAAAGCAGCGAGCAAGTCTTCCATCTTTTGACGACAGGCTTCACAGTGATTGAGATGTTCGCGTACATGAGTTGCCTGCTCATCATCCAGCTCGTCCGCAAGCAGACGCTGCAATGCGGTTTGGGTGAGGCATTCATCGGACGAGAGTTGCGGCATGGAACTCACCATGGTCATTCGCTGAGGGGTTCCAAAGTGAGTTCGTCGATCCGTGTGATTTCTTCCTTCAGCATCTTGTTCACACGAGACCGAGCGACGTAGACGTCCGCAACTTCTATGTTGAGTTTCGCGGCAATTTCCTGAGCCTTCATCGATTCCCGAACGCTCAGATGCCAGGCTTCGAAGTTAGACGGTTTCACGCGCAACTTTACCCGAGCTTCCGCCTCCCGCAGGAGTTCGACTTCGGCCTGCTGCTCAAAGACGCGAGACAATTCCTCGACAGTGTCTGGCGACTCACACACCTCCAGCATTCGCCCGATCATCGAATCCCCGCTGCCCTCGCCGCAACGCTGACGCGCTTTGACGAAATCAACAACCGCGTTCTGCGTCACCGTTTTCAGCCAGCCACGGAATCGTCCCCGCCCGGGGTTGTATTCGAAGTTTCGCATAGCCGTGACCAGTCTCGCCAAAACGTCCTGGACGACGTCGGCGCTGTCTGCCTGCTGCAGTCCATGTTTTTCACACCACTTGAGAATCAATGGTCCATAGTCCGCGACAAATTCTCGCCACGCGTCGGCATCTTCGATGTCTCTAACGCGCGACAGCAGCGTGCCTCGCGTTTGGTGGCCTGAAATCGCATGTTTTTCATTCATAGAGCGTAATCTCCCGGTGGCAGTGTGAAAATTTACGGGCAATTCCCATGCCGGGTCAGGCGTTCAGGAGCCAATTGGCTTCTCGCTGTAAGGCGAGCGGCAGATCAGACCTTACCGTACGACGGACTTCCAAGTCCGTCGAAAGGCACGACGGACAAAGATGTCCGTCGTACAGCAGGTCAATCTTTATCTGCCGCTCGCCAAAAAGCGCGCAAGGTTTCGGATCAGCAGCAGTATGGGTTACGGAACTCAAACTTTCACTTCTCAGGCAAAGAGCATTCAGGAGATTCACTATGAGTCATTTCACGACGTTTTTTCGCAGACTCGGGCCAATTGCGGCAGCCATCGCAGCGATCTTCATTCTGTCCGAGAGCTCAGCAAGAGCTGGCATCGGTCGGGAACAGAAAGAGTCTCTCGGAAAAGCCATTCTGATCCACGCCGACGGAACCAGAGAAAAAGTTCTCGGGGACGGCAACGACGGCCAAAACGGCAACGATGGCCAGAACGGCAACGACGGCCAGAACGGCAACGACGGCCAAAACGGCAACGACGGCCAAAACGGCAACGACGGCCAGAACGGCAACGACGGCCAGAATGGCAACGACGGCCAAAACGGAAACGACGGCCAAAACGGCAACGACGGCCAAAACGGCAACGATGGCCAAAACGGCAACGATGGCCAAAACGGCAACGATGGCCAAAACGGCAACGATGGCCAAAACGGCAACGATGGCCAAAACGGCAACGATGATCGGAACGGTCACGATGATGATCATGATGACGGTGGCAACGACCACGACGACTAGACTGTCCCTGGTTCGCTCCCAACGGCCCGCTCGTGCCGTTGGGGGCATGATGTTGAACTGAAGATTGGATTCTCGACATGCGTGCGTTTTTCTGTCCTGCCGTTCTGATACATCCCGGTTCAAAATTCGACCACTATTGAAATCGTAAGGGAGATAAGAATGTTCCGACCGACACCCAAAATTGCTTCTGCGCGACACGGCGAACGAATTGGTTTCACGTTGCTTGAATTGCTGGTTGTCATCTCAATCATCTCGGTGCTCATGGCTCTGATCCTCCCAGCCATCGCGCAGGTGCGTGAGCAGGCAAGGAAGACTCAGTGCCTCAACAACCTGCGGCAGGTATCACTTGCACTGCACGGCTTTCACAGTGCCCACCGTCATCTGCCGGAAGGAAATCTTCCCGGCCGATTATGGACCTTTCAGGCCAAAATGATGCCGTACCTGGATCGCAAGGATCTTTTCGAACGAATCGATTTCAACTTTCCTGATTACTGCTTCTTCTACGGAGCAGACATGGATCCGGCCGACGATCCAAGGCCGATCGTTCTGCAGGTGTTCTCCTGCCCGAGCGATCCAAACGCCGGGCAGGTCTGTGAGACTTTCAGCAGTTCCCACGGACGTCATTCCACCACGAGTTACCTCGGTGTGAGCGGGACATCACCGGCTGCTGGAGACGGGTTGTTGTTCAGCGGCAGCAATGTGCGACTGGACAGTGTCCATGATGGAATGTCCAACACACTGATGGTCGGCGAACGCGGACTACCCGCCGATCTTGAGATGGGCTGGTTGATGTGTGCCGGTGGAGAGTTGCCCGACTACTCCGGCAATCAGGACAACCTGCTGAGCACCGAACAGCCGGTTGGTCGAGGTTCCGACAATGGAACTCACAACGATCATTTCTGGAGCAACCATCAAGGTGCGGTGGGATTCGCAATGGCCGACGGTTCAGTCCGATCACTCAGCGACAGCATTTCACACGACCTCTTCAAAGCCATGTCAACTCGCAGCAATTCTGACGACCTCGCTTATTAAACCGGTCCCCGCTATTCACCGCATCCCTCAAAATCAGCCGCGATGATTCCCAGTGATCGTAACTTGTGACGCAGGGTGACTCGTGAAATACCGAGGATGGCGGAGGCATGGACTTGATTGCCGGAAGTATGTTTCAGGACCATCGTCAGCAGTTCTCGCTCGACATTCGTGATTACCTTTGAATACAGATCCTGCGGGTCAGTTCGTTTCAGCTGCTCATCGACAAATCTCTGAATCTGAAACGAGTGGCCCGGCGACGGCTGTCCAGAACCGCCCAGGGCCGACGGCAGGTATTCCGGTGACAGAATCGAACCGGGAGTTCCCAACAGCGACTGCTTGATGACGCTCTCCAGTTCACGAACGTTGCCGGGCCACGGAGCAGCTTTCAAAATCGCCATCGCCGCGTCCGAGATCTGCGTGACATTTTTTCCGAGTGCCGCGCTGTGCTTACGGATAAAATGTTCTGTCAGAAGCTGAATGTCGGCCCCTCGCTGGCGCAGCGGCGGCAGTTTGATCATGAAGTCCCGCAGTCGGAAGAACAAATCAGCACGGAATCGCCCCTGAGTCACCAGTTCTTCCAAATCGTGATTGGTCGCGGCGATCACTCGCACATCCACACTGATGGTTTCGTTGCCGCCGACTCGTTCGAAACTCCGTTCCTGCAGTACTCGCAGGAGTTTTGACTGGGTCATCGGGGACATGTCGCCAACTTCATCCAGAAACAGCGTGCCATGGTCAGCCTGCTCGAAGTGGCCAATTCGCCGCCGATCGGCTCCGGTAAACGCTCCCTTTTCGTGTCCGAACAGTTCGCTCTCCAGTAACGTGTCCGGAATCGCGGCGCAATTAAGAGCCCGAAACGGACCCTTATTGCGCAGACTGTGCTGGTAGATGGCCTTGGCGACAAGCTCCTTACCGGTGCCGCTTTCACCCTGAATCAACACCGTGATGTCTTTTGCGGTAACGCGGCCGATCGCCTTGTAGACCTCCTGCATGGCCTCGCATCGACCGATCATCGCCGGCCTGCCATCGCTGCTGTTGAATACGTCCGGATTGACAACCGGTGCCGTCTTCATCATTTCGCTCAGACGAATGGCTTTACCAACCAGTTCCTTCAGCTCCGGAAGTTCGAGCGGTTTGAAGAGATAGTCGAAGGCACCGTGTTTGGTCGCTTCAATCGCGCTTTCAACAGTGCCGTGGCCGGTGATGAAGATCACCGGAACGCGGGGGTCGATTTCCCTGATGCGCTCAAAGCATTCGAGGCCAGAGCAGTCCGGCAAATTCAAATCCAGGACTACCACATCCGGGTTATCTTCGCGCACAATCTTTTCGCCCGCTGAGGCGGTTTCCGCAGTCAGCAGTTCCAGCTGAGGGTCATCGAAGGCTCGCCGGAATGCGTGCAGAATGGATGGTTCGTCGTCGATCACAAGCAAACGCGACATCTTTAAGCACCTTCTTCAATCGACGTGTCGGCAACCGATGGCAGGCAGAGTTCAAACACAGCTCCACCGGTCGCGGCATTGGCAGCCGTCAGTGTTCCACCGTGTTCTTCCGCGATGCGTTTGCAGATGTTGAGGCCCAGACCAATCCCCTGCTTGCGTGTGGTGAAGAACGGTTTGAAGATGTTGCCGATAACGTCGGGCGGGATCCCCGGCCCGGTGTCCGATACCAGCACGCCGACCATCCCATCGGCGTGATTCTTCACAGCAAGCGTCAGCGCGCCGCCGTTGGGCATGACGCTCAGAGCGTTCAGCCCCAGATTCAGTAGCAGTTGCTGCAGTTGATCCCGGTCCGCGTTCACCGTCAAATCTCCCGCTTCATCTTCAAGACACAATTGTACCGATTGCTTCCCGGCCTGACCTTCCAACAGACGAATCACGTCCGGAATGATTTCGCGAATGATAAGCGGCCTGCGCTCGGTTGGCGAAGGACGAGCGAAATCGAGCAGGGAAGTCACGGATTTTTCCATCCGGCGAATTTGATCTTCGACGATTTTCAAATCTTCCGTCCGCAGCGTGGTCATTTCGTGGTCCGACCGCGTGCTCTGGACAAGCATCTTGATGGCGGTCAACGGGTTGCGGATCTCGTGAGCGACTCCCGTGGCGAGCTGAGCCAGCGTCGCCATTTGCTGAGCTCGCAACGCTTCCTGTTCGCGGGCGGCAGCCGTGCGTTCCTCTTCTGCTCGCCGCGCTGCGGTCAGGTCACGCACGACCAGCACGAACGGCGACTGATCTTCCGCGCCGATTCGGCGAACGGAGACAGACGCCGGAAAGATGTCCCCGTTTCGCTGCCGCCCACTCGTGGAAATCGCTTCTCCCACACCTGTTGATGCGAAGCTGATCTCGGGCAGAAGCTCCTTCGCCGAAACGCCGAGCATTCTTTCGGGATCTTGACCGAACAAAGACCAGGCCGCCGGGTTGCAGGACAACACCCGTCCGGTCACATCGACAGTGATGATTCCATCACCGGCGTTTTCGACAATCGTGCTCGACAGCGCCTGAGCCTCCACCGCGATTTGCCGCAAAGGACCGATGATGATCCACCACAGCAGCGGAGCACAGATCACTGTCAGCAATGCGGCATCAAGGAACGCCGTCCAGATTTCAGACAACCCTGTGGGCAGCAGCAGCCACAGGAGCAACATGACCGTTGTCTCGACCGAAAAAACAACCAACAACACCAGCCCCACGATTCGCCAGGGCGTCGTCATCAATTGGAGCAGAATGCTGCGCCGAAAGGGGATTGAAGATCGCGATTGACTTCGCATTAGCACGCCGGGGAAAGGACGATTCAGCGAGTCTAAATAGCCGAGCCTGGTTCGTGGACAGAAGCCCGGCTTTTTCAAAATCCGGGCTTTTACACAATCTTCGGCCCGTCTGCGAATCAAACTCGTTTAACTGGAACGATCCCGGACGTGCCGGGCCATGCTCTGCAGGATACGCGAAAGAATGAGCAACTGCGAATGTGCGGGGTATGATCATCACAGCGAGATCGCAGCCTCTCCGGAAAGGTCGCAGGTTTTAAGCGAGCGGCTGAAGACGATTAACCAGCAGAAGCCCGGCTTCTTCGAGAAGCCGGGCTTCTTGCCGGGTACAACACCATCTCCTGTTCGCCTTATCGGGGATCAGTCATCATTGTCGTCTTCGGTGTTGTCGCCGAGACCTCCATCTTTGCTGTCCTCGGCTCCTCCGTGCAGGGAATCGTTGCCATTGCCGCCATGGAGCGAATCTGTTCCGGGGCCGCCGAATAAGTCATCATCTCCATCGCCGCCAGACACAGAATCGTTGCCATCGTCGCCATGCTCGACATCTGATCCGGCTCCGCCATTCAGATAATCATCACCCGATCCTCCATAAATGACATCATCGCCATCTTCACCGAACAGGCTGTCGTTGTCGTCGCCGCCGTTCATGTAGTCGTTACCCACTCCGGCGAGCAAAACGTCGCTGCCAACGCCACCCACCATCAAATCGTCGCCGCTACCACCCGCCAGCCGATCGTCACCCGCGTCGCCCGTCATGAGATCGTTGCCAGCAGCACCATCGATGTCATCGCTGCCATCATCGCCGAAGAGCCGGTCATTGCCAGCAGAGCCGCGAAGG
>JBBQSE010000040.1:0-30088 GCA_038214195.1 Planctomycetales bacterium
GGATGAAACGAAATTCGCGCTGCCCGGTCGTTCGGTTCTCCTGCAGAATGTCTGTGCCGGTAATGTCAGCGGGCATCAGGTCGGGCGTAAACTGAATCCGCGAAAAGTTCATCGACAGACTGCGTGCCAGTGTGCTGACCATCAGTGTCTTGGCCAACCCTGGAACGCCTTCCAGCAGCACATGCCCCTGACTGAACAGCGCGATCAGCAACTGTTCGATGACTTCGTCCTGACCCACAATCACTTTGCGAATCTGTTCCTTCAGCCGTCCAAACGCCTGATGCAGCTGATCAACTGCCTCAGCGGACACGTCATTCTGTTGCTCTTCCGACATGAATCTTCCCCGACCCGCTTCGGCCGACGTATTGAGTTTGCTGACTTCAAAAACACTCATCGGCTTCGAAATTCGCCGACGTTATCCACGCGACAGTTCGCACATTCGCGCCCGGCCGCAAATCCGTCAGACTCCATCGGCCAACCCGCGCATTTCGGCTCGATCATAGCAGACGGCATCACATTGAGAATCTACCGGCCAGATAAAGAAGAGGAAAACAAAGAACCGTTACAGGCTGAATGGCGGGTTTATCAGTTACAGGATTCCCAACGCGGGCGAGTTGCCGCCGATGTCGCCGAAGCTCCCAATCGCTGTCAATCTCAGTTCAGTGTCTGGCAGCTTTTGCCGATTCCAGTTCTGTGTTCAAAGTTCGCTGTCTGACACCAGAGCGAAACGGCAATCGACGAACTGAACTTTAGGGATGGATCGATGGCAAAATTGTTGCGGAAATGCACCTGTCTGCTGCTGGCGGGTTTACTTAGTGTCGGAACGTCGGTGATTGCTGGCGAGCCGACTGAAATTCGTTCATCTGACGTTGTACTCAACGACGGCGGACTCCTTACAGGAACGGCCCTCACCACAGAGGCTCAGCCCGTCGCAGGAATCCAGGTACACGTGCTGCACGAAGAAAAGATCGTCGCTAAAACTACCAGCGACGAGAAAGGCGAATTCTCAGTGAAGGGACTTCGCAACGGCGCACATACCATCCAAATCGGAGCAACCCAGCAATCTGTCCGACTGTGGGGCACAAATTCCGCGCCGCCAGCCGCCGTGGAGAATGTTGCCATCGTCGTCGATGACGAAACCGTTCGCGGTCAAAATGGAATGCTGCCGATCGCTCAGCCCGAGACGTTCCTGGCCAACAACATGGGCAAGCTGCTGCTCCTCGGCGGTGCCGCGGCGATTGCAATCGGAGTGACACAGAACCGGCATAAGAGCTCAACACCCGCCAGTCCATAAGCGCAGTCGCAGCGCCGCTGTGCTTTCTTATACCGCTCGCGGCCTGAATCGAGGCATTCCCAAGTCGCCGAAGTCGTGAGACTTCGGAGATCGCTTGTGAGCGTCATCGGAACTCTCCCCGACTTCCGCTGCTCAAACAGATTCGAATGCTCACGAATTCGATTCATCGAGCAGCCCAGTCAGTTCATCGGCCACCGTGGCATAAGTGCCAATTACATCGCTCACATTGAAGCGATCATCAGGTTTCACAAACAGGCGACGGGACGATTCTGCGGAATCGTGACCGTCGCTTTCGGTTTTGGCGGGATCTGAAATCACCAGCAGAAAATGTTCGGTTCGCGCGGCCTTCCAGCCATCGCCCGATAACTGCAGCAAACGATCCGCGCACACCTGGGGCGCTCCGCACAGTCGGACCAGACTGATTGGATCAGCTGACAGCGACGGCGGTAATGGCAAAGGAATTTCATCGGCATCAGAAGCGTTCTCGCTGGCCATTCCTGAAGTGACTCGTGGGCTCACGCCTTCATGCGGCAGTGTGTGGCCAAGGAATTCGGCAACTGTCGGCAACAAATCAAAACTGCCGGCCAAAGCCTGAACCCGACACGCGTGTCCCGCTCCGTGTCGGATCCAAAGTGGCACGTGCATTCGGTTTTCCGAGACCCCGGACTGCAGCGGTTCGCGCACTTCGAGATCATCGCCAATCCGGCACGTGACAATCAGTACGGGTGGTCTTGCCTGCTGAGAGGAACGAATTCGCAGCAGGTCTTCTACGAATCGCAGAATGTCACTCGATCCATTCGCTGATTCCGCTGCCGAGCCGGAACTCGCCTCAATCCAAACCAGATTCGCGGACATCACTGAGCTGACTTCACTGGACCAGCTTGCCTGCCACTGCGGCACCTCAGTTTCGCCGCAGTGAAAATCAACGACGGTGTTCACGGGGACACCACAGCGGCGCATCGCTGCGTCCATGCCTTCCCACTCACAAGTCTCAACCGCGCTTTGTCCGTTTGCCGTCAGTCGAATCAACGCCGCCGACTGCTCAGACGCAGTCATGGCCGACGCCAGTTTCAGCAACGCCGCATCCCCACCGAACAGATCAGCCGGGCCAGCCGTCGATTTCACATTCTGCAGCATAAACTGTTCGAAAAATGTCGATTCCAAATCCAACTGGTCGCACGACTCACCGAAGGACAATCGATCAAAGCTCACAACCCAGACGGATGACACCGAGGCTGTTGCGTGATCGCCCGTTACTTCCAAATTGTTCGTCATCATTCACCCAGCATCGTTCGCAGGTGCAGCAACGCGGGGGTGAAATCAGCAATGGCCTGATCGAGGGACTCTCGTTCCTGTGTCTGGCATTGACTGAGCTGCGGGCGGACCTGCTGCCAGAACCCGATAACCTCATCACACGCGGGCAAAACGTCGGCAGGCTCTCGATTGGTCGTGGCAACCGTGGTGAGTTGCCGACAGCTATTAGCCAGCTTCTGAAGTTCGGCTTCCAGCGTCGCGTTTTGCTGGCCGGGCCGCTTAAGCCAGCGGCGACATGTCGTCTGCAGCAAATCCGCCAGAGAATCGACTGCAGTCGCCTGCTGTCGCACGGCGTTGTAGTCGTAGCCCACCGAGACGCCAATGGCGTTCTTGAGCAATTGCAATGACTGATTTATCCCGTCCACGCGTCGCCGAGTTTCAGCGGCCTGGACAGGATTCAGATAATATGCAAACAGTTGCCATTGCTGGTCCAGATAGAGCCACGCTTCTCCCACCTGCTGCAGTGGCTCGCGACGCGAAATAACGTCGGAAAGATTCTGGCAGTTTCCCTGGAGCGCGTCGGCGACTGCGGGGAGTGATCGGCTGTCCGGCAGCATCAGAATCTGTTCGAGTGTAATCGTACGAAACAAATCCGCGATGTCTCGATCAATGCCTTCCGCCATTCGCTTCACAAATGGTTCGTCGAATCGATACTGCAGCCGCAACAGCTGATGAATCGTCCGATGAGACTCCTCAATCCTGCCCACGGTGCGTGTCATATTGCGCGCGGCATACTGGTCCAGTTCCGGTCGCAGACCCTGCCACGTCTGATGCAGGTTTTGATACTCGGCCACAACATTCTGAAATTGAGCCCCCGACGCGGCCAGATTCGCAAAGGAAGACGCTTTCTGCTCATGCCGTCGCACGTTCCCCGACAGTCGCGTACTGTTCACTCCCGTCGCGTTGGAATAGCCAATGTCTTCCGCGAGCGTGCGAAGATCGGCGACCAGCAGATCCGCCGCGCGAACGAGTTCCCGGCTGTTGAACTGTTCCTGAATTCCCAGCAGTCCGCAGAGCTGCGCATCCATTCGATTCATGCGCTCGATTGATTCGCGAGTCTGCTGACTGATGGCTGGCAAAGCCGCGAGCTGATAGGCGAGCGGCTTCCATGTCTGATCGAGCAACTGGCCGGTTGGCTGCATGTGCATATGATTGTTGTGCTCGCCGGCGTGCTGTCGAGCCGCCGCCACAGATGCCTGGAAATTGACGACGTCTGCCAACTGGTTGCGCACTTCCGGATTGCGGCGCGAGTCGTTATTGAGCTGCGCGGAAAGAGCGTTCGATTCCTGCTCCATCGTTGCCAGCAGAGTTCGCAGTTGCTGACATTCAGTCGTCGGTTGAGCTGGCCGGGCGTTTGGGTCGAACCCTGGCGGATTCTGTTGCCTTGGTCCGCCTGGTTGCAGATTTCCTCGATTCTGCTTTTGCAGCTGCGACTCAATCAGCGCTCGCAGCAATCCGTTTGCGATGTCCTTGCCAGCTTCATTTCGTTGAGCCACCGCCATTCGTGGCATCAATCCGTGGCAAACGAATGACGCGATCAATATCAAAGTCAGACGACGGAAAAAACGTCCTCGCAACATGGCTGTCCGATGTTTTAGCTGGTTGGTCATGGAACATCCTCCGGGGGGGGCCTCTGGACTGCGATCTGGTCGTGCCTGTGCCAGAACGATCGCAACAACATGTCATTCTTGAAAGCAGTGTAGCTTTGCGACGGCGATCTGTCCCTTGTGATCACCGCAAACGGGAACACGACACGCTCGATCCGCGACTCTCTGGAGTCCCTGCCGCTGATGGCATATAACCTGAAGCCTCAGGAGCAAAAAGTTCTCGGGAGAAATTTGACGATATGACACAGACTCTGATTTTGGGCGTGCTTCGGGAAGCTGATCCGGACGAACGCCGAGTTGCTCTGGTTCCTTCGGCGATCGCGGGACTTCAAAAGGCGGGTGTGGAAGTTCTGATCCAGACAGATGCGGGTAAAGCGGCGGGATTTACCAACGACCAATACACAGCGAAAGGTGCCTCGCTTGTCGCTGACAGAGCGGAAGTGTTTTCCAGAGCGAACGTCATCCTTCAGGTTCGCAGTCTGGGAGCCTGCCGGGAATTCGCCGATGCGGAGATTGCTCTCCTGCGGAAAGATCAGGTGCTGATCGCCGGCTGTGAACCATTGTGGTGCCCCGACATGATTGCGAAAGCGGCGGCAAGCGGAGCGACGATCTTTTCACTCGAACTGGTGCCGCGAATCACGCGGGCGCAGAGCATGGACATTCTGTCGTCGATGGCAACGATCGCCGGGTATCGCGCCGTCCTCCTGGCGGCGGTCGAATCGCCTCGGATGTTTCCGATGATGATGACCGCTGCGGGTACTCTCAAACCAGCCCGTGTGCTGGTCATTGGCGCTGGGGTCGCGGGTCTGCAGGCCATCGCTTCGGCGAAACGTATGGGAGCCGTTGTCTTTGGCTACGACATTCGTCCGGCCGTGAAGGAACAGGTCGAAAGCCTGGGCGGAAAATTCGTTATTCTCGATGTCAAAGCCGACAACGCGGAAGGTGCTGGCGGTTACGCGAAGCAGATGAGCGAGGAATTCTATCGCCAGCAGCGTGAAGCTCTGAAGAAGGTTATTGCCGACTGTGACGTGGTGATCACGACTGCGGCGATTCCTGGCAAGAAGGCTCCCGTGCTGGTGACTCGTGAAATGGTTGAAGCCATGGCACCGGGTTCAGTCGTCGTTGACATCGCGGCAGAACGCGGAGGCAACTGCGAAGTCACGGTCGCCGGAAAAACAATTGATCTGAACGGTGTGAAGGTTCTTGGCCCGGTCAATCTGGCATCGACAGTTCCCGTCCACGCCAGCGAGATGTTCAGCAAGAACATTACGACATTCCTGATGCCGCTGATCAAATCAGGATCTGTGAAGATCGACACCGATGACGAAGTCATCCGCGAAACGCTGGTGACGCGAAACGGCGAAGTTGTCCATAGTCGTGTCCGCGAATTATTGAATTCAGCCGTGGCGAACCAGGCGGGCAGCACACATTAAAGTCTTGCAGACTCTCATACCCCTCCAAGGTTGATCATCTATGCTCGGTATCCTGAACAATCCTGATCTGCTCATACCGCAATCGCTGATGGTGCTGACTGCAGTGGTCACAGACGTCGTGCCTGCTGCGGTCGAGCCGGCTTTGTCCGGCGGAACGCTCATTCTGCTGATCACGATCTTTGTACTTGCCGTATTCGTGGGCGTTGAGATTATTGTCAAAATTCCGCCGACACTCCATACGCCACTGATGTCCGGCTCGAACGCGATTTCCGGCATCACAATGGTCGGTGCGATTCTGGAAAGTGGCAAGGACGGCGGCGCAACTGCTACCGTGCTCGGGCTGATTGCCGTCGTGCTGGCGACAATCAATGTCGTGGGCGGATTTGTCGTGACAGATCGCATGTTGTCCATGTTCAAGTCGAAAAAGAAGTGAGAATTCCCCGTGAGCATGGTTCTAGTTGATCTCTGTTATCTGATTGCCGGCATCCTCTTCATCATTGGCCTGAAGGGAATGACAAAGCCCAGGACCGCCGTGCGCGGGAACCTCATCGGCGCTGCGGCAATGCTGCTGGCCGTCGTAGCCACGCTGCTGCATCGTGACGTGCTGAGCTGGACCGGCGTGCTGATCGGCATCGCTGTCGGTTCAATCATCGGAATCATCATGGCAAAAAGAGTCCAGATGACATCCATGCCGCAACTTGTGGCGATGTTCAATGGACTCGGCGGCGGGGCCTCGTTCCTGATCGCTGGCGCCTACCTTTCAGGTAAAGAACATGCTGCCGGGGTCGCGAACGGAACTGAAGGCGCTGACGTCTTGATCGCGACGGCGGCATCGGGACTGATCGGCGCGGTCACGCTGACCGGTAGTTTGGTGGCCTACGGAAAACTGCAGGAGTTGAAGTTCATGAAGGACTTCAGTGCCCCGTGGCAAAAACCGGCAAATTTGCTGATCGCCCTGGTTTGCATCGCACTTTGCGCGTCGATGGTGATGCAGCCTGCGTGGGCTGGCGTTGCTTACTGGGGAATGGTTGCGCTGGCCCTGAGTCTGGGCGTGTTGCTGGTGATTTCAATTGGCGGAGCGGACATGCCGGTGGTCATCGCGCTGCTGAATTCGTATTCTGGAATCGCGGCGTCTGCGACGGGCTTTGTGCTCAACAACACACTGCTGATCGTGGCCGGATCACTGGTCGGAGCGTCGGGAATTATTCTGACACGGATCATGTGTACCGCGATGAATCGCTCCCTGTGGGCCGTCCTGTTTGGAACGCTCCAGGCGAAAGGCAAATCGACCACCAGCGACGACATCTACGCTCACGTGAAATCCACGTCGGCGGAAGAAGTCGCCATGATGCTGGAGGTTGCCGAACGTGTGCTGATCGTCCCCGGTTACGGCATGGCAGTCGCTCAGGCGCAGCACGCTGTCCGCGACCTGACAAACTTACTGCTTGCGAAGGGAATCGAAGTCGAATTCGGCATCCATCCCGTCGCTGGTCGTATGCCCGGTCACATGAACGTGCTGCTTGCGGAAGCGGATATCGCTTATGAACGACTCAAGGAAATGGACGAAGTCAACGCATCGATGGACAAAGTCGATGTGGCGATCGTGCTGGGTGCCAACGATGTTGTGAATCCACTGGCTCGCACGGATCCCAACAGCCCGATTGCCGGGATGCCAATTATCGATGTCGATCGGGCACGCACCGTCATCAACGTCAAACGCAGCCTCAGCCCAGGTTTCGCTGGCATCGCCAACCCGCTGTTCGCGATGGAAAATTCATTGATGCTGTTTGCCGACGGCAAAAAGGCGATCGTTGATATCGTGAAGGCGCTGCAGGAAGGCGGTTAGTCGGGCGGTCGTGGGAAAAGCTCGTAGGATGGACATTCCTGTCCGTCGAACATTCAGGCTGTCGGACATTCAGGCTGTCGGACATCCGGGCTGTCGGACAGGAATGTCCAACCTACTGGTCAAGTCCATTCTGTCGATTACCTCACTGCGAAACAGCGTAATCGGAAAGCGCCCCGGACGCCTGCATTGATTCACCGGCAGTATCGGTCACATGAATGGCAACGCGTTTTCTGCGGCCAAACACCCAGATCTGGCACAGCGTAAAATTCAACACGGCGGCCAGCACTGTGCTCACCAGCGCGACGGCGACGGGTTGTTCTCTGCAGACGTCAAAACTTTTGAGCAGAGTGAGTGTTGTCGTCCAGTTCAGGCACGCTCCAAGGAAGCAAGCTGCGCAAAATCGCAAATATTCCGCGAGGATGCTGGCGTGCCGGGAAACTGAAAATGTGAAGCGGCGATTCAATTCGAAATTCCACGTCATCGCAATGAAAATCGCGACCGCGCGAGCGACGCCAGGCCCGAGGCTCGTCAGCAGCAGACGAAAGCAGAGCAGATCGATCACAAGCCCCGAGGCTCCAACCACAGCGAAGGTTGCAAACCGTCGAAGTTCAGGCAGGCGGTACGCATTCTGTTGAATGCCGCGCCGCACGAACAGAAGCTGTTCTCGAAGTCCAAACTTGCTTTCTGCCTTCCGTCGATCCTCCAGCGGGATCTGCACTTCGGCAACTGTTTGGCAATGAAAGCCCTCGGTCGGTCTCATCGCGAAAACCTCCCCGCGACTTGAATCGGGAGAAATTCATCGTCCGTTCCCCGGATAATCATGAACTGACCGGCCGTTTCGTCTGTCTGGCTCAGGATCTGTTGACATTCAACGCTCGCCTCCTCCATCGCATGTTGAGTGAACGCCAGCACGTCGCCATCTTCAAGTTCAGTATTCGCCGTCAGCTCTTCGACTTGCATTTGGACGAATTGGTCAGGTTCTAATACGTGTCGCCATTCTGGTTTCAGGTAGAAGATCACCGACGACGGTTTTCCACCGATCAGGATCAAATGATCCGGCAGCGAATCCTGGCGGTTAATCCATTCGGCCAGACTGCGTTCCGAATAACTCTCAGCGAAATTCTGCAATGGCCACGTCATCACTGTCGCCGCCATCCCAGCGACCCATGTGCAGCACAAGGCAAGTGATCTCGCGTATCTCCGCTTTTCGGCGTCGATCAGAGACACGACGGAGACCGCAGACACCACTCCCGCAGCTAACCAACACATTGTCGGCCAGGTGGTGTGCAACACAAGTTGGAGGCTCAGCAATACCGCCACCGGTACGATTGCCCCGGCAGCTCCGGAGAGCCGATTCATCCAGCTGAACCATGTCACCGACGACGAGGAACACTGTCGATTCACGAATCTCTGCCAGGAGACGGCGGTCAGGATGGCCAGCGCGGGGAACAGCGGAAGTGCATACGTTGACAACTTGGATTTTGCGATTGAGAGGAAAAGCAATCCTCCAATCAGCCAGCAGAGTAAGAGAATCATCTCCGGTGCCATCGCGGTCCGGGATTTTCGACCTCGCCATTCGTCCAGCAGGAGAGGAACGATCGACCAGTTCCATGGCATGGAACCCAGCAGAATAAACGGAGCATAGAAGTACCATGGTTCATCTCCATGCGGCTGCGTTGAAGTGGCAAAGCCAAGCAGATGTCGCTCGATGAAATAGTAATACAGGTAGCCTCGGTCGCGGATTTCCATCGCGATGAACCATGGCGAGGCCATCAAGAGTCCGACCACCAGCACGATGGCAAGCCGCACGCAGCGGGCCAGCGAGAGACGACGACTGAAAATCAGGAAGAGGCCGTATCCGATGCACACGAAGGCGACGCCGATCAGTGCTTTCGTCAGAATCGCCAGTCCCACCATACAAGCAGCGCCCGCAAGCCACCCGATCAACTGCCGTCTGGATGATGATGATTCCGCTTCCCACAAACACAGGATGGCCAGGTTGGTCCACGGCACAAGAGCGACGTCATGCGTGGCCGCCTGTGCCATCACCAGAGGAAGAAACATCGTCATGGACATCATCGTTGCCACGGCAGCAACCTGGCGTCCAAACAATCGCCACGCCAGCAATCCTGTCGTCAACGATCGAAAAAGCCCAAAGAGCAATCCCGGCAGCCGCACGGCCCATTCGTGCATTCCAAAAGCCTTCAAGCTGATCATCTGCGCCCAGAAGTACAGGATTGGCTTGTCGAGAAACGGCTGACCGTGGACCGTGGGAACAATCCATTCGTCGTGTTCCAACATCTCCTGAGCAATGGTCGCATGCAACCCTTCATCCGGTTCCAGCAGCGGGGTAGGCAGAACGAGCGGATAGAAGAAAATCAATGTGGCGCTAAAAAGCCCTGCCATGATCAGGCAGTTGCGGTCACTAAGAGCCATGCGAGACATCCTTGTTATTCGCATTTTATGTTCAAAAAATCAAACCAGTGGAGCGATCACAACTTCCTGTGTGATGCGACAAACTCTCGCAGTTGTCGTTGACGGCAACCAGCGGATAAAAAGCGGTCGGTACGATATGCCAGGTTAGATGAGAGAACTGTGAAAATTCTGAACAGAATCTCATTCCTGGAGGAAAAAATGAAATTCGTTGGCCAATCACGGCGGGTGGAAAGACCAGAAGAATGGGGGAATTGGAGAGAGTCATTCTCTCATCTTTTTCTCATCCAGGCCGCGCCGCTATGGACCTGATACGCTGGGGACGGCAAACCAGAGGAGAACGGTTCGTCCACAAAAGCACACGATTCCAAGCCTTTGAACAGGCTGATTAGTCGATCAATATCGCTCGAATTTGTCCCGACGAAAAAATCGCTGTGTCGCAAAATTTCAAGTTCTGCCAGCAATTCGAGTGTTTCCCGCCGTCCGTCCGCCAGTGGACTGCGGTTGAAGCGGCGTTGCACGTATTCGGAACGTTTGGGCGTGGCGAGTATCCGCCAGTCCAGATTCCGGCTCGACAGCGGCTCTCATGAATTTCTCATTCTGATCGATTACGATTTACTCAGGCGAGTTTGAATCGGCGGGGCGAAGCCCGTGCCGCAATTTGCCGTGAGCATGGTTCCAGATGAGCGAACGCAAGATGCGAGTCCTTGTTGTTGAAGACTATCAACCGGTTCGGGAAGCGGTGGTTCAGGGACTGACAGAAGCAGGATTCGCCGTCGATAACGCTGCCGACGGCAAGGACGGGCTGTGGTATGCGACCAGCAATGAATATGACGTCATCATCCTGGACCTGATGCTTCCCGGTATGAAGGGCGACGAAATCCTCAAACGCCTTCGCAGTGCCGGTTCATCTGCCAAAATCCTGATTCTGACCGCGAAGGATGCCGTCCAGGATCGAGTCAATGGACTCAATTCCGGGGCCGACGATTACATGATCAAGCCCTTCGCTTTTGAAGAGCTGCTGGCTCGTGTTCAGGTTCTGGTGCGTCGCCGATACGATCAGACAGATCCGGTGATTCGCATCAATAATCTGCAGATCAATACCGCCACTCAAATGGTTTCTCGCGGTGAGGTCTCGATCGATTTGACTCGACGTGAATACTCTCTGCTGGTTTTTTTGGCCATGCGCGCCGGGCAGGTTGTCTCCCGCACGGATATTTGGGAAAACGTCTATGAATTCAATTCGGAAGCCTACAGCAATGTGATTGACGTTTACATTCGCTATCTGCGGAAGAAACTCGAACGGCCCGAATGGACCGCGTTGATTCACACTCGGCGAGGCTTCGGATATCTTCTGGCTGAACGCGATGAGAAGTCGGCATGAACACCACGCTGCGAACTCGACTCATGATCGCCATCGCGGGCACGATTGTCGTCACGCTGTGTGCGACGGAGTATGGTCAGTACGTGATGATTCAGCGGCAGCTGTACGCTGAGTTCGATCAGAATCTCGCAGCGAGAGCACGTTCCCTGGCGGTGATGATTGAGCAGCGCGGTGATGAAGTTGTCATTCCGTTCCAGGACTTTCCGATGCAGGAGTTCGCTCGCAGCATTCGTCCGGAATACTATCAGATCTGGAATGAAAAAGGCGCAGTCCTGGCGCGATCCCGCAGACTCAGTGAATTCAACTTCCCGCAGCTTGTCGGTCACATGGTCGCCCCCACTGTTTGCCGTGTTACCCTGCCTGACGGCACCGTCGGAAGGGCCGCCGGAATTCGTTTTCTGCCGCGTGTTAAAGGCGAATCGCTTGATCTGCCAGCCCTGGATCAAACACGCGACTGGGACGATCACCGTGAAAGCGTGGACACAATTGATTTTTCGAGTCGCACTCATGTGACACTGGTGATTGCGAAAGACACACAGGATGTGGAGTCGTCGCTGTCACGATTGTCAGGGCTGCTGGTGGCGAGTGGTGTCACGGCGACGGCTGTGATTCTGGGAATTTTGGCATGGCTGGTCACCAAAAACCTGCGCCCCCTGCAGACGCTGGCTCATCAGATCGGCGATGTCAGCGAGCAAAGTCTGACAAAGCGGTTTCTGCTGGCAGACGCACCCGGTGAACTGCAACCGGTGGTGTCACGACTGAACGATTTCATGGATCGGCTCGAATCCGCATTCTCCCGTGAGAAGACATTCACTGCGGATGTCGCCCACGAATTAAGAACGCCACTGGCGGGAATCAGAACACTCCTCGAAGTTGGGCTCAGTCGCCATCGTGATGCGGACAGTTACCGGACGACTCTGGAGAAATGTCTTGGCATCAGCACTGAAACTGAAGCCATTATTTCGACGCTGCTGTCGCTCTCGAGAATCGAAGCCGGGCAGGCGACTGCGGAAAATGATCTTGTCGATGTCTATGGGATGCTGCATCGCGCCTGGCAACCTTATGCGCAACGCGCCGCGGATCGCAATCTCCGCGTCAAATGGCATTGTGACCCGAAGTGCCTGTTATGCACAGATGGCGACAAACTGCAGGTCGTCCTGTCCAATCTGCTGGACAATGCGTCGAGTTACGCTGACAGTGGCGGTGAGATTCAGATCTCGACGGACGGGCAACTTGACCGACTGGAGATTCAAATTTCCAACACAGCCTGCGAAGTCACAGCGGATCAGGTGACGCACGTTTTTGAACGTTTTTGGCGAGCTGACTCTGCGCGTTCCCAAACTGGCACACACGCTGGACTTGGACTTGCGCTGTCTTTGCGGATTGTACAGTTTTTGGGTGGCGAAATAATTGCCAGTATCGCTGATCAAAAGTTCGTGATGCTGGTCCGGTTCCCAATGCCAAAGAATGTCATTGCTGGTGAAAATATTGTCTCCGAGCCGGAACCTGAGCCATTTAACAGAACCGATTCTCGACCCATTCTCACGGCTGGACCTGCTGGCCTGTAATATCTGACTGGCATTGACGGGATCATGAAACACTGGAGAATTGGCCACGAATCCAGGAAGGAACACTCACGGACAGAAAAAATGGAATCTGCTCAGACAGGAAAGCGGTGCGCATTCACGATCATTGAATTGCTCGTGGTGACTTCAGTCATCGCAATTCTGATGGCGATTCTGCTGCCAGCAATTCAGCACGCCCGCGAGCTGGCCCGGCGAATGCAGTGCCGCAATCATCTAAGACAGATCGGGCTGGCACTGCATAACTACGACTCAACGCACGCCGTATTTCCTCCAGACGCGCTGGCCGGAGATGGAACGGGGGGCTGTGAAGAAACAGAACTTTCCGTCGAAGACAATCCGTCACACTGCACGGAGTATCAGTCGTGGACGACCCTTGTTCTTCCTTACCTTGATCAGCCGACAATCACGCAAAATTACGACTACGGCAGCCCGTGGAGCAGTCTTCGGAACCGACCATTTGTGAAGACCCAGCTTTCTGTTTTTCAATGTCCTTCCACGCCGGCCCCCCAGGAGACAGACACACATCATGTGGTTGGTGCCGCAGCGGGTGATTATGGCGCAATCAATCAGGTAACGAAGCGAGTTTACACCGAAGTCTTTGGTGTTGCTGATCCAGGTCTTTCCGCCCGGACCGGCGTTCTGGCACAATTTGAAGCAAACCCGCCAGCCCGCATTACTGATGGCCTTTCCAATACAATGATGATCGCCGAATCCTGTGGTCGCCCCGATGTCTATGTCGGAAGCGACCCGATGTCCAAGACTCAGTTTGCCGCCTACAGAGGTGACGAAGTTGTCAGCGTCGCCGGCGATCTTGTGGCCGAAGACGGCATCGGCTGGGCGGACCCGGATTCCCGATTCAATGTGGCGGGCGTGCAGGAGGACGGAATCACGACCCTGGGTTCCGGGTTCATCAATAAGATCAACCTGAGCGAAGCCTACAGCTTTCACTCCGGAGGAGTGCTGGTGCTTCTGTCGGACGGCTCGGTTCGGTTTCTGTCGGAAAACATTGACAGCTGGACCTATGTCACACTCTGCACGCGAGCTGGCGGCGAGGTTGTTGGCGAGTTTTGATTGATTCGGTCTGGCACGAATGGAATATCTACGAAGCCGCAAAGGCCATAATGACAGTGGCAATTGAAACTGTTCCCATTCCATCGAGAGAAATCGTGTTGTCCGCAGCAGACGAAGTCGGCGTCAATATTTCGCGCGGCAAGGTGCTGGGAACAGTTGTGTTTGCGCTCTTCACGGACATGTTCATTTACGAGAGCATTATTCCGATTCTGCCGAAACTCGCTGCGAACTGGAACGTTTCACAGTCCGCATTCGGACTCCTGTTCAGTGCCTATGCAATCGTTGTTTTGATCTCCACACCCTTCATTGGAGTGATTGTGGATTGTTGCGGGCGTCGGGGCACTCTGTTAGCAGGTATCGCCGGACTGGCCGCAGCGACGACGGTCATGGCAAACGCGGACGGTTTCGAGATCTTGTTTATCGCACGCATGATGCAGGGGATTTCGGGTGCCGCGATCTGGACGTCTGGTATGGCGCTGGTCGCTGATCTTTACCCTCTTGAACAGCGAGGATGGGCCATGGGAATCCTGATGACGGGTATCTCCATGGGAACGCTGGTCGGGCCGCTGCTGGGCGGAATTCTCTATGCACGTGTCGGCACACGCGTTCCATTTTACGCAGGAGCGATGCTGGCCTGGCTGAGCCTTGGCCTCCTGTGGAAAACAGTTCCACGCAGGCCGGAATACCCCTTGCGAGGAATGCCGTTGTCAGGCGTCGCTCCCCAAATGTGGCACGTGGGACTCGTGTCGATTTGGAAACGCCCGGCGTTTCGAACGGTCTTTATCGTCGTCGTTGCAGGCGGAATGATGTTGTGCCTGTTGGAACCAACTTTGCCACTGCATCTTGATTAGACGTTCAACGCAGGGCCGGAATCAATTGGATTATTGTTTCTCGCGGCGACCACTGCGTACGGATTGTTTTCACCACTGGCGGGTCTGGCGGCTGATCGATGGAATCGGCGGATTGTCATGGCAACGGGTCTCGTGAGCGCGGCCATGATCCTGCCATGGATTGCAGTCTCAACAACCTGGCTTTCATTGATCGCTGTGATGCTCTTGTTCGGTGTTTCCTGTGCCATGCTGCTGACTCCGGCGCTACCGGAAATGGCCGATGCCGCCGAAGACGGCGTTTCATCAGACTACGGTGCAGGGTACGCGTGGTTCAACATGGCCTATGCAACCGGCATGATGATTGGTACGGGGGCGGGAGGCTGGATTGCTTCACACTATGGTTTATTGACGGCATTCTGCACGGTAAGTGTGATCGCCATCGCGTGTCTGCCAGTCCTGCGAATCAGACAAACCATTTCCAAGGGATTGGAGAAAGAATGATGACAGCAGCCGAAAACTGCGGTAATCCGGATGATGAGACTATCGTCATAGCGTCACCGGCCCAAACATCACGCCAGTGACGTCACAGTCAAGGTGAATTCGAGTTTATCTCGCTGCAGAATGCTTTTTCGTCCGGTGCCTGAGTCCGATAATGAGTCGGAAGTGTCGCTTCCCGGCGTTGTCGCCGATTTGCAAACAGGCGTACCAGTATGAACGAGTGCTTTGACGATGCAGCGGATTCTTGTGATTGAAGATCAGCCGAATTTGTTGCGGAGCATCGTGCGCACACTTGATGAATCGGGATTTGGTACGCTCGCGGCGGACTCGCTGAAGTCGGCTCGGAAATTGCTGTCCCAGGACGTTGATCTCGTCATTCTCGACTTGATGCTGCCCGATGGCAATGGCTTGGAATGGTTATCGGAATTACGGGCCATCAGCAAGCGGCCGCCGGTTCTCGTAGTCACTGCGCGGGACGCCATCGAGGATCGTGTCGCGGGGTTGGACGCAGGAGCGGATGACTACCTTGTCAAACCGTTCGCAATAGAGGAACTGCTGGCTCGAATTCGGATGCTGCTGCGTCGCGAGCAGGGTGATTCCAACCCATTCGTTTCGCTGGGTGACCTGCGGATAGATCTTGTGTCACGCACGGCTGTGCGGGGCAACCAGGCGCTGGATCTTCAAAACCGTCAGCTGGAATTGCTGATCTACCTGGTCCGGAACGCCAATCAAATTGTGACACGAGAAATGATCGCGAAGTCGGTGTGGAAGGAGGACACGGCCACATGGACAAATGTGATCGCGGTTCATGTGAATCAGTTGCGAAAGAAGCTCGAAATTCCGGGACAGCCTGCGATCCTGCATACGATTCGTGGACAAGGCTACTTGCTGGGGGATGCACCATGAAAACGTTGTCGATTCGCTGGCGACTCACACTGTGGTACGGCACGTCTCTGGTCGTCGCACTGGGCGGCTTTTGCCTTTTGATTCTAGTTTTGGCACGGCATCAGTCGCTGGCTCATACCGATGCGGCGTTGCAGGAAGAGCTCCAGGAACTTGTCCTCGAAGTTCAGCTGGCGCATTCGATGCCCGATCTCGATACGCAACTCCACGCAAGATTTTTCCAGCATGACGTCTATGACTTTCGAGTCCTCGACAGTGCTGGAAAATTGGTCTTTGTGAGTGCCGGTCTGGTCGAGCATTCGAACTCGTTTTCAGGAAGCGACGCCGTGCCGTCACCGTCACCGTCACCGTCACCGTCACCGTCACCATCACCATCACCATCTTTCGAAACCGCTGCGATTGAAGGCTACGGAGACTGTCGTGTTGCAAGTATTTCCGTCACGGGCGAACTCGGTGAGTTTATCGTCCAGGCGATGACTCCCTTGCGACGCTATTACGCCGAAATTCATTCGCTTCAGGCAATCATGCTTATTCTGCTTCCGCTGGCGCTCGCGGTTGCGTCGGTCGGTGGATATGTCATGGCGGGGCGAGCACTGGCACCGGTGAAGCAGATTGCGACGGTCGCTAACTCAATCACGATTGATCGCCTGGACCGTCGTATCGAGATCGTCAATCCCAATGACGAAATCGGACGGTTGGCCTCGACCTTGAATTCACTGATTGCGCGTCTGGAAAATGCCGTCAATGAAATCCAGCGATTCACTGCCGATGCGTCTCACGAGTTGCGGACTCCTCTGGCGGCACTACGATCGGAAGCCGAGTCGGCGCTTCGTTCGCGACGATCGCCGGAGGAGTACGAGCAAACCTTGACTGTCGTGGTAGAAGAAGCTGCACGGCTCGGACGGCTCACCGATCAACTGCTCAATCTTAGCCGCCTCGACGCCGGTACCATCCACTATGACTACGAGTGTGTGCGACTGGACGCATTGCTGCTGGATGTGACCGAGCAATTGAATCCATTGGCGGAACAACGCGGCGTATCGATGAAAATCAGCGAAGTTCAACCGTGTGAGCTTCAGGGAGACGACATCCGACTAAGTCAGACGTTCTTTAACATCCTGGAGAATGCCTTGAAATACACGGCAGCAGAAGGCCATGTCGAAATTCATTGCCGCGTTTCTGGCGGCTCGGCTGTGGTTGAAGTCCAGGATACCGGCGTCGGCATTCCGACCGAACAATTGCCTCATGTGTTTGACCGCTTTTTTCGAGGTGATCCATCGCGTAATGGTACCGTTGGTGGAACTGGCCTTGGTCTTTCGATTGCCCGCGCTGCGGTCCTCGCACACGGTGGCACGATCGAGATTTGCAGTCAACCGAGTGCCGGGACGACTGTGACGATTCGGTTGCCGGATGTTACCGCAGCAAGCAACGACCTGGACTCCGGCCCGTCGCTCACGGCGTCTTGTTCACGCGGTTCCAAAGCGGGCGACAGCGCGTGAGCCAACGGTGCATCATCTATGGCAACCTAACCAGCTATCGCTGGAACTCATTGGTGAATTCCAGTTTATGCCGGATACAAGGATGTTGCGGGATGTTGCGAATGTCCGAAGATTCGAGACGAGTTGTCACCAGTTTTCGGTAATTCCGACTGACACCGGACGGAAAAGTTTGTGCATGTATCCCAGTCTTTCAAGAGCACTGGCACGCAGGGGGAAGCAGAATGACGGATCGCCTTTCAACAACCATCGCGCAGGCTGTACTTGTGACGCTGACCCTTGTGCTTCTCGTGACTGGATGCCAGAGCGGAGGTTCACATCGCGTCGCATCGCGGACATCTCGCGCTCTGCTGCCGGAATCTTTTGGCAGGGCCGTTTCCGGGAAGCAAAGCCTGGTTGAGCAAACTCAACGACCAGATCCCGTGATTGAACAAGCGTCGGCGACCGAGTTCGCAGAGGGCACCCAAGAAATTCGGAGACCTGCCGGAGAATCTGCTGTTGGGCGAGCGGCAGAAATCGATTTTCCGGTCACGGAACAGGCCGAGCTTTTCGATCTGCCAGAAATGCAGCCGAAAGTCCAGTCGATTTCCGCTATAACAGATGCGAACATTTCTGCGGCCAGCCTTGAAGAGCGACCTCAACTGGAATTGTCAGCAGCGGAATCGTCAGCGGCGGAGTCGTCACTTTCATTTCAGAATGCGATTGCGACATCGTTGGCTCAGAACCCGGACCTCATTACGGCTCGGGGCCAGGACCAGGTGAGCGCAGCCGCAGTGGATGTCGCAGCGACTTATCAATGGAATCCATTCGTCCAGGCTCAAATACTCCCTGCTGACGGTCGTGGTGGTCAGACAAATTATTATATGTGGTTGATGCAGCGATTTGAACTCGCTCATCAACTGAGCTTTCGCGAGCAGGGTGCCAACGCAACTCTGAACCAGGTCCGCTGGACGATCCACCAGACGGAATTGCTGAATATCTCGCAAACAGCCAGGCTCTACTTTACGGCCCTGTATCAGCAGGAATTGCATGAACTTGCGAATCAAACAGCCGTCTTGAACGAAGATCTGCTGGGTGTTGTGGAACGGCGATTCGCGGCAGGCGTCGGCACGGCGGCGCAAGTCACTACAGCGAAGGTTGCCGCAAGACAATCTCGAAACCAGTCCCACCTGGCCGATGCGACCTATCAGGCGGCGTTGCTTGCGATACGACAACAACTGGACCTGCCTGCGTCTGAGCCATTGAAACTGGCGGATCGCCTGCCCGCCTTCTCCTGGCGACCTGCGAACGCATTTTGTAATGGTGTGTTGGCATCCGCAGAGACAACTGGAGCAGGTTCTCAGGAATTGGCGAACGAACTGGTGAACGGCCGTCCTGATGTCATGGCGGCGCTGGCCGGGGCCAACGCGGCGAGTGCCAACTACCGCCTCGCGAACGCCGCGCGGACTCCGGACGTGCAAGCTGGCCCGATCTTCGCCCAGAACCCGAACGGATCCCAGGAATTGGGCGTTCGACTACAAATGGACTTGCCGATCTGGAACACTGGAGATCCTTTGGCTCGTCAGCGAACTGCCGAATGGCAACAACTGAATCGTGTGTACAGTCAACTCAAGATACGCGCCGCCCGAGAAGCGGAAACCGCGATTGATCGGTATGAGCGAGCACGACTTCTGGCAATCGAAACGAAAGTGGATCTGTCACCATTTAGTGAAAGGATGCCAGCAGACCTAAAGGACATCAACGCTCAATTTCAAGCCGGGCAAGCGGATGTATTGACGGTCTACGCGACGCAGAATTCGTTGCTGCAGGATCGGAGAACCTATCTCGACTTGTTGAACGAACTCGCTCAATCGGCGGCGGCCGTCGTTCAGGCAACCGCCTTGCCCGTGGATCGAATTGTTACGTTGGGCGACGGCGAAAACAGCCTGTGAGCACACCAAATTATGTTGACTGAATCGTCCGAACATCCAACGGAATCCGGCAGGCCAGGAATCGTGCTGCGCTACAGCAAAGCGATTCTGTTTATCGTCGTTGCACTGTGTTTCGCAGGCGTGTACGCCGGCATGACGATGCCCTCGTCAGTGTTTCCTCAGACCGATTTTCCCCGAGTCGTGATTTTGATCGACAATGGAGTGATTCCTGGCGACGAGATGATGGCGACCGTGACGCGCCCTGTCGAAGAAGCCATGAAGAATATTCCTGGCACGACGAACATCCGCTCAACAACCGGACGTGGGTCCGCAGCCGTGAATGTGTTCTTCGATTGGAAGACTGACATGACCGAGGCCGAGCAATATGTGCTGGGCCGACTCGCACAGATTCGCAATACGCTTCCTCCTGCGGCCGCGATTCAGGTTCACCGCCTGACGTTTGCCGCTTTCCCTATTCTCGGGATCAGCTTAACGAGCGAGACGCGCAGCAGAACCGACATCTGGGAAACCGCCAGATACGACATTTATCCGCGTTTCCTGCGACTCAACGGCGTCGCACGGATCAACCTGGTCGGTGGCCGTGTCCCTGAATTTCATGTGATCGTCGATCCGTCAAAGTTGGACGCCAATCATCTGACTTTCGGACAAGTCACTCTGGCGTTAGCCGAAACGAATCAGTTCACTTCGGCTGGGATGCACGAAGAGAACTATCAACTGTACCTGTCGGTCGTCGATAACCGCCTGCATGATCCCAGGGAAATTGAAGAGGTTGTGATCGCCTGGGTGAATCAGGCACCGATTCGTATTCGTGACATCGGTGTCGTGCGACGCGGCGAAGCGCCCCAGTTCAATCGTATTTCTGCGGATGGAAAAGATGCGGTGCTGTTTAATATCTACGGACAGCCCGATTGCAACACCGTGCAAATCGCAGACGACCTGGATCAGGAACTGCTGCGTCTTAAGAGCGAGCTGCCGCCGGACATGAAGCTGGCCTTCTTCTACGATCAATCACAATTCGTGCGCGAAGGTGTGGGCAGCGTCTGGGAAGCGATCATTCTTGGGCTGATACTCTCAGTCATTGTTCTGTACGCATTCCTGCGCAGCCTGTCATCGACAATCGTCGCTGCGCTTGTGATCCCCGTTACGGTCATCCTGACGCTGATTGGGCTGCGACTGCTGGGAATGAGTTTCAACCTGATGACACTCGGTGGAATCGCCGCAGTCGTCGGTATCGTGATCGACGATGCCATTGTCGTCGTGGAGTCGATCTATTCCAAAGTCCTGGCAGGTCACACGTCCGCTGAGGCAGTACAACTCGCCATGCGCGAGGTCGGACCGGCACTGGTCGGAAGTACGATGACGCCAGTGGTGGTCTTCATTCCTCTCGCGTTTCTGGACGGAGTCGCAGGCGTTTTCTTCAGGGCACTGGCTGTCACGATGGTCGTCGCCCTGCTGATTTCCCTGGTTCTTGCTGTGACATGGACACCGGTGACCGCCGGTCTGCTGATCCGTCGGCGTAAGGGGCAAAACCAGCACGAACTGGAACAGGGTGGTCCAGTTTTACGACGACTGATTGATGCATACGCCTGGGTCATGCGTGCCTTGTTACGCATTCCCGCAATCACCACCGTCGGAATGGCAATGATTGCGGCGGGCGGCATTTGGATGTACGGACAACTGGAGTCCGATTTTCTGCCCGCCCAGGATGAAGGCGCGTTCGTGATCGACTACTACTCGCGCCCCGGGACCAGTCTGACCGAAACCGACCGCATGTTGCGGCATGTCGAACAAATCCTGCGTGAGACACCGGAGGTGGAAGGCTTTTCGCGTCGCACCGGCGCGCGATTGGCGCTGGCGATTGCCGAAGCCAATACGGGCGATTTTCTGGTCAAGTTGAAGCGTAAACGTGACCGCAATACGGAGGCGGTGATCGAGGAATTGCGGGCCAGGTGCAATGACGCCGAACCCGCGTTGAGCTTTGAGTTTCCCGGTGTGCTGGGCGATTTGATTGGTGATTTGACGTGGTCGCCCAAGCCCGTGGAAATCAAGATTTTCTCAACCGATACGGCGCTCTTGAAGGCGAAGGCGGAGGAGATCGCGAAGACCATCGAAGCCATTCCCGGTGTAGTCGATGTCGAGGACGGACTTGTGGTCGCTGGACCATCGATGCGACTCAAAACCGATCTGGCCGTCGCCGCAAGAATCGGCATGACGCCCAGGATGTTAGGTACGGAAATTCAAAGCACGATGCTGGGAACAGTCTCATCGTATGTGCTGCAGGGGGATCGCACTTACAATGTCCGTGTGCTGTCCGCACCTGAATCGCACGAACGAGAACGGTCGCTTTCAACTATGCCGATCCATTCGATGACCGGAGCCAAACTGACAGTTCAGGACGTGGCCAAAATTGAGCACGAACCTGGCCTGCTTGAAATGCACCGCGAGGACTTGCGGCAATTGGTGGCGGTCTCAGCTCGATTCGAAGGCATCGACATGGGGCACGGCATGGCGGCCATCAAGGACCAGATTTCCAGGTCCGTCACGTTGCCCCCAGAAGCCTCCATTGAATTTGGTGGCTTGTATCAACAGCAACAGGAGTCATTTCGAAACCTGGCCTTCGTGTTGATTGCGGCCCTGGTCCTGGTCTATGCCGTACTGATGCTGGAATTTCGGACGTTTCTCGCCCCGCTGGCAATATGGATGGGAGCGCTGCTGGCTCTCGTGGGCGTCGTCGGTGGACTTTGGGTGACGGGCACGACGCTGAATATTGTCTCGATCCTCGGGGCAATTATCGCTATGGGCATTGTTCACAAGAACGGCATCCTGATGTTCGATTACGTTGAACATTTGCGTGCCCAGGGCTTGCCAATCAAGGAAGCGATGGTTCAATCCGGACGAAGACGACTCCGCCCGGTGTTAATGACTTCGCTGACCACGTTTCTGGGCTTGCTGCCGCTGGCGTACGGGATCGGCGCTGGGGCTGACATGCTCCGCCCGATGGCCATTGCCGTCATCGGTTCGCTCTGTATGTCGCTGCTACTATCGTTGGTGGCGACGCCCGTGTTTTATTATCTTCTTGTTCGACTACTACGACTCGATACCACCGGTACTAAGCCGGAGTCCGTCTCAAACGGAGCGGAGCAAACACTATGAACTGGACATCAATGTTCAAAACAGGACTTGCGATCGTACTGCTGGCGGTCGCAGGTGGTGGTGCGTTTTGGCTCAGGGATCATTTTGCAAAGACGGATCTCGCCGCGTCCGATGCCGCCGCCGCCGCGTCCGTTGATCCTGTTCCCGTCCCCGTCCAGGTTGCAACCGTCGAGCGTGTGACACTTCGGCCTTCGCTGGAATTGGTTGGCACCGTGATGGCAATCCCCGAACGAACGGCCATGGTCTCGCCACAATTGGGTGGCTGGGTGAACAAACTGAATGCACACGAAGGCCAGACCATCAAGGCGGGCGAACCGTTGGTGCATTTTGATGAAAGAACGGCGAGGACGGACATTCAAAGGACGAACGCCGTGGTCGCAGAGAAAGAAGCAGCGCTGAAGCGACTCAAGCGAGGCTATCTGCCGCAGGAATTGGAAGTCGCTCGACAAGACCGCGACAAGGCCAAAGCAACCGCCAATGGCCTGCGATCCGAGTTGAAGGCGCTGGATGATTTACGCGCGCGAGGTGAGATATCACCAGTTCAATATGAAACAAAAGTGAAAGCCCTGGAATCCGCTGATGCTGCGCTTGCGTCGGCCGACGCACATCTCAAATTGCTGGAAGCAGGGACTCCAACCGAATTGGTCGATGAAGCTCAAGCGTTTCTCGAAGCCGCTCAGGCCGACGAAGAACATGCAAAATTGACGCTCCAGTGGTGTACGATCGCCAGTCCCATTGATGGCGTGGTGACTTTGTTAGCGGCACACCAGGGGCAGTACTTTGCGCAAGCCCTTCCGTTGGCAACGGTGATCGACATGTCGAATGTCTTCGTCCAGCTACGCATTCCCTGTCGCGACTTTGGCAAGGTCACGATCGGCACAAAAGTTGATGTTCAATTGACGTCGATTCCAGATCGAACATTTCATGGAACTATCAATCGAATCAGTGGCGAGGCGGACCCATTGACCGGCAACGTCAATATGTTCGCGTTGGTCGAAAATGAGGCTGGCGAGTTACGACCGGGACTCTCGTGCGACGTATACGTCTGGCTGCCCGAAATTCCCAACGCCCTCGCCGTTCCCGTGTCCGCCATCGGCGATCATGCCGGTACACCAGTTGTGACCTTGATTCAAGACGGCAAGACGCAAGAAACTGTCATTGAGTTGGGAGCCGAAACTCGCGAGTTTTTCCAGGTGACAAGCGGATTGTCAGAAGGCGACATCGTTGCGACCTCCGGTGGCTACGGACTTCCCGACGGCTGCCCGATCCAGATTGTTGAAGACCTGGCTGCCGCACCAGTGGCTTCAAAATGAACGCCGATGCGGAAGACATGAATGAAAATAAAGCACTACCTCGCAATGTCAAATTGCTGGGCGCAGCCAGCCTGTTGAATGATATTGCCAGCGAGATGATCTTTCCGCTGATGTCGCAGTTCCTCATGACTGTGCTGCGTGGCAATCGGTTCCATTTGGGCATGATCGAAGCAAAATAATTCACCTGGGGTTCCCCTTGCAGAAGATCAACGACAAGTTAGGCGATGACCCGAAGAAACTGGCGGAGTAAATGCAGAACTTAACATCGAACGGAAAACAAGTGGCGTGAGTGTATCAGCCGCCGAGCGCTAGCTCCCGGTTTTCACAGAACCGGACGCTAACGCGTGGCGGCTGATAAGACAACAATAAACCGCTCGATGCTCAGCGACGATGTATCGGTCGTCAGCTTTCAATTGAGTAGATCAAAACTGAACCGATCTTCATCACCCAGCGGTGGAAGCAGTTCACGTTTGAGGAGCGTCACCTCCTCAGCGCAATCCATTCCCTGAATGCGAAGCAGAATTCGTCCAGGTTCGACTTTTACGTTGCTCACTTCTGGTTATTCCGTTGGCTTTGGGGGTTGTTCACCGAACTTGGCTAGGTAACGCGCCGCGAAAATCTCGGAGTTCTCGGGGTGGCACTCGAAGCACTGTGAATCGGGGCGACTGTGTTTATCGCACCAATCACCCGCCGCCTTGAATTTCGATACCAGCGACTTGTCACACCGAGCGCACTCCTCTTCCGGCACGCCGTGTTCAGGGCACCACCAACCTCCGTGGCTGTCATCAACGGTACTGCCTGCGGGCGATGCGTCTGATCCCGTTGTTGCCGTTTCCGACTTGCCGCAGCCGCTTAACGCAATCACGCTGAGCGATAGCAGTCCAAAAGTCGTCAGCAGTCGCAACGCCAATTTGTGTGTCTTTAACATGCAATTCATAGCAATAATTCTCCTTCGGCATGGCCGAAAAAAAGTTAGACGGATGCCGTCTCAGGCACGCGCCTGAGTTCCGGTTCCATCGGTTCGCTGAGTTTTGGACGATGGCCGTCATCGTCTCCTTCGTCATGATCTTTGTGCAGTTTCTCCACAGGCTGATTGAATACGACATAGAGTACTCGCAGAACAAGCAAGCTCATAATCATCGCGCTGCAAACACCACCGATCACTACTGTTGCCAATGGTCGTTGAACTTCGGCGCCCATCCCGGTGCTGAATGCCATGGGCACGAAGCCAAGACTGGCGACGAGCGTCGTCATCAGGATCGGGCGCAGCCGCGTCATCGCAGCTTCTTCAACAGCATCATCAAGGGAGCGTCCCAGCCGTCGCAATTGACGAATGGTTGAAACCAGCAACATGTCATCCAGCACGGCGACGCCGGACAGCGCGATGAATCCGACCGCTGCCGAAATGGAAAACGGCATATCGCGAATCCAGAGTGCCAGGATGCCGCCAATCCATGCAAATGGAACGCCGGTGAAGACTCGCAATGAGTCAATCCAATTGCGATACGTCATGTAGAGCAGCGAAAGAATCATCAACAGCGCCAACGGCACGACGATCATCAATCGCGTTTGAGCCCGTTGTAGATTTTCGAACTGTCCACCCCATTCGATATGATAACGTCCTGCTGGCAGCTGCACCTTTTCATCAACAACTCGCTGTGCCTCGGCGACAAAGCTGCCGAGATCACGCCCTCGGACGTTCGCTTCGATCGTAATTCGCCGCTGATACCAATCTCGCTTGATCGTATTTGCGCCTTCGACTTTTTCGATCGTCGCCAGTCGCGACAGAGGAATTCGTGTACCCGAGGGCGTCGAGACGAGTATCCGGCTGATCGCATCGGGATCGGCACGCGCCTTTTCCGGCAACCGGATGATGAGCGGAAATCGCAACTGCCCCTCGTACACTTCGCCGACGTGATACGTCCCAAGCGCGCGCACAAGGTTCATGATCGTGCTGGCCGTGACTCCGTAACGCGCAATTTCGTCCTGCTTCACTCGGATTTGGAGCACCGGCTGCCCTGAGACTTGCTCAACCCTGACGTCCTCGGCACCTGGAATCGACTGCAGGGCTCGCTCCACTTCCGCTGCTTTGGCAACCATGAGGTCGAGGTCATCTCCATAGAGAATGGCGGCGACGTCCGAGCGGACTCCGGAAATCATTTCATTGATCCGCATCTCAATCGGTTGCGATATGGCCAATCGCGGCCCCGGCAGATCTCGCAGTTCTTCCAGGACGAGCTTCGTCAGTTCTTCCTGCGTGCCAGCCCGCGACCACTGCTCACGCGGATGCAAAGTAATGAACAGGTCCGTTAGCTCCGTACCCATCGGATCGGTCGCCACTTCCGCAGTCCCAACACGACTCCAAGCCTGTGCAATCTCATCCGGAAACTTTTCCAGCAACACCTGCTCCATCTTCGTGTTGTAGCGAATGGATTCCTCCATCGTGGTTCCGGCCAGTCGCACGACATTCATGGCGATGGCACCTTCGGAAAGTCGAGGCAGAAACTCCGAGCCAAGATTTGGAGCAACGAGTCCAAAAACGCTGACGAGTAAAAGCAATGCCGACCCAATCACGAAGGTCTTGTGATGCATCGTAAACCGCAGCACGGGTGCGTAGAGTCGCTTGAGCAAGCGGATCAGCAGTGGTTCTTTATCCTGGATATTTTGTGGCAGGAAGAGGCTCGCCAGGACTGGCATGAGCGTCAGCGACAGAACCATCGAGCCAGCGAGTGCCATGATGACGGTCATAGCCATCGGTCGGAACAGCTTGCCTTCAACTCCTTCGAGTGTCAGGATCGGCAAATAGACGATCATGATGATCAGTTCACCAAACATGGTCGGTTTGCGAACCTCGACCGCTGCGTCACGGATCACCTGCAAACGACTGCGTCCCTGCCGGTTGTCCGCCAGATGCCGCACGCAGTTTTCGATCATCACGACCGAGCTGTCGACGACCAGTCCGAAGTCAATCGCACCAAGACTGAGCAAACTGGCGGCGATTCCGAAGCGCAGCATGCCTGTGAATGCAAACAGCATCGACAAGGGAATTGCCATCGCGACGATCAACCCGGCTCTCAGATTTCCCAGAAAGATGAACAGCACCGCGACCACCAGCAGCCCGCCTTCGAACAGGTTCTTCTGGACAGTATGAATCACGTGATCAATCAGCTCGGTGCGATCATAGACCGTCTGAACCCTGACTCCTGCGGGCAGTGTTTCCTGAATCGCCTGAATCTTCTCTTTCAGTGCCCACGTGACTTCATGACTGTTTTCCCCCATCAACATGAAGCCCAGTCCGAGCACCGCTTCGCCGCGACCGTTGGCCGTGACCGCACCTCGGCGGATTTCGTGGCCAATTTGCACGTCAGCGACATCGCGAATCCGCACCGGCACGCCATCAAGCGATGTGATCACGATATTGTTGATTTCTTCGATGTTGACGGTTCGGCCCACGCCATGAACGAGCAACATTTCGCTGCCATCGGTAATTGTTCCACCGCCAACGTTTTCGTTGTTAGCCCGGAGAGCATCAGAAACCTGCTCGAACGTCAGTCCGTACTTGAACAACCGGTCAGTGTCGAGCCGCACCTGATACTGCTTTTCGTAGCCACCCCAGCTATTAACTTCGGCGACACCCCGTACCGATCGCAATTGAGGTTTCACGACCCAATCGTGAATCGTTCGCAACTCGGTCAACCGCTTCACACGCTCCTCCCTGGACACTTTCGAGAAGTCGATGCCGTCGTGTACCAGGACATAATGGAAGACTTCACCCAGACCCGTTGACACCGGCCCCATCTGCGGTCGGCTGATCCCGACCGGCAATTCGACCGTTGAAAGTCGTTCGTTGATCAGTTGTCGAGCGAAGTAAATGTCGATGCCATCGTCGAAAATGACCACGACCTGGGACAGTCCGAACTTGGAAATCGAACGCAGTTGATTGAGTCCCGGCAAACCGCTGATCGCCTGTTCGACGGGGAAGGTAATCTGCCGTTCGATCTCCTCCGACGCCAGCGAAGGCGCGACGGTGTTAATCTGAATCTGCACGGGCGTCGTATCCGGGAAGGCGTCGATGTCGAGTTGCTGGAGCGAAAACGCACCGACGACAGCGAATAACCCTGCAGTCAAGATCACCAACGCACGATGCCGTAGTGAAAAATCAATCAGCCAATTCAGCATCTGTATGCTTCCTATTCAACGCAGCAGTCGCAGCCTGCACCAAGATTATTTTTTAGCAATTGCGCCCGCAACACGTCACTGCCCGCTGTCGCGATGACTTCGCCAGGCAGAACACCGGCGATCACTTCGGTGTAGTTGCCGTTGGTGGCTCCCAAACGCACCGACCGAACGTGGAATACTTTGTAGCTTTCAGGGCTGTCGAAATAATGCTTGTCGCGAACAAACACGATCTGGCAACAGCCCTCCCAGTGTGACGCCCCCTTTGGGATAACGATGGCATCGGGTTCATTCCGCAAGATCACTCGTCCCGTGCCAAATGTCTCGCTGCGCAGGTATCCATCCGGGTTGGGCAGCACCGCGCGAACCTGGACCATGCGAGTCTGCTTGTTCGCGGTCGTGCTGATCCAGTCCAATTGGCCTGCAACTTCTCGTCGGCTGCCGTCTGCCTGAAAATGAATGCTTTGACCGACAGCAAGCTGATCCATGCTCTCCAGCGGAACGTTCAGGGTGAGCCACATCTGGCGCGTGTCGGCGACTTCGAAAAGAATCCGTGTTGGATCCACAACCTCGCCCGCAGAGACCATACGTTTGGACACCGCGCCTTCGATCGGAGAAATGACTGGTAACAAGTTCGTGGTTGCAATTTGGCGATCGAGTTCCGGGCGAATCGAATCGGGGATCCCGAGCAGCCGTAAATCATCCAGAACCTGCCGGTCGGACATGCCTCGCAATGAATCGACCTGCACAGGCAATCCAAGATTGCGCAGGGATTGCTCGACATTAAGAACATCCGCCTGAGCTTTGGACAGCGCGGCCTCCGCATTGAGGATCAAAGATCCCGCGACAGCTTCGCGAGCCTGAGTGAGTCTCGATACGTTCTGTTGCTGAAGTTTCTCCTCGGCGAGTGAACGCAGCAGGTTCGATTTCAGATTGCCGACTTCAGGAGCGTCGATAACTGCGAGAACTTCGCCTTTGGCGACCTTATCGCCAACTTTCTTTTGGACGCTCCACACGCTGCCAGGCAATCGAGACGCTAAGCTCGCTTGTCGAGTCGGGTCGTAGACAATCTCACCACTTCCGGACACAGATTCCTCAATCGGCTGCCGCTCGACCAACTCCACATCGACACCCGCTTGCTTCACTGACTCGACAGAAGCAAACTGGATACGTGTCTTGTAGACCTCGCAGGCGCTGTTGTTTTCTTTTCGCGACGCAACGGCGAGCGCCCGAGACGCCCGCTCCAAATCATTTGGCAGAACAGTTGGCGTTTCATTCAGTTGGGCAACGTCAGGATGATGGAGCGGACAGTTATGAACGCCGTGCTCGGGACACCATCCATAGTCCGGCCCTTTGGGCATCAGCGTCGGATCACACTGGACGCAGATGGATTCGGGGACTGAGTGTTCCTCGCACCAGTCGTCGATAACTGGTTCAACAGGACCGGTCAATGCAGCGAACTTTGGAATTCGCCAGTCGTTCTGGTGGCCGTAATAGAACACAGCAGCAAATCCGGCCAACACCAATGTCGGCCCGATGCTCCCTGTGATCAGTGACACAAAACGCCGCACCGGACCATGTGACTTAGCCAGTATTTCTGGATCGGATGCCCGAACGCTCCGTGCATTGGCCTCAGATTCGGCAGACGAGCGTGGCAGACTTTTCTCCGGCGCATTGACGATTAATTGACTCATGGCAGAACTCCTGCTGGAGAAGGACCAGACAAGCGGTAGTGGGGGGGGGGACAGCCCCAGCGAGAAGAGTGGGAGGAAGGTAGCGGGGGGAAGGGGACAGCACCCGAAGATATGAGATGTCAGTCG
>JBBQSE010000041.1:0-29945 GCA_038214195.1 Planctomycetales bacterium
TTCTGGAAGAAACCTTCCGCCCCGCCAACAAAGCTCAACAGAAACTGGCAGCAAACGTCGTCGTTGAATACCCCGAAAAACTCAACGACTACAACTACAAAGTCATTCCACAAAATCAACACTAATTAAATCGACGTCCCACGTCGGTCTTGGGTCGCAAAAGTCCGCACCATGAGTCGTTATCATTACATTTCGATGTTTCTGTTTGGGCTCACTCTGGAACGCCTGATGGACTCGGACGGCCATCGAGTCAAAGACTACAAACAGATTGTTGAACGCATGGTGGCTCGGATGAAGTGATGACGGCAGATCGGGATGTCTGGGCGTTTGTTGTGGCGATCAGCAGTAGTGAATGGAACCGTATGCCGATGCATGGCGTCAGACAGCAAACAATCACCCGCAAAGTTCTGTCGCATAGAGATGACTCGGCGACGCAACATTCAGAATGATTCCGACGGATTAAAAAACGGCAGACGCTGCTGTCAGGCGATGCGTCTGCCGTCGTGGAACGCGCTGGAGGTAATCTATTCCTCGTCGCTGTCAGCAGCGTCTGTGGGACCCTGTGGACCTGATGAATTGTTCGTAATGATTATCTGCACGCCAGAACTGGCACCCAACGCCATCAGTGTTTCCAATTCGTCTGTCGAACAGACACTTTCAGAGAATTCAGGATCACTGAATTCGTCGTCTGACGACAAATCAAACTCGTCTATCTCTCCACCGTCGTGAGTAGTGAACAAAAGTGGATCATTTGCGGTCGCAAATAGATCCGCTGTGGTGGAGGTGGTGGACGTGGTGGACTTGTTTTCAAGGTTCTCTACGTATGTTTGTTCTTCTTGTGGTTGTTCAGTTTCGTCAGGTTGAGGCAAATCAGCCCAACCATGTCCACCATGTCCACCACTCTGCTGAACAAACCAACAGTTCTGCCCTCTCTTCACTCGTTTGTGGAGAGATAGATTCCGGATGACACGCTCCCGGATCTGGCTGAGCTTTTTTCCAAGGGTGTTCGAGTTCACTTTCTCCCGGCCACAGCCGCAGAGACCTTCCAGCGCATAACGCAATTGAGTCTCATGGATATGTGAACAGGTAGCGTGTCTCCCAGCAGTCATCTCCAGGATGTCAGCCGCACGTAGTCCCTGGCTGTTTGGATCGACTGTTTGAAGAGCAAGCAGCAACTGATAGGTCGTCTCAGCTTCTTCGTCCGACGATTCACGAACATCCACTCGTGTTTCGCCCGGGTCAGGACGGCCGCACCAGACGATGGCATTTCGAACCATAGCCGACCAGTCCTCGAATCCACCCCACGGTGGAACTTGTTGATCAGGACATCCAGCAGCGATGTAGCCACGCAGAATCGTCAATGCGGCCATGAGCAGCCGGGGTCGATTCTTTTCCACATGCCCGAGCAATTCCGTGTACTTGAAGTCCGTACGGTCTTCTGGGTGCTCCAATGGTGATTCCAGACGCACGTGACAAATACGACGGGATATATCGCCTGTCAGCATCACATTATTGCCAGTGGCATACCAAGTAATATTCAGAACCGCATCAAGCATTTCATTGGTGCCGAGTTTTCGGTCGGTCCAGCTGGAACCAGTCAGTGCTGCTTCCAGATTTGGCGAATCGACGCTCGTACGGATGTTGTCTAACAAGACCATACGAGAACCTTTGACGGCCAACGAAGTAATCAGCTTTCTGGTTTCCTCGGTGCTGTTTGACAGAGTCTGCCGCTCAATCGTACGGCCGGTAGCGATCAAACTGCAGATATCAGCAAGACGTGTCTTTCCGCTGCCACGCACATTGGCGTCGAACAGAAAAAGTGGTCCAGTCACGCCAGAATAGGCGTTGCGGGCCAAAGGCGTGAGCACTGCAGCCAGCCACGCAGATCGACCAGGCTCTGTTGCGAATGGGAAGTCGGCAACGAGGTCAAGCAACAGAGCAACTGACTCCTGAACGAGCTCTGGCGATGGGTCTACCGGCACCAACGGAAACTCGTCGGTCAGATCAATGTAAATCCCGCTCTGGGTATCGTAACCAGCAGTCTGTGCGATCGTATGATTTGATCGCAGGAGCGGACAAGAGACGATTCCACGAAGCGGTGGAAGTCCGGTCCAGCTGCCACCAGCCAGGACGCCTTCGAAGCACCATTTCGGTATCCTTTCATCTTTTCCTTTCTTTCGACTTCCGGACGGTCTTTTGCCTGCCGAGTGGAACTGACACGTCGAGCTGATGAGTTCACGGAGCGTCGCCTTGCAAAGTGGTCTGATCGACTTGTACACGTGGCCGTCTACGTTTTTGTCGGCGATGACGGCGAGTTGCCCGAAGTAGTCGAATACTTGGCCACACTTTGAGAGAGCTGCACGGACCTGATCATTGACGGCCTTCTCGTCGGTAGTCAATTCAATGCTAGGCACAGCCGAGTCGATCTCTTCCTCCCACCCGTTGTAATCGCCGTTTGATCCAGCCTGGTTCGTGTTTCCGTGAGCCTGGTCATAACGCTTTTCCTTTACGTGACTCTCGGCTTTGTCCCACGTCAGGTCAAAATACGGCTCGCCAGCTTCGACAAATTTCCCGACGTTTTGACATCGCATCCACACGTCGGATTTTGCGATGCCCTCTTCAAGGGCCCAGCAGCAAAGGTGAAAGTCTGTAACTGATCGCATGCCGAGAGGTGCGGTCGCACAGTCCAGAATCTTCTCACCCAGACTATCGGTCCTGGTCGGTGTCAGTCCTCGCGTCGCTGGTAGTTGTACTGCCGCCACCAGCGTCCGCTTAAGCTTTTTTGGCGATTTGTCAGCAAACGAAGAGAACAAATCAAATGAGTACCGTCGCTCGGGGTAGGCAAAAACCAGCTCACACGATTTTGGAGCGTCCCCGTTGCGTTCGTTCTTGCGGTTCATCGTACCAGGAAGTCGAAGGATGCGGGAAAGATCGTGTGTATGATCGCCACCGATGGCAGCGGCAATTCCCTGCAGCGTGTCCTGGATTTGTAACGCGCCGGTTGTCAGGCTTGGCCGGTTCGCCACGATGCTGCGACCAGTCTCGGGGTTCTGCAGCCATATTTTCCCGCCGTCACCGTTGATGTACTGGATCGGTTTTTGCTTACCTTTGATCGAGTGCCATTCCTTGTGTACGCCGATTGCTGGAGCACCGGTCTGCAATGTCTCAGACAACAGCCAGTAAACATGACAGCCATTACCGCTGGCAACCAGAATACTTGGTTCCGGCAAATTAGCATCAGCTGCAATCCTCTCCAGAACTTCGTTTGGCTGACAGTGATCGATATCGGCCCACAGGCAACGGACTGTAGGTATCTGCCAGGCAAGTTCGAATGTGCCATCGCCCGCTTGTCGGGGACACACTCCGATGAACACGTTGCCTTGCTGGGCGGAGACAGCATCAATGGTTGACGCCAAACGGCCATCCAGCCAATCAGAAAGTAATGCGATTGCGATCTGGTCAAACAACACATGTGATTTCTTTGCATCGTTCTCGGTCCATGTCTCGATGGGCCTGATCGTAATTTGGTCATTCGGCTCAAACATTGCGGTCAAATACGCATTTCGTTGAGCTTCAATTTCAGTTAACATAATTCTGTTCCTTTTAAGGTTCGCGGCGAAGTGCGGCGGAGTGCGACCGACCCAAACCAGCTTTCTCACATCGAGTGGATCGGACGCAAAAATGTTTTGTAAGTGTCATTTACGCCAGCGATTGATTTGCGGTCATGGCTGGCGATCTTGGATCCCGGACGGTTACCTGTGTTTCAGCACACGTAACCGTTCCTATTTGTCTTTCAATTCGAGGTGATCGCGTCAGCAATTCGGTGGCGGTCGACTCAGTAGCCCGCACCGACAACGGCCGTTCAATGTTGCGATTGCCGTGGTCAGCTGGGCGAGGGTGATACGTGGTGGGAGCGTGCTCACGATTGGCCGCTCCGATCTTTCGTCGGCTGCACGCTAAAACCAGCCAATAGATTCTGTGCTCGTCGATTTCGAGTGGCGTCAGCTTCACTGGACTCAGACGGCTGGTTCGTCGACAGGAATTCGGCGAGGTCGCTGCCCTTGATGTAGCGGCGACCGCCGATCAAGCATGTAGGCAGCTTTTTCCCACGTACTCCGCGGCCGCACCAGCGATGAAGCGTGGATACATGAACTTTGAGCTGTTGGGCGACGTCATTAATTCCAATGAGATCATCGCGATACTGAGCGAACATTCCTGGGTCCCTCCAAACCGGTGCAAAATGCATCAGTCCGAAGTAGACCAGGGGAGTGCCCTAGCACGGCCCGAGAAACAGTGTCATTTTTGGCCCAAATTTAGGGCAGCAGTCTTCATGTTGTCCCTGTTCAGCTTCCAGAGAGTTTCATCAGTCAGGCTCTTTCGCTTCTGAATCAGTTTTGGGCTTTTCGCTGCACAATTAAACGCTTTGACCAGTTTCCTGTTCAGCTCACCCAATCGTTTCGCAATGTCCCGTTCAAGATCGATGCCCTCTGCAGTACCCCACTGCTCCTTCCACGTATCATGCCAGGTAGCAATGCTTTCGAAAGTGTGTTCCTTTGTCTCTCGTTCAGTACAGAACCGCAGCAGAAGTTTCATCAGTAATCCCCTCCCCGGAATCAGGATACCATAAATCTGGACCCCGTGAGGCACCGTAGAGAACCATCCATCATCTCCTTGTGACGGGTCTTTCCGCTGGATATACGCTCTCTGCAGCTCATCACGAAACCTTGCTAAACATTTTGCGAGCTTGCTCCACTCTTTCTCTCGCAGGTCAGTCGATTGTGGTTCTTGCCGACGTGGCTGATTTGATGACCCAAACCATATCCCCAAGTTCTCATTGTTTTTTCGTTCGTCATCCGAAAGGCAGTGAGCCCAAAACCACGCCAAGTCAGCCTTCAACAATGAGCCCGGGTTCATTTCGACGCACAGGTGCTCGACAGCTTTTTTTGTATTTTGGATAACAATTCCCGGCAAATCACTAGAATCCATGTCAATCAATGCCAAATTATCTTTTAAGACTATCAACGAATAAACAACCTGCTCCATGTTCTTGGTAAGGTCTATTGCCGTATGATACTTTGCAGCCAGTGTTGGAATTGGATCATCGGACCAAGGTCTGGTTTGGCTCACAACAGATCTCCATTGTCGCTCTTCACGAAGCCTCTACCCACTCTTCCGGGCGATGTCCACAATGAGCGACAGGTTCTTTTCGGCGTACACATCGACGATATTGGTTCTGGCATGTCCCAGTCCAACCTGAGCCGCCTCGACACCATAATCTCGACGCATGTTTGTCGCAAATGAATGACGCAGCTGATACGGCGTCCATTTCGAAATTTTCTCGGCGTTTGCATCTGCCTTCTGGCGTTCACGATTGGAACGAGTTACGCCGTATTCGATCGCCCGACGGTAGCTGTCCGGCGTGTAAACCACGCCCTTTGGTCGTTTTGACTTTCTTGCCCGGGCCTTCTGTTTGCGTTTTTCACGGGCTCGAAGCTCACTGGGATAGACTGGCATCTTGCGATTGCGGTGAATGGCCCGACATTCGTGCCGGAATTCGTCGGCCTCGGCAGGAGAAAACAGGTAGTCTTCTTCCGACCGCTTCAGAAATGGCTGCAACAGATCCTGAGCCTGCGGCCCCAAAGGAATCGTCCGCTGGTGGCCTCGCCAGCGATTCTTGTGTCCGAGAGGGGCGTAGATCCAAACATCGGACGTGGTGTCAATATTACACGCTCGCATGGAAAGCACTTCACCGGGGCGCATCCCCGTCAGCAACTGCAGACGAATCATGGCTGAGATCTGCGGTGTGACATATGGCAGCGTCAGCTCAACAGTATTCTGATCAACCGGTTTGACGGGTTCAGATTCGCGGGCCGATGTGCGTCCAAACTTCAAGCCAGTCACAGTGCTCAGAGCCTCATGAACACTGGGAAGAATCAGTTCTTCGCTGACTGCCCATTTGAAGACTCGCTTGAGTCTCCCGGTCCGCTTGTTGACCTCGGTGCGACAATATTTTTTCTCCACGAGATGTTCACGAACGGCTTTGAGTTTGAGCGGGCCAAATTCGTCGGCCAGCGTGTCGCCGTAGAGTTCATTCAATGGGCCGACGGCATCGACCATGCCTCGAAACTCTTTCGTAGTCTGTCCGTCAGCTGAGTAATACGACTCAGCGAACTTGAGGTATGCGACCAGCATTTCAGAAACGAGCAAGTTTCTGGACTCTGGGCGGTTCGGCGAGTCGGGCGTCCCGGCGGGCAAGGCTGCCTCAGCCAAAATTCGGGCGTATTTCTGTCGGCTCTCAGGAGAACCAAATTTCCCAAGGTAGACATGCCGCCCATTGACAATGGTGCGAGCCTGACCGGAAGCCTTGTGAAGGCGATACGAGGGAACGGAAGTTTTTCGTGGCATGATGGAGCTCCAGAAAAGGGCTGCGACATCAAAAGTGGTAGTACTACCACTTTTGGTCGTCCTTTCCGGCCACTCCGACACACGGTGACGGGTAAGCTAAGTCTAGCCTTTGGCAGGGTTTACAGTAAATGTCCCGGACAGGAGTCGAACCTGTAACCTTCGGCTTCGGAGGCCGACACTCTATCCAATTGAGCTACCGAGACTTAATTCGCGATTCAGTGTTTTCACGCTCTTTGCTCACCAGAATGGCCGGTGGGTAAAGAAAATGACATGGAAACAATAGTCGTTTTGGGTCTGACCTGATCCAGACGCCACACTGGTGGAGTATCTCGACCAGGCTGATGAGAATCAAGCGATAAGAGATCCACAAAAAGCGGGTGTCGTCAACCAGCCCCCCTATTGCTGATCTGTGCAATTATGGGGACAGGACAGGCATGCTTCATTCGGGATGCGACTGGCCATACAGGCTCAACGGGTACGATCGTCTGGGCCGATCCAGCAACGGAGACAAGCGGTGTTGTCCTGAAATCCCTTCGGGATGAAACTTCCGCGTCAAGATCGCTAAATTCTCGGGAAAATTGGGCATCCTGAGGCGCGAAGGCGTGTCCCAGGTGGAGAACTGCTTTTCCGCACGGTACGGTACGCACTCAAGCGAACCCCGTTGCGGGGGGACTCGGACGGTTGATCCTCTCTGAGGCGATCGGCAGACCAAGAAGTACCTCTGGCTGAACCGGACGCTAACGCGTTCCGGCTGATTTCTTCTGCCGCACACCTTATCAATATTGCCAACTGGTTGTTGACTCATGGGCGAAGTGACTGGTCCTGATTTTTCGAAGTCTGAATTGATTCCCGCGATCGCTCAGGATTCCGCCACGGGCGAAGTCCTGATGATGGCGTGGATGAACCGCGAAGCGTACGAAGAAACGCTTCGCACGGGGCGTGTTTGCTACTTCAGCCGCAGTCGGCAAAAGTTGTGGCGAAAGGGTGAAGAGAGCGGCAACGTGCAGGAGTTGCACGCCATCTATTTCGACTGCGATGGCGACACGCTGCTCGTCAAGGTGCGTCAGATCGGCGGTGCCGCGTGTCACGAAGGGTACAGTTCCTGCTTTTTTCGGCGGATTGATCCGCAGACACAGAGCTTCACCGTCGAAGGCGAGCGTGTCTTTGATCCAAAGACAGTTTACGGCAAGTGATTTTGGAAAGTTGAGTCGCTCATGTCAGGTCGAGTTCTAAAGCTGGGCATTCCCGCCGGCAGTCTCCAGGAATCCACGGCAGCTCTGTTTAGCCGTGCTGGATACAACATCAAGTTTGCCTCGCGGTCATATTTTCCGACGGTGGATGATCCTGAGATCGAGTGCATGCTCATTCGCGCCCAGGAAATGGCTCGCTACGTCGAAAATGGAATTCTGGACGCGGGCATCACGGGCTACGACTGGGTTCTGGAAACGAATGCCGACGTGCATGAGGTTTGTGAACTGGTTTTTTCCAAAGTCAGCCGTCGCCCGGTTCGCTGGGTGCTGTGCGTGCCGGAAGATTCACCGATCAAGTCGGTCAAAGACCTGCAGGGAAAACGCATCGCCACGGAAGCCGTTGGTTTGACGACGCGATTCCTGGAAAAACACGGCGTGAAAGCGATCGTGGAATTTTCCTGGGGTGCGACCGAGGTCAAGCCGCCGAGACTGGCGGATGCGATTGTGGAAGTGACGGAAACGGGCAGTTCCCTCCGAGCCAACAACCTGCGCATCATGGATGAAGTGCTGCAGAGCACCACGCGTTTCATCGCCAATAAAACGGCGTATGCGGACGGCTGGACCAAGTCCAAAATCGATAACATCGCTCTCATGCTGCAGTCGTGCCTCGACGCGGAAGGAAAAGTCGGGCTGATGATGAACGTGCAGGAGTCTGATCTGGCTGCCGTGCTGAAAATTCTGCCGGCGCTGCAAACGCCCACCGTGTCGCATCTATCCGATTCCAGCTGGGTGGCCCTCAATACGATTGTCGGTGAGAGTATTGTCCGCACAACTATCCCGCAGCTGAAACAGGCCGGCGCGCGAGGCATTGTGGAGTACCCGATCAGCAAGATCATTGATTGATTCGCGCCATCACTCCCATCGTCATTAAACTTGGCGGCAGCCTGTTGACGCTGCCGGATCTGGCAGAACGACTGAAGGGGGTCGTTTGCATGCTGAGTCCGGAAAAACTGCTTATCGTTGTGGGCGGTGGCGTGGCGGCGGATGAGGTTCGCAGACTGGACGTGATGTGTGGTTTGCCAGCGGCACAGGCACACTGGGCCGCCATCGCCGCGATGACCCTGAACGCCGGCGTCATCTCACGGCTATGCGGCGAGTTGCCGATTGTTTCCGGTCGAATCGACGCCGAGAAAGCATGGGGCACCGCAGACGCGGTGCTGCTGGACTCAACTGAATTTCTCAGGGCGGAACAGGCCGGACATGGCCGAGCGTTGCCGAACGACTGGTCCGTGACAAGCGATTCCATCGCCGCCTTCGTCGCCCTGCACTGGCCGGCTCGACAGCTCGTCTTTTGCAAGTCGTGCGACCAGGAACCGCACCCGCAGCAGCTTAAATCGCTGGACGACTGGTTTCCAAATCTGCTGGAACTGCTGCGACATGCCGGGGTGGAACTGGGCTGGCTCAATCTTCGCGGCGCGATTCGGCGACCGGAGCCGTTCGTCCCGACAACCTGAAAAGCTGGTTGCCGATTGTCTCAATCCAGAACGGATTCCCGCGTAAATGTCGATTCGTCTTCATCAAGCACGGACTGATGTGAAGACATGTCCAGCTCCCAGATGGAATCCATCCGGGAGCCATCGCCATCGTCGTCATCCGGAAGACTCCCATCCTTAAAGATCGCCGATGAATTCTCGGTCGCTTTGCTGGCGCTGGTTCCTTCCACTTTCCCGTCACGAATCAGCAGTAGGCCGCAACAGGGAACTTCGTGCTTCTTGACCTGAACGCCCAGTTGAGGCCAGACTGTTGATCGAGTGACAATTTCGCAGCCGCCGGGCATGACTAGAATTGTATCGCCGACCTGCGCCGCGTGAACACCCGGATGCCAGAACATCGCGGTTGGCGCGTTCAGTTCGTATTCAGAATCGGGCGTCAACTGATGTTCCATTGCGCGGTAACCGATGACTTCGGCCTGATCGGCGAGTTGCCATTCGGTCGGCATGCCGAACTTTTCGTAAATCCGTCGAACCTTTGGCCAGACTTCATTTAGTTTTCGGCCCGTTCGTGAAAAGTAAATCCCTGTCGCGTGCATCAGCACAGCCTTCTGATGGGCAGCCCACAATTCTTCCGGCACCTGATTCAGGCAAACCGTGCGCGTTACCGCGACATGCAGCCCCCAGCGTTTCGCGACGCAGGACACGGTCGCATACGACTCAATCGGGTCTTCGCCGTACGACCAGTGTCGAAATCGAACATTGCGACCGTCGGCGCAAACCTGAATCCGCACGGGTGTGACAGTGCGACGTATCAGGCGGTGACTCAGTTCTCCGGCGACGGACGCTTCGGTCGCTCCTCGGCGAATGTGGCCAGCGGAAACCTCGACGGCGTGGACAAGCACTTTGCTTAAGCGACGGATACGGTCCACTTCGAGATCCGTGAGCGGTTGTCGTAATTTTGCCACATCCTTCGCGACGCTCCTGGTACCCTCAAAGCCGGAATCACTCACGACTCGCCGACCGCGACACAGATCTTCCACCAGAGCGCAATGAGGCTGAAACCACTCGCGCTGCTTTAACTGAAATCCAAGACCGAATGCTTCACGCTCAAAGAGTTGGGCGGAATCCACGGCGTTGGTGGCAAACAGCCGGGCGTCGTCAGTGACAAACAGGCTTGTTTGGCAGCCTTCCGAGGTGCAGCGTGTTAGGTCGGCACCAGCGGTGAACCAGGCGATATTCGCGGGATCCTGGAGCAACAGTGCGTCGGCCCCGGAATTTGTGAGCAGCTTGCGGACTCGCGCATGCTTTTGGTCCACATCCGTAAGACGTTCCTTATCCTGAACAAGGCAGCGCCGCCCCAATGCGTCATCCGAATGACCTGCATTCATGCCGAATTCTCCCTGCTGATCGCAACGTGGTCGAAGCCGGCTTTTCAGCCGCAGCCACCGAATTCCCCGCGTAAAGACTACAATGCCGCCCGCAACTTCGCCACTGTTCGTTTGACAGGAAGTGGCCGGACTGGCATCAAACTCTTCTGATTTTGAGGGTTTGCTGGTGCGAGGGGGGAGTCAAAACTCGCTGTCAGGCAACGGAGACATCGACGATGGCCTTCAAAACGCCTGTTTCCGGACGGGTGAAGGATTCGAATTCGGCGACCATGTTGCCAAACGGCGTGCGGTGCGTAATCCACGGCGTCGTATTGATCGTGCCGTCTTCGATCAGCCGAATGATGCGGCTGAAATCGGCTGGCAATGCATTCCTGGATGCCTTCAGCGTCATTTCAGGGCGATGCAGGGTGGGATGCGTAAAACTGATCTCTTCGGTCGTGATGCCCACATAAACCAGCGATCCGCTGTGCGCCACGTATTTCATGGCAGAGGCCATTGAATGCTTGTTACCGGTCGCATCAGTTACCACCAGATACATGTCGCCATTCGTGATGGCCTGCATTTGCGCCATTTCGCTGCCATCGCCGTTGAATTGAATCGTATGTTGGATGCCGTAATTCTTTCGACAGAATTCCAGTCGCGACGGAACCATGTCCATAACCGTAACCGTCGCACCGGTGAGCCTGGTAAATTCCAGCGTCGCCAGACCGATTGGTCCCGCACCGATGATCAAGACATGGTCGCCCTTTTGTGAAGCTCCGCGGTCAGTGGCGTGGCATCCGATGGCCAGCGTTTCCACCAACGCCAGTTGTTCGTAAGTGAGCTTCTGTGAAGGATGCAGTTTGTCGGCGCGGATCAGAAAGCGTTCGCACAGCCCGCCGTCAATCATGACACCAATCACATTCAGCGTGCTGCAGCAGTTTCCGTGGCCGCGTCGACAGGCATAGCACTGGCCGCAGTTCATGTAGGGTTCGACGCTGCAGCGATCTCCGACCGCGACGTTTGTGACACCGTCGCCCACCTCGAGGACTTCAACTCCCAGCTCATGGCCGGGAATTCGAGGGTAACGGAAGAACGGAAACTTGCCGAGATAGCCGCTGAGATCTGTTCCACAAACGCCCATCCGATGTGTTCGCACCAGAACCTGCCCCGGTCCTGGTTGTTCCGGTTCAGCGACGTCAACGTATTGAAAATTCTTTGGTTCTTCGAGTCGAATGGCTTTCATGGATTTTTGCTCTTTGTTGGACAGTGCCGTGATTAGGGAGAAAGCTGAACCGAGCACCAGATTGGATTTTGATGTCCGACCGGCAGGATCTCCGACGGACAGAAATGTCCATCGTACGATATCTCTTCAACCGTCGGCTGTTTTGTCGCTAATGCTTCGCAGATGGTTCCACGTAAACAAACCGGAATCGTGATTGTCCGACCATCGGACACGGAGTGCGTAGTTGCCGCACAGGGAAACTTCGAGCAGTCCCAGATCTTCGGGGACCGAATCCGGATCCAGAAGCTGCTTGCCGGAAAACTCATCCACACAGACAGCGCAGCGGCAGTTCTGCCGCACCGTTCGAAATGGAAGGCGGGAAATGTCATTATCGTTCCAGACAAGCTCCAATTCATGCTGCTCTTTATGGACGCGGATGTTTTTCGGTGACTGCATAGCGGTTTACCCAGGCTCTTCTAGTTCAAATTCTTCGTCGAGATCTTCGTATTCATCATCATCGTCTTCGTCTCGGATTACAAAACACTCGACCAGCATTTCAATGAACTCGTCCAGGGTCTCAGCAACCGTCTCAAATTCCACCGCGTGATGTCGAAACTGCAGCACGCCCTGATGTTCATCGTCTGGATCAATGCAGTAATAGTCGCCGTCGCCAGTTTCGCCAATCACCAGGAACTTCGAAGGCCATCGGAATTCCCGACCTTCGGGATCCAGGATACTTTCGCGACGCACTTCCTGATTGATTCTCAAAACGTCCGACGGATCTGCCATCAGTTCTGTTTCAGAAACCAGCCCCTCGGCATCTGTCCCGTTATCAGCACGCACTGCCCCGACCAGGGATGACGGATACTCCGTCAACACAGCGCGACAGCGGGCTGGCAGAGGCGATCCGCAAAGACTTTCCAGTTCAAGAATGGTTTTCGAGGTCATTCGATTTCATTCCTTGCCGTAGTGTTTTACTTCTTCCCAATACGTTTCAAACTTGTATTTCGGACTGTTGTCGGCATCGTGGCACTGTACGCACGTCTTGTTTTCCGCCTGCTTCAAAGTGACTTTCATTTCCTTGATCGCAGCTTCTTTGTTATCCGCTTCAATGAATTCGATGTGCCGGCTGCCCGCCCCATGACAGTTTTCGCACTGATTGCCCGCCAGCAGTGTATGCAGTTGCTTTTCTGAGTCATCTTCCGCGAACTCTTCATTCAGGAAGCCGCTCTGATACCGAAAATACTCCTGTGGCTCCCACCCGGCGACATGGCAAGACAGGCATTCGGGATCAAATGACCGGTTGACTCCATGGAGCCGATCAAATCCCTTTCGCTGATTCGCAGGATCGAGGCTTTCCAACGCATGCGCATGAGGCGTAGACTGCCAGATTTCGAAGGCTTTCGTATGACACTCGCCGCACTTTGACGCGCCAACAAATGTGGCTCCTGACGGATACGGCAAGGCACCGTCGGTCTTCACCAGTGCCTCAGACTTCAGGCGATCCTGATAGCTCTGCAACAGTTGCGTCATGCGTTCGGATTCAGAAAACAGATCGCCGCTCAGAGGGACCAGTTCAAATCGCACGGGATGTTCCGCATCGTCCGGATACAGTCCGATCACTCCCGACGCTTTTCCCTTCTTGCCAACTTCCAGCATGTACACGTTGCCTATCATGTCAGGCCGATCTTTGCCTTCGCCGAAACCGTTCGCTCGTACAACCATCGTAAGCGTTGGAAAGTCCTCAGCCAGTTTTTGCGATTCTTCGAGCGTCGATTGAGCCAGCAGAATTCGCACGCTCACATCGGCTTCGTCAAAACTCTGCATCGCGGTCGTCAATGCTTCAGCGGGATCGGACCATTGCAATTCCGCGCTGGCGGCTTCGTCGGGAGTCATGTCGGGAATCACGGATTTTCGAATCGAGTTGCTCATTACGCTCGTGACGCCGATTTTCACACCATTGACTTCGAAGATCACTGACGGCAGAGGCGTGCCGAGGTCTTTTGCTCCGAAGAATGTCAGATTCGCGCCGAGAAACGCGAGGGGCGTTTCACCATCGGTCAGATGCTGCGAAAGCAGGTAACCTGGTTCCAGTTTCAACTCTTCCGGACCAAGGGCCAGCCCAACGTACTTGAGTTCCCGCAGCGCTTCGAGTGTGGTTTCAAATTTCAGTTTCGCCTGTGCTCCTGAACGACCTACCGCGCTGCCGAGATCGATTCCCCGCACGTCCCATCCCAGATTTTGGATTCTTGTAAACAACGATGCCCGTCGCGACATGCCGCCAAGCTGATTTTCCGTGCATCCGCATGGCTCAAAATAGCCCAGCTGTTCGCCGGTGATGACAAGAGTCAGCGCGGGCTTTGGCCACGTTGGAAACTGCAGCGGAGCATGTGAGTGCTCCGCGACTGCGGTTGGTGTTCCATCGTTAGCTTCATCCGCATGAGGTGCAGTTTTTGCCTGAATTGCAGCGTTGCCATCGGCTGCTGCGGGATTAGCCGCATTTTCAGCAGGTTCCGCAGGGACACGACTGCTTTCGGTGCCGTCATTCGGCACTTCGGTCGACTGCACGTACCTCAGCACCGTGATCGTGATGCCTCCAATAACAAGGCAAGCGAACATCAAATACAGCAGTTTTGAACCGCTCATTCCACATGATCCTTAATCTTTTATCCGTCTCGATGGCAGTCTCTGGTGACGGACCGCTCTGGAAGGATTGTGGACGATTTACGCGTGTTCGTCGAGCGCATCGGAACGTTCATCCGAAATGGCGTTTGGCATCGGATACGGATCAGCGAATGCGCCAAACGCACCCAGTCCACCATCGACTTCCAGATCGGTCGCTGTGACGAAAGACGCGGCGTGACTCGCCAGCCACAACACGGCAGCAGCAACTTCACTCGGCTGGCCGATTCGTCCCAGTGGATGGCGATTTGCGACTTGAGCCGCACCACCCTGCTCTGCCAGCGTGGCCTGCACCATTGGTGTGTTAATGGCTCCAGGCGATACGGAAACGACACGAATCCCATCACGCGCATACTCAACGCCCCATTGCCGGGTCTGCATGAGATTCGCCGCCTTCGCGGGACCATAGGCCGGGACCTGTCGCGCCGTGCGATGTGCCTGTCCGCTGGAAATGTTGACGATCACACCGCTGTGCTGTGTCAGCATTTGACGCAGCGCGTGCTTTGCGAGCAACGCATAGCCCGTGAGATTGATGCTCACCATGCGTTCCCACAATTCAAGTGGAAACTCGTGCATCGGCTGATACGAAGCCTTCGGCTGGATCGCGGCGTTGTTCACGAGGATGTCAATGGCCCCGAAAGTCTCGACAGTGAATTCAACCGCGTTGCGACAGTCATCTTCCCTGGACGTATCGCCCAGGACAAACGCGATACCATGCGGAAAGTCTGCAGCGGCCGCACTGTCAACGTCCATGCAGACAACACTTGCCCCCGATTCGAGCAACGCCACGCAGATCGCCCGGCCGATACCGTTCGCTCCGCCACTTACCAGCGCGACGCGTCCGGAGTTGTCGAACTGCACGGTGCCAGGCGGACGGGAGGTTTTCATGAAACGACATTCTTTTAGTTCGGCATCGCCATTTTTGGAGAAAACCGAGCGTTTTTAGCCCGATGCGTGAGCGAGGGATTGTGCCGAACTTGTTCCCTCGCTTACGCTTCGGGTTACTACTTCGGATAAAAGTGGCGCTGTCCAATCGGAGCGCGATCAATTGGCCAGCTAAAAGTCACCGTCTCCCAGGATCGCCTGGGGGAGAACTGTCGTCGACCTTTGTCGCCCGCCCGCCGGCGTGATGATACGCTTATAAACCAGCAGATCAATGTCCTCGCTGACGAACCTGGTTGATCCGTCGCAAAAGGTTGCGCAAACTCCGCCGGGATGGGCGGAACTGGGCCACGGGCTTCGCCCTTCGGCACCGACCTTCTCGCCGTTGATGATCGCCTGAGGAAAATTCGGGTCGATTGGTGGATTCTGAAAATACGTAGGACCACTGCGACTAACGCGCTGGATTGGCAGTACGAAAGTGCAACTGCGAGCATCCGGATCTCCCCACATCTGAGCCGGACTTTCCAGACCACCAGCATTCAAATTTTCGGTTAGCAGCAGCGTCTGGCTGAGCCCGTCGTAGATTTCATTCAGTGCCATACTCTGGTTGTCTTCGGCCTTGAAATTCCCTTTGCCACGATGAACAACTTCCCGCCACATCACGCCGGAACGTCGCGTCAAATCTTTATCTTCTTTGTCATTTACGGTGCCGTTGCTGTTCCAGTCAATTTTGACGTTGTCGAATTCGTGGTAATTACCGTTCGAGTTTCCCCAGCCGTTTGTGCGCTGGAGTTCCGCGACGGAGTCTATTCCCGCATATCCAGCATTCACCACGTAACTTAATGCCCCCTTACGTTCATGAGCGCTTTCATCCTCAGGACACGTCAGGACCGTCATGTTGTAGCCTTTGATCAGGTTATCGTTGACCGTGTTGCTGTGACGCTGGTTAAAATCCCAGCTGTCGTAGAGGTCACGGCGGTCAAGATAGGGCAGGATGTCCACGACCCAGCTTCGCAACGCGGCGGGCTGCGTCGAAGTCGCCGACGTGGCAACGTCATCGCCCCACGTGCCGTATGCGGGCAGCCTGCTTTTTGCACTTCTGGCTGCGAATCCATGCAGTCCGATACCAAGTTGGCGCAATCGGTTGAGGCACTGAGTTCTGCGAGCAGCCTGTCGAGCCGACTGTATGGCAGGCAGAATGAGCGCCATCAACAGCGAGATGATCGAAATGACCACCAGTAGTTCGACTAATGTAAAGGCCGAACGTGGAGTCCGGGAAGAAGCCGATTGGTGCGAGGCGTCTTGTCTTTGCATAGCGGGCGTCCAGGAGAATATCAGCAGGGCGTCTCATCATTGGGCCGTACAGTATTCTGCCGAGTTGCATTGGGGACTGCCATCCCCGTGTGGGGAACACTCCCAAAAATTAACAACTCAATCGTTTGAAGTGCGCGACTCCTCAGCAAGAGCGTTTCTCCATTGTTCCTCAGACGTCTATACTCTTCTGCTGTCCAAACTTTCACTCCCCCTTCCGCACGCATTTTCAATGTTCCACCACCAGCATTCCCTGCGGCACCTGTTGCGGCCTGAGCACTATTGTTCGGAGTCGCACTTACAACTGGAATTGGAGAAACTGTTCAGACCGGCGTGGCAGCTTGTGGCGACGAAATCGGAATTGCCGAAGCACGGCGATTTTATGACGCTCGAATTGTTTGGCTGTCCAGTCCTGATCAGAAATTCAGCCGGACATTATCTGGCGTACCAAAACATCTGCTCGCATCGCCACTGTCTGCTCTCAAGTATCGATCACGGAAACCAGCCGCAGCTGCGATGTCAGTATCACGGCTGGGAGTACGATGATCAGGGTCGAACAGCAAAGATTCCGGATGCCAGATGCTTTCGACCGTGGGATCGGGAAAATTCGCAGCTGAATATGTATCGACTGGAGGCGTGTGGCGATTTGTTATTCATTTCAATGAACAACGACGGGCCACCCCTGCGGGACTGGCTGGACCCTTTCTTTGAGGAAACGGCCGAAGCATTTTCTTCGCCCATGTGGAAAATGACATACGTCTGGGAATACGATTGCGATTCGAACTGGAAGGTGCCAGCCGAGAACACACTGGAGTCTTATCACGTGCCCGCGCTACACCAGAAATTCTTTGGCGATTTTCTGCCGTCGGAAGAAGCCTCAGAGCATTTTTTACACGAGCGATACACATCGCTGACATACACCGGGAATTCCCGGCTCGAGCAGCAGCAGGCTCGACTCAATCGCTGGCTGGGGGGCAAACCGACCCTGAAATATCTGCACCGTCACATTCACCCCAACACGATTTTGGTATCGACGGACACGATCAACTACGCGCTCATGTACCTGCCGACATCTCCGACAACCGTGCGGATTCGCGTGCGAATGTTTGCAATCCGGGGGACGCGCCGGGGACCACTGGCGAGTTGCATTTCATGGCTGGCGTGGCGGTACGCGAAGTCAAAAACACTGCAGGTACACACTGAAGATCGTGACGTATACGCAGCTCAGCAATCAGGCCTTGAACGCAGTCATCATCCCGGAGTGATTGGGTCTCGCGAAGAGCGAATCTTTGTGTTTCAAAAGTACATTCTGGCGTCCCTTGGTCTGCCCCTGCCGCCGGATCCTTCAGAAGTCAGCGCGTCGCGATCCGCAGACAGGGAGATTTCGCCATGAAGCTGCCGCCGGGAGTGCCTCGCTACCTGGTGATCGGCCAGGTGGTGATTCCATTCTTCATCAATGTTGTTGTGAACACGATCCTTGGTGCGCTGGCGTTTCATGATCGCGACGCTGTGATGACGTGGGCCATCGACAAGGGCGCGGTCGCGGATTCGATCGGAACCTGCTTTTTCCTGCCCTTCATTACGTGCCTGATTGCGACCCCCATCGTTCGACGTCAGGTGGCGCGGGGAGTTGTGAGTCCGATTCCGGCGGCGGATCTGCCGATCTGGATGCAACATCTCAGTGGCCCGCTGCTGCTGCGCGCCCTAAAGGCCGGTGCCAGCGGAATTGTGCTGCTCGCGGGTCCGGTTTACGGCGTCTACTGGCTGTGCGCGGGAGACTCGATCGAGACCGTTCGCTTTATTTTTGTCAAAGCCATTTCCGCAGGCGTGTTCGGTGTTTTTGTGACGCCGCTGATCGCTGTGCTGGCTCTGGCCGATCAGGTCGATTTATGTCCCGTCTCCTCCAGGATCGGAGATCGTCCAGCTTAGCATCAAGCGGAAAATTACTGTCGGTTCTTAATCAGCCATTGGGCGCTGGCCCCCGGTTTTCTCAATGAACTCGTCGCAATTTGCGCCAGCTGTAACCTGTTTGAGCCAATACGATGGCTTCAGTTGTCTCGGAATGTACGAGCCGACATTTACGTGTTACATTCGTACAGCGATGGTTCCGATCAGTGATGACAGCCCCTTTCATTTCTCTGGCTTCGTAGACAAACTTGATTCTGTCATGCATGCAATACCGGCCAATATCCGAGAACAGCTCGACAACTACTCACAGTCTCATCTTTTCCATTTCTGGATCGAGCTGAATGACTCACAGCGGGACTCGCTGTTGCGTCAGCTTGCCCAGATCAATCCGGGAATGCTGAATGAAATCTGGCAATCATCATTCAGCGACGAATCGCCACTGGATGCGCAAGCCCGAATCGAAGCAGCGCGAAGTCCTGGGCTTGTGATTCGGCAACCGCAGATTGTAAGTGAACTGGAACAGTGGAAGCGGGCTGCGGATTTGGGAGCACGCGAGTTGCAGGCGGGCAAGGTCGCGGTGATCACGGTGGCGGGAGGACAGGGAAGTCGCCTGGGTTTTGAACATCCGAAGGGAATGTTTCCCATTGGGCCAAAGTCTGACCGCACGTTGTTTCAGATTTTTGCGGAACAAATCCTGGCTCGACGGCGATGCCATCAGGCTACGATTCCGTGGCTCATCATGACCAGTGACGCCACTCACGCGGAGACACTCACGTTCCTGCAACAGCAAGACTACTTTGGGCTGGGAGCGGAGACCGTCCACCTGTTTCAGCAGGGAAGCTTTCCCGCCCTCGATGCTGTCACCGGGCGGATTCTGATGAGCAGCAGTCACGAATTGGCGCTGTCGCCCGATGGACATGGCGGACTTGTTGCAGCGCTCAAGTCTGCGGGTCTGCTGGATTTGCTTGCTGAGCGGGATGTCCGGCACCTGTACTATCATCAGGTTGACAACCCGGCGGCCATCCTGTGCGATCCGGCATTGATCGGCTTTCATGCCGAACACGGTTCTCAAATGACGACCAATGTTGTGCGCAAGGTGAGCCCTACCGAACGCATGGGCGTCCTTGTCGATATCAACGGCCATCTTGAGATTGTGGAATACAGTGAGCTGTCCCCCGATCAGGCCGCCCGCTGCGACACGTCGGGCGACTGGATTTTCTGGGCTGGCAATACGGCAATGCATGTCTTCGATCGGGAGTTTCTGAATTACCTTGCCGAGAACGCGGACACCCTGCCACTGCATATCGCCCGAAAGAACGTCCCGTACATTGACGAACAGGGAATCGCCGTCGCACCGGATGATCCGAAGAAGCCTAACGCGATCAAGCTGGAACGCTTTATCTTTGACGCGCTGCCAATCGCAGAGCGAACGCTGATTGTTGAAGGCGATCGGGCGCGCGAGTTTCATCCTGTCAAGAATCGAGACGGGGCCGATTCACCGGAGACGTGCCGCGCGGCGTTGTCGCGAATCGGTCGGGAATGGCTGTCGGCGGCGGGACACACAGCAGATCAAGATCAGCCAGTCGAAATCAGTCCGTTGCAGGCGCTGGATCAGGATGAATTGATTCAACGACTGGCCACCGGAGCAATTCAACTTTCGGATCTGTGATTTGTCGAATCGCCCTGAGGCCGCATTCGGACTTTTGCCAGTCTGACGGGAGAACGAAAACTTCAGCAACGTGCAATCCAGAAGAAGCGAACTATGCCAATATTCAGCTCGGATCCGCAACACCAGGCACAGAATCCTGGCGATGATCCAGTCCCGATTCGGCTCTATTCTCGAAGTGTTGAAGCCGCCGTTGATGCAGCACTCCTGGAGTCACATGGGATCGACGCTCACATTATCGGCGACAATGCTGCCGAAGGACTCAGCTATGGGCTCGCCGTACAAAAAGTCGAACTCGTTGTGCCTCGACGGAGTCTGGATGAGGCAAACAGGATTCTGGCCGAAACTGCGTCCAGGGCGAATGATTTGCAGAGAACGGACTGGGTGTGTTCCGGCTGTGGCGAAATCAATGGACGCGAATTCGACGCATGCTGGTCCTGCAGCAAGACCTGGTCGGCAGAAGATGATCGTCCTTTCGAGCCTGAAACGACGGCGCAAGCGTTGCCGACCGCTGCTGATCCAGTTCACTCTCTTCCCGAACTAAATCCCAACCCCTACGCGCCGCCGATTGAGGGCACTGTTGTCGAAGCGGCGTCCAATCCGGCAACAGACGTTGAGATCGTTCGCGCCTTTCGATCACTGATCCTGTCATTCATGTTTCCGCCATTTGCCCTCTACGCGTTTTTCGTGGCGGCGCACACACTGTCTCGTATCAGCCGGAATGAACTGACAGCCTCGGCGCAGCAACGCCGTCGCCTGAATGGCATATTGATTGCAGCCATCTTCTTTGTGCCGTTCGGTCTGCTCTGGTCCAGACTGTTGCGATTCTGATGCCGGGACCACAAGAAAAGCCGACCGATAAGCCATTGTGGCTGACCGGTCGGCTGTGTATTGATTCTGCTTGTGCCTGAGTTGCCTGTTCAAAGACCGATCAGCGATTCAGGCCACTGCCGAGGAGGTAGTTGATCTGGAACAGGCTCAGGGCCGTGTTCGTAATTTCCTCACACAGAGTATACCGCAGGATGATCATGTCACCGGGTTTGATCAGAATTCGTTCTGATCGATTCTCCAGTGCCCGCTTCAGATCAACTTTTATGGCAATGGAACCTCCGCAAGGCAGGTCCCGGACGATGATGGCTTCTGTAGGCGGGCAGGCCTGTCGACCGCCACCACCGCCACCACCAAATCCGCCACCGCCACCACCACCACCACCGCTGCCACCAATGGCAGAAATACCATTCATCCCATTCCCGAGCGGTCCCTTTGCAATCGCGATGGCACCGATGATGTCGAGATCCTTGTCGCGTGGCAATGGGTGCTCACCGCCAGGCAGCAAACCACCCGTGAAGAATGTTTCTTTGTCACGACTTCGAATGATCACAATGTCGCCTTCGTGCAGAATAATATCTTCTTTGGTGAATGTTGGGGGCTTCGAAGGGTGGTATCGGAGCGGGATGCGAGTGACATAGGGTGGATCCGGAATTGGACGTTCGTCACAGAAGCAGGGATCCACACACTGATCCGGACATTGAGACTGGCAGAGGTCGTTCAGAATCGTGTCGGCGCTCAGACTGTCCTCGTACATCCCGCGGTAGATCAGGACTTCATTTTTCGCGTCTGTACCCGGCATGCCGCCGGTTTCGTTCAGAGCATGCAGCAGGTCGTTTTGGTATGCTGGAAGATCGACGAGGTGACCGGTTCCGCGTTTACCGACGTCAGCGACGCCACCTGATTCTTCACGAATCACCTGCACGCGGATCTTGCGTTCCTGAATCAGCGTCACGATGATTTGCTCTTCGCCTTCTTTGATGATTTGCCTTGGATAGGTGTAGGCGTTGCGCACCGCCTGCGTGGCTTCGACCAGAGACATGCCTTCTACTTTAATCGGATCCACAATCGGCAGGGCCAATGTACCGTCTTCGCGGACCGGAACCGGATACCCGATTGCGGGAGCTCGATTGGAGTCTTCGGGGAAATGAACGGGCGGAAGTTCTTCTTCATTCCCGAGGACGCCCTTTACATAAACACCCAGCACGTCTTTAGGGCCCAGCAGGTAAACTTCCGGGGGATCCTGTCGTAGTCGGAGCAGTGAGATGTCGATGAAGTCGTTTTTCCGTTCTGCGGCCAGGATTTCTCCTGGAACGCGCCAGACCGGAATCGCGTTGATTGTGTTACAGCCCGTCAGAAACGAGCAGATCAGGGCCAGTGCGGCGACAGTTGTCGTCGGACGCGCCGCGACTGCGGACAGGACGTGAGGCCGAATATTCATGACCAACAACTTCTTTGACATTTGAGCATCCTCCGTGAACCCGAATCGGGTGTTGAAACAGCCATACCGCGTCAGGTTCGAACGAATGTTTTTGTGAATTGAGGACGATGAAAGACCAGAGTTTGGGAAGTAATTTGCCGCTTTATCAAGTGGCCGAACTATTTGTCATCGTACGGTCGAGGAATTGACTCGTACGAGCCTGATTTAGCCCCTTCGATCGCTTGCCCCCTGGGCAAAGTCAGTGGAGCGCCTTCGTCGGTGTGCGGTCCCGGCATCTCCAGCAGGCTGTCCTGAGTGGGATCGGCAGCCTCCCCGGCTTCAGCGAAGCAGGCGTTGGAAGCCGGCATACTGGCCGTTAAGAAATTCTGCCGTGCCTGTGACGACAGTGGAATCGTTTGCATGTTGCCGTAGCCATCCTGCTGAGCAGCCAGGGCCCCGTGAGAGAATCCATCAAACCATGCCTGCGTCTTGCACTGTCCTTCCGGCGTTTGATAGCACGGCTTCCAGTACAACCTTGGAGGCAACGTTGGCTGGCAGCCCTTGCCTCCACCAAGGATGTTCCGGTATCCGGCACGGAAGCCCATTGCAAAGTGATGAGGATGATTTAATTCATCGTAACACCATGACCAATGGCTCCAGGCTTTGTGAGCCAGGATGGTATCGCGGCATTCCATTTCTTTTTCAAGGCACATGTCTGAAAACGAGTTGCATCCTGCTGCCGTGAACAGAAGTGCCGATAAGCCAGCAAGTGTTAGTTTTCTGATCATTTCTTCAGTCTCCGTACTGCATCAGCGGACCCGGAACTTCCAGGCGAAGTTGCCGACAATTTCAAATTTGGTCTCTTGTCCGTTATCGATGCGGACCTGTTCGAATTCCATTGTGACCTTGTGACGATCCTTCGCAGACGCGGGCTACTGACGAGCCAGCGCCAATTCAGCCGCTTCGCGGACGTTCTGATTTGCGCCATTTGCGGTCAGCTCCCGCAACCGCTCTATGATTTCGCTGTCAAGTCCGCTGAAGTCACCCAGCGTCACTGCTGCCGCCGCCCGGACAGATGGCTCGTCGTCACTCAGCAGGCCACTAAGTGTCCCGACGCAAAGTGATTCGTATCGTGTGCCGGAAAAGTTTCGCAATTGAGCCACTGCCTGAATTTGCGTTTCACGGCTGAATTTGGTGCATAGCCGAATCAGGCTGTTGACAGTTGCCTGACTGGATTCACCACGCTCAATCTGTGAATCGCAGACGGCCAGCAGCAGAGCAGGAGGAGACTGCAGTTCATGTTGATGATTCAGGGCATCACGAACTTTCACGTTGCCCGGGTCGCAGTCACCCAGCAATGTCGCTGCCAGCGACCGCGTTTCTGTGTCTGCTCCATTTGCGAGTGCGGCCAGCAACAGTTCGACGTGCTGCTCGGGGCACTCCAACGCGACCATGACGCCTTCAGTCGTAACGCGATCACGAACATTCTCGGGCGAACCTTCGGTCGAAGCGGATAAGCGAGTAATCTGCGGCTCAATTTTGATTTGTGGCGCAGAATGCTGTCCGGGGGCATCGTCCAAATCCGGCCGTGTAACGATGTTTTCCGCAAAGGCGACCTCGGGAAAATCGTCTTCCGCGAAACCCTGATCTGCCGCCTTCCATTGTCCGGAAGAACTCTTCTCGAAGACTGAGTTTGTCATTGCTGTGACGGTCTGCGAATCTGTTTCCGAGATCGCTTTCGCCTGAATCAGTGGTACGGCTATTTCCTTAATGTCAGCCGTCGGCGGCACGGCCCGCGTCTCTTCGGGGGTCGCCGCATGCGCCGCCGTTGCAACAGCGGCCTTTGGCAGGGCATCCGATTGCCTGGTGGCAACCACTGGCAGATACGCGGCCGTTTCCACAGATGCGGCGGTCGGTTTCACCGTTGGGGCGGCTGGTTGCACCGTTGCGGCGACCAGCGATCTCTCACCGGTTTTCGAAACGTCCGCCGTTTGCCGCAGTGCAGCCTTATGCTCAGGCGGTCGGACGGCGTCTGCCAGAGCAATTGCCTCGGCTGCACCCGACGGACCAAACTGTTTCTCTTTCCGGCGCGCGGCCAGTTGCTGCAACTGACTTCTGATCGATGCATCCTGAGGATTCAACTTCTGAGCTTTGCGATAGAGAACTTCAGCTCTATCGTAGCGTCCCTGATTTTCGAAGACGCGTCCGATTGCCACAAGTCGATCTGCATCGCTCCGATTCTCTCGATGCGCCGGGCGTGAATCGCTGACGACGGCAGTGATTGCAGCGCAACCAAGGCTGGACGCCGACAGAATACCTCCCAGAAGCAGCACGAGCGGCCTACTGAATTTCATCTGCATCTCCCCCTTTAATCGAGACCGCTTTGAACAAGCTAGCAGTACAGGATCGATGTTCGCCCTGCGGAATAAACCGCAGTGTGTCAGTTCGCTGTCAGCCTCGACCGCGAATCCCGAATGAACCCGACAATTGATTTCTAAGATTCCATCGCCAATCGCGCCGCGACAGGATCTACCCCAATAGTTGATCGGATGAGTTCGCTCGGAAACATTGGTGTATTTCAGAGAATCTGCAGAAGTGGTATTGCCTCGCCTCTTCACGACGATGTGACGATCGGCAAAAATTTAACTCAAGTTCCGCGACGCTCGCATTTCGCGCCTGGTCTTTTTCAAAATGTCCACCCTGCTCTGGCTGACATCACTCGCCGCTTCACTCGCCGCTGTTCGACTGGCGTTTCTCATCCGCAGGTCTTTGAATGACTGGACGGTTTGCCAGTCGTGGAGTTGGATGGTCGTCGCGCTGTTGACGCTTGTTTTTCAGACAATCCTCTCATTGCCGCCGCTGAACTTCAGCCGTGCGGTTGTTTCGGCGGTGACCTACTTCTCCGCCACCATGCTGTTGACGCCACTCGTCACGACGCTCGGTGCCCGACGTCCTGGAATTGCAGCATGGCACTGGTTTGTCGTTTTGCCAATGGTCGCCGTGCTGCAATGGCCGGCATTGAGTCAGTTGTCCGGCAGCCATTGGCGATCTCCCCTGGAACTCAGTGGACCGGGGATTATGGGCACTGTCGTGGTTTTGATCATGAGTGCGGGGACTATGCTTGGGACGAGTTCTGCCGGTTTTGCCCTGCTTTATTCTTCCGGCATACTGCTGTTGCTGGCACCCTCGACACGTCTGGCTGCTGCGGAGTCTTCGGTCGCGGCGGGGGGAGCGATTCTGATTCTCGCCGCCTTATCCGTCGCCTGGCGAAATCTGGAAAGACGTTACGCTCAGCTTCGCGCAGCGCCGACGAGGCTGGAACGCGTGTCGGTCGTTTGGGAGTTGTTTGGAAGTCTCTACGGGATTGCATGGACACGGCGCGTCCAGGATCGCGTCAATCAGTTTGCTACTGATGAAAAGTGGACCGTCCGGCTGACTGCGACTGGCTTAGAACGTCTCGACGGAGGCCAGCCCACCCACGCCGACGTGCAAGTGTCGATGAACGCCCTTATCTGGGTTCTGGCACGTTTTGCCGATAAAACCTGGCTCAAAACAGCGCTAAACCCGCAGAATCAGAATAGTCCAGCCAATCGGCTCAATTGATTTACGCCGCACCGAATGCATTGTTTCCGCAGCTGGTCGAACATAAGAATGCCGCCTCTTTGGAACATGTGCTGCATCTTTCCCACATCGACTGGGGTTCCGTGCATGCATGCAGTTTTCCTGTATGGTCACACTTCTCAGTTTGCTGCGAATCATAACCGCGAGGAATCGGCGTGAAGGGACTGATATTTACCTGGCTGCTCACGGGACTGGGCATCTCGGCGTCATTCATCAATCCGTACAACGGGTTTTTGGTGTACGTCGCGCTGGCCATTCTGCGTCCGGACAGTCTCTGGAGCAGCCACATCACCGGAGGCCGGTTCAGTTTTTTCGTCGCCAGCGCCATGCTGCTCAACTGGTTCATCCGCTGCTGCGGAAACTGGAACCTGGGACCGTCACGGCGAATCACCATGCTGTTTGTGGGCTACTGGCTGTGGAGCGTCTTCCTGTCGTTTCGCGCCGATAGTCCCGGGCATGCGTGGTTTTACGTGGAACAGCAGGCCAAGATTCTGCTGCCGTTTCTGGTAGGCATTACGACCGTCAGGACCGCTGCTGACCTTCGCAAATTGGCGTGGGTCATCGTGGTTTGCGAAGGATACGTCGCGTTTGAATTGAACAGCTATTACTTCAGCGGATTCAACTACCTGTGGGAAATCGGCTTCGCGGGACTCGACAATAACTCGATGGCGATCGGACTTGTGACCACGCTGGGTGTCGCCTTCTTCCTGTTCTTTTACGAAACCAGCTACCTGCGACGCTTTATCATCACCGCCTGCGCGGCCTTCATCGGCCATGCGATCCTGTTTTCCTTCTCCCGCGGTGCGATGCTGGCGACGGTTATCTTCTTTGGAGTTTCATTCTTCATTATTCGCAAGACAACGCTGCATTACTCAGTCTACGCCATCGGTATTCTGATGGCCGTAATCCTCGCCGGGCCGCAGGTGCGTGATCGTTTCTTTGACTCATTCGCTCAGAAAGACGGTGTCCGCGAAGCGTCCGCCCAAAGTCGACTTGACCTCTGGCGCGACTGCGCGACGTTGCTTGCCCGGGACCCGATCATGGGCTGTGGGCCGGACCACTGGCCACTCCACGCCCACGAATTCGGCTGGCCTGCGGGAAAAGAAGCGCACAGTCTGTGGGTACAGACTGCGGTCGAGCTGGGTATTCCGGGGATCCTGATGTACATGGGATTTTTCCTCACGGCGATCTGGCAGTCCTGGTTGTTGCTCCAGCGCACAAAATCTGATCCCGATGCCTGGTTCGCCGACTCTGCCCGCATGACGATCGCCTCTCTGGTGGGATACATGGTGGCAGCACAATTTGTGAGTCTTGAGGCCCTGGAGATTCCCTACTACGTGGTCCTGATCGGCGCGGGGTCAATTACGATCCAGTACAGAATCGCCAATGAATCTGCATCGGCCCGTGCAGCGATGCCCAATTCCTTGAGCGAAGTGGAAGTTGGCTCCACCGACGACATGCATGAGTTAGCTGCATACTCAACCGAACCGCAGGCTTCGATCGATGGCGGTATCGGCGAAGAATTCCATGTCACCTCGGCCAATGCATCGCCGCAATCAGCGGATTGGCGCGATACGATCGGTACCGGTTCACCACACACTGATCGCAGCGATCGTCCGCTTGTCCTGAATTAGTCCGGCGTGTTGCCAAACAGCAACAATGCGGTCCATGCTGCACGATTGTTCCATTTTTGGAACACCAAAACCGTGAAAACCCTGCGCAGCCGCCGGTCGTGACCTAACTTTGCAGAGGCGGAATTACCGCGTTCCAGGGGACTGGTTATTTAGTGAGCGGCAAGGCGCTAGCCGCCGGTGACTGTTTGAAACGCACTGGCAAACACCCGCGGCTAGCGCCCTGCGGCTCACAATTAGGGAATTTAGTCTGTCATGTGTGGTATCGCAGGTGTTCTTTACGCGGATTCCGGACGATCGGTGAGCGAGTCGTTCCTGACCGATATGGGAAATGCAATTGCGCACCGAGGTCCGGACGGCGAGGGCACATTTCGCGCCGGGCCGATCGGGCTGGTGCACCGGCGACTGGCGATCATTGACCTTGAAGGTGGTCGGCAGCCACTGTCCAACGAGGACGAATCCATTCACGTCGTGTTCAACGGCGAGATCTATAACTACCGGGAACTACGTCATCAGCTGGAAACTCGTGGTCACGTCTTTCGCACGAATTCCGACACCGAAGTTCTCGTGCATCTGTACGAAGAACATGGCGCGGGACTTTGCACTCATCTGCGCGGAATGTTTGCCTTTGCCATTTGGGATGCGCGGCGGCGCGAACTGTTACTGGCACGCGATCATCTTGGGCAGAAGCCGCTTTTTGTTTATCGCGACAACGAAAAGCTGGTCTTCGGGTCTGAACTGAAAGCCGTGCTGGCCCATCCGAACATCGACCGAACAATCGATCCCGCCGCGATTGAAGACTATCTCACGTTCGGCTTCATCCCCGGACAGCGAAGTATTTTTGATCGCGTCTCTAAGCTTCCCGCAGCGCATCATCTGACAATTTCGTACGGCGATTTTCACGGATCACCAAAACGCTACTGGCAGTTGTCGTTTGATCATGAAGACCGGGCGTCGGCGGACGAATGGAAGCAGCGAATCGATGCGGCTCTTCGTGAAAGCGTATCGGCTCACCTGGTTGCGGACGTTCCGGTGGGAGCGTTTCTGAGCGGGGGACTCGACAGCAGTTCCATCGTCGCGCTGATGGCCGGACTGCGATCAGACCCTGTGCAGACGTTTTCGATCGGATTCCACGAAGCCGAATTTAGCGAACTGCCGCACGCGCGTGAAGTCGCCAGGCATTTCGGATGCCGCCACACGGAAGAAATCGTCACACCGGAAGCCGCGCGCGATCTCGATGATCTCGTGTTTCTCTATGACGAACCTTTCGCCGACGCGTCGGCGATCCCCACGATGGCAGTCTCGCGACTCGCCGCGCGGCATGTGAAAGTCGTGCTGTCCGGCGACGGCGGTGACGAACTGTTCGGTGGCTATTCGCGGTACTCGCACGATTTGCAAGAGTCTGAAATTCGTAACCATATTCCGGCGATGATTCGTTCGCTCGTCTTGAAACCAATGGCCGCTGTCTGGCCGAAAGCCGATTGGCTGCCCCGCCCGCTGCGCCTGAAAACACTCCTGCAAAACTTGTCCTGCAATCCCGCCGAAGCCTATGCGAACACGCTGTCTGTCTGCCGACTGGCCATGCGTCAACAATTGCTGACCAAAGACTTCGCCACATCGCTCAACGGGCATCGACCGGAAGAGTCCATCATCAGCGCGTTTCAGCATGGACACCGCGATGCGTTAAGCGGAATGCTCTCTGCGGATACAAACGTGCTGCTTCCGGATGACTTTCTGACGAAGGTCGATCGTGCCAGTATGGGGTTTGGATTGGAGGTCCGTCCTCCGCTGATCGACTGGAAACTCATGGAATTGGCGGCTTCGATGCCGTCTGAATTCAAAATTCGCAGCGGTTCGAAAAAGTGGATTCTGAAACAACTGTTTGAAGCGAGGCTGCCGAAGGATCTCGTCAACCGTCGCAAACAGGGTTTTGAACTGCCCATCGATCAGTGGCTGCGAAGTTCCCTGCGCGATCAGGTCGAAACTCATGTCCTGAATCCCGGCGGCGCGATCGCTCAATATATCAATGTGAGTTACGCACGGAGGTTATTTGAATCGCACTGCCGTGGCGTCGGACGACATGGTCAGTTGATCTGGTCTCTCCTTGTTCTCGCTCGCTGGCTGGATGCCTGGGCGAAGCCGGAGGTGTTTGTGAAACAAACGATGGAGGTTTGTCCCGCTTATTTACCGATCGATCCTTATACCTCACGCGGTGCAGACTGGGGTACTTTCAAAGGCAACGTTATCCATGTCCCTTCTCCCCCTGACAAGGGGGAGAAGGTGGCCGACAGGCCGGATGAGGGGGCTGACCTCGCG